>JANNRW010000245.1:0-10029 GCA_031401815.1 Geobacteraceae bacterium | reverse complement strand
GGTCTAAACAACAAAGCAAAAGTCACCACTAAAAAAGCTTACGGTTTTAAGAGCTATGAAGTCATAAAACTAGCGCTATATCACACGCTTGGGAAACTGCCTGAGCCTGATGTCACCCACAGATTCTGCGGATGAACCGATTCTCCTTTACCTGTGTAATAAATATCCAAGTATTTGTGGACACCACTATAGAAAACATTATTTCCATAAAGATGCTGGTTAAATCTAGAACAAAGATATTAATTGTCAATTCATTTTTTACTATTACAAAACAGCTGTTCTCGAAACAAATGTTGACAGAGATCCAACTCCAACATATCAGTTAATAATTCCATCTTTATTAAAATGCTATCAATAGTGAGAAGCGGATGCAAAACTCAAAGTGGGCAACAAATGGGGAATTTGACCTGCTATCAGGACTGAGTTTCCCCATTTTTCATTTCCTGGCTATACACTTGCTTCTAGTAAAACCATTTTAAAGCAGTAAAACATCCCCTCTGGCGGAGGAGGGCTAAAGTTGTAGGCGGTTGTGAACCAATTTCTTATGCATTTCTTACAACCGGTGGCGGGGACGACCGGGCTCTTTCACAAACAATTACGCAGGATATACAGGGGGAGAACAGCATGAAACGACTGGCAGCGCTTTTGATATTATTGGAGCTTATCACCGGCTGTGTCACGTGGCCTCAGATACAGATGGTTGCGGAGGTGGATCGTCTTTGCGCCATTGATGGCGGGTTGAAGATATACGAGACAGTGAGTCTGCCGCCTGAGAAGTTCAATGAATATGGCCAAATTATTCGCTGGAGTATTCAAGGAAACTGAATCAGCGAGAGGTAAATGAGCACGCAAATCAATTCAACTATCATCAAAATGGTGCCGATCATTCGTCTATGGCTTTGGCTTCGTACTTTACGCTGGAGTCCATGAGGAGACCTTTAAGAGTCACTCACTGGAACCTTGAAGGGACAGAAGCTATCTCAGCGCAATGCTTCAAGCAAAACACGAAGTTCCGGTAGCCTTTCCACCGCAACCTTCCAAACTGTTTTAAGATCGACTCCCATATAGTCATGAATAAGTACATCACGCATGCCAACCATCTTGCTCCAGGGGATATCAGGATGCTTTCTGCGGAAAGTTGCAGGAATACCTTTTGTAGCCTCTCCCAGCACTTCAAGGCTCCTGATGACTGCATTGACAGTTTTCTTGTCCAGAGCAAACGCCTCAAAGGTCATACCGAGGGTAAACTCCTCGACCTCTTCGATGGCTGCGTTAATATCATTAAGATAGTCGGCTATCTCCCGCCCTTTATACATACTCCACCTCGATGAGTATGCGCTTGCCGAGGACGGGTTTCAGGCTCTTCTCCATGACGAGATCGACCTTGTGATGGAGTCGTGCCTCCAAAAACTCCCGCAGGTCAATAAACTCGAACAGATCAATATCCCGGTCAAAAGAGACGAGGATGTCGATGTCGCTCTTTTTCCGTTGCTGCTCGCGCACATACGAACCGAACAATCCCAACCGGTTGACTCCATAACGGGTTCCGATTTCCTGCTTGCTGTTTCGGATTATATTAATGATCTCTTCTTTGCCCATAAGTATTTAGTATCACAAAACAGAAGACATCACAACGGCGGATATGAAGAGTAAAATTGTTGGGACATTAAACCCAAAAACGGCACTTAGCCAAATAAAGGCCGATAACACCTGATAAAACCTGAAAAACGTGAAAGAAGAAACTTCACCCATTGGGTTAAGGGCTTTCCTTTTTAAGTTCTAGATTTATCGAGCAGGCTGAGCAGCTTTTGTGTGGAAGTCTGGACGGATGGCAGATGAGCCTGTCTTGGCTGCTCGGATAAAGAATTTGAAAGATAAGAGATTGGTCATAACTTGCGCAGTATGTATAATCAAATTCGGCAATTACCTTTAAACGCCTCTGTTGCATGTCAGGATTTGACTGCTATAATGATGAAGCTATCTTCTTTTACACCTCTTATATCTTCTTTTTTCCGGAGAATTTGATGAAACTCGAGTGCTGCTGGTTCAATCCTGAACACAATCCTCTGGAATGTCCGAATATCGAGGAGGGGGATGAATACCTTTACTCCTCTCAGCGGAAGCGTCTGGTTGAAAAGTGTCTCGACTGCCCTGTTTTCATCCGGGATCTTGCAAGAATTCCTGAAGGTGATCTGTTTACCTCCGTCATAACAATCCTGCGTGAAGAGTATAAGGATCAAAAGAGTTATCTGCTGTCGCTTTCAAGTTTCCTTACAAGCAAAAGTCGCGAGATTAAGTTTCTTCATGAACTGAGCAATGTATTGCAGACTTCCATGGAGCTTGACGAAATTCTTTCAGTTGCAATGACAGCCATTACATCCGGAAAAGGGTTCGGGATGAACAGGGCTTTTCTTTTGATGGCTGACAAAGACCAGAAAACATTGAAGGGGCATCTTGGTGTAGGGCCACGTAATTATGAGGAGGCCTGGCAAATATGGGATGAAGTTGATCGAAGCAACTTCTCCCTGAACCAGCTCTCCAAGCAGTTTTACAAGACAAAACTCTCTTCCGAGCGAGCCAAGTTTCAGGACATTCTTGAGTTGCTGAGCACCCCCTGTGGTGATGCAACTCACATATTCAACATATCTCTGCGCGAAAAGCGCCCGATTCTGGTTGAGCACGCATCCGGAAATCCGCAGATTGATGATCGGGTCAGGTCAGCTCTTGGGGTTGAACAGTTCCTCATCATGCCTCTTATATCGCGCAACCGCAATATCGGGATTCTGCTTACCGATAACTTCGTCACCAACAAGCCTATCGCCCCCCGCGACATGCAGACCATGCAGACTTTCGCCTTTCCTGTTGCCTTTGCAATTGAACGAGCCTCATTATATGAAAGGCTTCAGGAGGAGGTTGAGAAACTCTCAAGAGCTAATATTAAACTACAGGAGCAGCAGCAACTGATTGTCAGGATGGAGAAGATGGCAGTAGTGGGACGAGTAACCTCAAGTATTGCCCACTCTATAAGAAACCCGCTTACCGCAATCGGCGGATATGCCCGTTCTCTCCTGAAAAATCCTGATAACATCCTGAAGAGAAAGGAGTACCTTGAATACATAGTCACCGAAGCAAAGCATCTTGATAAAGTACTTGAAGATGTCCTTAACTACTCGGACTCTATTCATCCTGTAATAGACTACTGGGATATCAACCAGCTGGTAATTTCTGTAATTACGGAAATCGAGCCCACAATAAGTGACAGAAATGTATTCATCGAAACCACTCTTGATCCGGATCTCCCTCCGGCAAAGCTTGATTACAAGCAGATTTCATTCTGCCTCAAAACCGTCATGACACATATTGCAGAAAATCAGCCAGATGCAAGACATATCCAAGTAAAGACCTTCCGCAGGGACAAGATGCTGGTCATAACTGTCAGCGATGATGGAGCGCCACTCCCCAGGGAGATTAAAGAGTCCTTGATCGCTCCGTTTTCATCAACTGAGGAGCTTGGAATCGGCGTTGGTCTGCCACTTTGCAAAATAATCCTGGAAAAAAACGGTAATGGTTTTGAAATTGAAGAGGGTCTCGAAGGGGGCAACAGATACTCTATAAAGCTACCACAATCAACAGAGGAGGCTCAGTAATGACAAGAGTACTGGTTGTAGACGATGAAGCCGGCATCAGGCTGCTTTACGCACAGGAGCTTGCTGAGGAGGGTTATGAAGTCGATACAGCAGGCACAATTGCAGAAGCGGTAAAACTTCTTCAAGCCAACAAATATGGCGTGGCTCTGCTGGATATCAAGCTTAAAAACGAGAGTGGTCTTGACTTGCTGCAAACAATTGTAAAGGAACGCCACGACATGGTGGTGATTCTCTCAACAGCATTTTCATGCTACAAGGATGATTTTTCGGCCTGGCTGGCCGACGGTTATGTTGTAAAATCAAGCGACATGCAGGAGTTAAAGGATGAAATAAAGCGCCTCATGGAGAGAAAAAAGAGCCGCAAGGAGGGGTAAAAGATGAAAGCTGTAATTATGGCGGGGGGGTTCGGTACCCGTATCCAGCCACTTACCAGCAGCCTTCCTAAGCCGATGATACCGCTTATGAACCGGCCGATAATGCTTCATATTGTAGAGTTATTGAAAAAATACGAAATTACTGATCTTGTCATGCTCCTCTACCATCAGCCACTTGTAATCAAGAATTTCTTTCGTGACGGCTCTGACTTTGGCGTAAAAATTACATATGTAACTCCTCTTGAAGATATGGGTACAGCAGGAGCTGTCAAATACGCCGAGAAATATCTGACCGAGCGGTTTATGATTATCAGTGGTGATCTGCTTACCGATTTCAATCTGAAAAAAATTATCGATTTTCATCTGGACAACAAGGCAAAAGCAACCATAACTCTCACATCTGTCAAGGATCCGCTTCAGTTTGGTGTTGTCATAACAGATAAAAACCGACGGATAGTTCAATTTCTGGAGAAACCAGGTTGGGGTGAAGTTATTTCAGACACCATAAACACCGGTATATATATACTCGAACCGGAAATCCTGAAATATATCCCATCTGGCGAGAATTTTGATTTCTCCCAGGACCTCTTCCCTCTTCTCCTTAAAAACAGGGAGCCCCTTTTTGGAGTTACTGCCAAAGGTTACTGGCGAGACATAGGGAATACAGACTCGTATCGCGAAGCACATCATGACATTTTCAGGGGGCGGATCAATATCGCCATTGATGAACCCAAACAGGAGTTTGTCGGCAAGGATATCAGGACAGGCGGAGATGTTCGTCTTGATGACCCGACACATATACACGGGACTGTCATCATAGGCGATAACTCGCAGGTTATCGGCCAATCTGAGATAAAGGACACCGTGATAGGCTGCAACTGCACAGTTGAGGAGGGGGCACGCCTCCTGCGCTGTATTGTCTGGGATAATGTCTTCATAAAAAAGGGGGCACGACTTACTGACAGCGTAATCTGTAACAATGTGCGGGTCGGGCAGGGCGTTGTCATGGAAGAGGCATGTATCGTTGCAGAAGATACTTCCATAGGTGAAGACGCCTACATCAAGCGTGACGTCAAGATCTGGCCACGGAAACTGATCGAGCCGGGTGCCACAGTAACTGCAAATCTTATCTGGGGCGATAAATGGAAGAAGTCCCTGTTTGAAGGGGCTATGGTGCGCGGGCTTACAAACATAGAGCTGACACCCGAGTTTGTTGCAAAGCTTGGATGCGCTTATGGAACATCCCTTGGAAAAGGGAGTTTCGTTCTTGCGGGAAGAGATGCAACTCTCTCGTCCAGAATGCTTAAAAGAAGCTTTCTGGGAGGGATTCTTTCGGCAGGGGTGAATGTCCGCGACCTGAAAATGATCCCCCTCCCTGTAGTTCGCTATAAACTGAATACATACGGAGAAGTTGGCGGAGTTTTTTTTCGCCAGTCTATTGATGACCCCTCTTCAACGGAAATCGTGTTTCTGGATGGGGACGGACTTGATTTTTCGAGCGCAATGTCAAAAAATGTCGAACGGATCTTTTTCAAGGAAAATTTCCGCCGCGCCCATCACAAGGAGCCAGGAGGAATTACAGAGCTTCCACAGGTGCTGGATTTCTATAAGGAGGGATTCCTCAGAAATATTGACCGCAATCTTCTTCGCAAACGAAATCTCAAAGCTGTCATTGACTTCAACAACTCCACGGCAGGTCAGGTACTTCCTGCGATTCTGAATGACCTGGGCTGTGAAGTCATCAGCCTCAATGCTTACATAGATGAAGAGAGGGGTTCCAAAAAAAGTGCCGAAAAACCTGCGGGACTCCAGCAACTGGCCAAAATTGTCATGACCCTCGGTGCCAATGCTGGCTTTTCGCTCGATCCGGGCGGAGAAGAGATAACACTTGTCGATGACTCCGGCAAAATATTCACCCAGTCAGAGCTTTTACCGCTCATTGTCTTGCTCCTCCTTAAGGCTGGTGAGCGTGGAACCTTTGTTGTGCCGGTATCAGCTCCATCAGTAATTGACTTGATGGTTCATGAAAAACTCTCTATTGTCAATCGAACAAAGAGCAGTGAACGGTCGATGATTGAGGCGGCTCTGTCGCAGGATGTTGTCATGGCGGGCTCAATGGATGGCCAGTTTGCGATACCAAAGTTTCAGCCAGCTTTTGACGGGATGTTTGTCATTGCCAAGATTATTGAACTTATAGCTGCTACATCTCTCTCCCTGTCCAAAGTTGCCACTGAAATTCCGCAAAGGACTTTTCTACAGGCGAAAATTCCTTGCATATGGGAGTTGAAAGGTGGAATCATGCGGAAAATGAGTGAAGACAGCCTTGAAAAAGAGGCCAGCTTCATAGATGGCATAAAGGTTCATTTCAACGAAGACTGGTTACTGCTTCTTCCTGACCAGAACCGCTCCTTTATTCAGATTATAACTGAAGCAAAAGAGCCGAAAATCGCTCATAAACTTATGGCTGAATACTCTGAAAAAGTTCATCTCTGGAAAAAGGAGCTGCAATGATCCGGAGAGGCAACTCAAAATGTTTCTTTAAAGCCTTCTGTATAATTCATACTGCGCAATGAAAAGTCCTCTTTCAGTCATTCTCCTTTGGCACATGCACCAGCCGTACTACAAGGATCCGCTAAGCAGTGAATATATCCTCCCATGGACATATCTGCATGCAGTGAAGGATTACTACGACATGGCGGCAATTGTGGATGAAACTCCCGGCGCACGTGCAGTTTTCAACTTTGTCCCTTCACTTCTGGATCAACTGGAAGATTACGCTCTCGGCAGAGCGATTGACCCTTTCCTTATCCATGGGCAGATGAACCCATACGAGATGGGAGAAGAAGAGCGCTCCTTCATAATCTCGAATTTTTTTGCTGCAAACCGGCAGCGCCTTATAGAGCCTAATCCTCGCTATTATGAACTGTTCAAGATGTCAGGCGATGAGTCAGGAGTAAATGATGACCGCCGTTTCCGCCAGTTTCGCACTCAGGATATTCTGGATCTGCAAGTCTGTTTTTTTCTTGCCTGGACTGGTGAAGCAGCTCGCCGCAATTTTCCGGAGCTGCAAAAGCTTGTTCAAAAAGGGAGAAACTATACTCTTGAGGAGAAGGGTCTTCTATTTGCCTCTCATCAGAAAATAATTGAAGGGATTATCCCTCTCTACCGGAAACTGCATGAGGAAGGGAAGATAGAGTTATCTGTCACCCCTTATTTTCATCCTATCTTGCCGCTATTGTGTGATCTGAAATCGGCTTCTGTCGCAATGCCCAGAGTGCACCTCCCGAACAGAGCTTTCAGTCACCCTGAAGATGCCAGGAGTCAGATCCTTGCCGGTATGGAGTGCTTTAAAAGAGTTTTCGGCTTCACCCCAAAAGGGCTCTGGCCCTCTGAAGGGTCTGTGAGTGACGAGGTATTGGCCATTATTACCGACTGCGGTATTAAATGGACTGCAACTGATGAGGGGGTGCTGTCTGCCTCTCTGGGGGGGCTTGGGATAGGTAGGGAAGCAATCTTTCACCCTTACAGTTATAAGCATGCAGGAAAAGAGTTGCAGCTTTTCTTTCGTGATCACTCGCTGTCAGACCTTGTCGGCTTCACTTACTCCCAGTGGGATGAACAGAGAGCAGTAGCAGACTTTATTGAAAAACTGAAAGGGATAGCCACTAATATTCATGGAGCAAGAGTTGTCTCCGTAATTCTGGATGGCGAAAATGCGTGGGAATATTATCCTGACAATGGTTATCATTTCCTGAAAGGGCTTTATGCAGCACTTGCAGATAATGACCGGATTCAACCGAAAACTTTCAGCGAGATTATTGCAACCCCACCTGTCAGGGCTTTGAATCATATCCATCCGGGATCATGGATCAATGCCAATTACGGCATCTGGATAGGGCATCCGGAAGAAAACCGCGCATGGGAGCTGCTTTCCAAAACCCGTGAGGCCGCTGTCAAAGCTTGTCCGGAAGTTGCGGAACTTCTTTCAAAAGGTTCCAGTGACATCTTCGCTGAAAGTGACCAGCTTGCCGCAGGAGTATGCAGGGACATCTTTGCCGCTCAAGGCAGCGACTGGTTCTGGTGGTATGGAGACGATCACTTCTCATCTCACAGCGCCCAGTTTGATCTCCTCTTCCGGCGACATCTTATGAACGTTTACCGCTCGATTGGAGCTGAAATCCCGGCTGAACTCTATGAACCTGTAAAGAAAAAGAGCCCTGCCGGCTTTGTCCGTGACCCTTGTGGATTCATCTCTCCTGTCATCAGCGGACTTGTCGGCGATTATTTCGAGTGGCTGGCAGCCGGTCTTTATGACCTGTCAAGGCAGGGTTCTACAATGCACGCAGCTGAGAACCCTTTACGCTCCTTCTACTTTGGATATGATCATGCTTCCTTTTATTTCAGGGTTGACGGAATTATCCCCCTCGACAAGATTCTCCTTCCTGATGACGAGCTTATACTCCATCTTGTACAGAAAAACGAGTTTCGGATACTGATGAAATCATCTGTCGGCGAAAGCAGGCTTGAAAAGCGAATATCCGGAAGATGGATAGAAAAGGATGATATCTGCCACTGGGCAATCAGAAAAATATGCGAAATTCAGGTGCCGCTCCAACCCCTCAAGCTGCATGCTGATGATTATATTTTTGCTACAATTCTGCATATGCGCGACAGTAACGAACTGAACCGCTGGCCGTCAGATGCTCCGATGAAACTGATGTATGCCGGAGAAGAGCTGGAATTGGATACGTGGTTGATATAGTGGTTAGTGGTTGGTGGTTGGTGGTTGGTTAAATCAAGGCACCATGCCTTTACAAATATCATGGAGATATCATGTCTGAACTACGCTGGGATCCTTTAAAAGAGCACTGGGTAATCATTGCAACGGAACGTGGGCGAAGACCGCGAGACTTTCATATTGAACCGCATCACCATAGCAGCGAAGTTTGTCCATTTTGTTATGGTTATGAAAAAAAGACTCCGCCCGAAATATTTGCCATCAGATCTTCAGGAGAGGCCAACTCCCCCGGCTGGCAAGTTCGAGTCATTCCGAACAAATACCCTGCTCTCAGGGTGGAGGGAGAGATAAAAAGCAGGGGCTACGGGCTGTACGACGTCCGTGACGGTATCGGAGCCCATGAAGTTATCGTGGAAACCCCTGATCATCACCGGAGCATGGCTGAGCTGACACCTGTAGAAATAACCAATGTGCTCTTTGCCTACAGAGCGCGTCTGCTTGATCTTCGTAATGATTTCAGGTTTCGGCACATGGTCTTATTCAAAAACCATGGAGCACAGGCTGGAGCTACCTTGAGCCATTCCCACAGTCAGTTGATCGCTGTCCCGATGACCCCCCCTGTAGCTGCAAAAGCGCTCCGTGTCTGCCGTGACTTCTATGCTAAAAGAGAGCGTTGCATTTTCTGCGATCTGATCGAATTCGAGCTTAAGGAGGGGAGCAGGGTAGTCAGGGAGAGTGCGGATTATCTCCTGGTAACCCCTTATGCAGCCTGCTTTCCCTTTGAACTAAGACTCTATCCGAAGCATCATTCACACGACTTTGCCCTTATGAACGACAGGCAACTGTCAGAGCTGGCCATTGCGATGAAAGATATGCTGATGAGAGTAAAAAAGGTGCTTAAAGACCCTGCTTACAACTTTATTCTTCATAATGCACCCCCCCAGCAGGTTCGTCCCGGCAAGTCAGATTACTGGGATTCGATACGTTATGATTATCACTGGCATATCGAGCTTGTTCCGAGAGTTACTCCGATTGCAGGGTTTGAATGGGGAACTGGGTTCTTTATAAATTCGACATCCCCGGAAGAGACAACTCAGTTTTTACGAGATGCCGATATTTCATGATTTACCCTAAAAACGGCAGTTGAAACACAGAGGCACTGAGACACAGAGGAAATCATTGAGATTATTTGAAATCACCGTACAACCTGAAAGGTGAACACAAATGAAGCTGATATTTTATCTAAGTCTCTGTAATGATTATCTCAGTG
>JANNRW010000244.1:0-9944 GCA_031401815.1 Geobacteraceae bacterium | reverse complement strand
GCAGTTCCATTTGTGTTCTTATTTACCCACATCTACTTTCCTACTATTCAGTTTTCAAAGACCAGCTCTTCCTGCCACGCCCCGCAGCAGAATTGGCAATATAACTAACCTCGCCCTAGCAGTCAACTCTTTTTTTCAATCGTATGGCTTTTTTTGAAACGCAGGTAGATAAACTGTTTATCGCAGAAGGAAATGACAAACAGGATTATTGAATCACTTCGCAATTACTCTAATGAATTTAGCAAGATAATCAATTCCTGACCAGACGGTTATGATGAAGGCAATCCAGAGATAAAACATTCCGACGTTGTGCATGTTCACAACAAGAAGAGGATGTTCCACAGAAAAAAACCATTGATACTCATAATGGAGAAGAAGGGCAATTATGGCGACAATCTGAAATATAGTCTTGAATTTTCCAAGATCACTTGCTGCTATAACAATCCCTTCTGAAGATGCAATGCCTCTTAATCCGGTTATGATTATCTCCCGCCCGAGAATGACCAGAACCATCCATGCTGGTGCCCGACCATAAGGAATTATCATGATCAGTGCTGCCATTACGATAAGTTTGTCGGCAATCGGGTCGAGAAATTTTCCAAATACCGTAACAATACACATTCGTCTGGCAAGATACCCGTCCAGCCAATCAGTAAACGCAGCAGCAGAAAAAAGCGCCGCTGCCCAGAAACAGGTCTGCCTGGTATCCGTCATAAGCAGAATGACCATTACAGGTATCACTGCAATCCGTATCAAGGTAAGAATATTGGGTGGATTCCAGATTGAGTTTTGATTTACTTCAGATTCAGACATTAAATATAACCTGTTAGAAAATAAGGAGCGTAGGACAAAACATACAGCTATTGATAAGACTTACGGTAGTTTAACACTTTGCTTACGTAGTTGCGAGTCTCCAGGTAAGGAGGAATGCCCCCGAATTTTGCCACTTTGCCAAGTCCGGCATTGTATGCAGCAAGGGCAAGGGTTACATCACCCTTGAAAGTATCGAGAAGGAAGCGCAGATATCTGACACCTCCCCTGATATTATCGGCCGGGTTAAAAGAGTCATACACTTTCAAATCCTGAGCTGTTCCGGGCATCAACTGCATAAGACCTGTGGCGCCCTTGCTGGAGACTGCATTTGGATTATAGCCAGACTCGGCATGAATAACTGCCTTTACAAGAGATTTATCAACTCCAAACTCCATGGCAGTGGATGAGATAATCGGATCAAATTCAGAAGGATTTCGTGTAAATCGCTTAAATCCGAAATTAGTTCTGAGGCGCCTGTCCTTCTCAAAATCTCTCATGAAAATTTTGAAGCGTTTATCTGTTGGCGCATCAGTAAAATGAAGCCCCCCCTCCGAGTCTTCGAACCTGTAAATATCGGCCAAAGATAAGGGTGGAGATACAAGGATAATAATCAGCAGCAGTATGGGTAGTAGAAAAAAACTCTTCATAAATTCACCATGTTCTATTACTTATAGAATAAATGAACCGGTAATACAAGCTGCAATCTGTATTTTCTCCGGAATCAGTAATGTCACAACTCTGATTATTTACTGATCATGTAACGTTCCACAAAGAGAATGTAACGAAGCTCTGGAAAACAGCCCAGAACCCTAAACAACTTTAAGAAGCATGTATGCCACAGAAAATCTTCCGCTTTCCGGAATCATGCAGAGGATGGTCTCGCCTTTCTCAAGACGGCCTGAATGAAACAGATCTTCCAGCATGATGTATATTGAAGCAGCGCCAGTATTCCCCTTGGTCTCAAGATTGGTGAACCAGCGCTCCTGCGGAATTGAAAAATCGATCTCTCCCATCTGATCATGAAGTTTCTGTCTGAAAAAGTCAGACGAATAGTGAGGAAGAAACCAGTCAATATCACCGGGAGAGATGGAGTGTTTCGCAACTACCCTGGTCAGGGTTCTGTTCACAATTGTGCTGATAATTTCGCGATTCAGGAGCTTCACATCCTGTTTGACCAGAAATGAGGCATCAGCAACTGACCAGTCAAGAGAACGCCAGCCCGAAATGCTACCATCGTCATTTTTTACAGCTCCGCTGTACATGCAGGTTTCTAGCTCATTCGCAAAGGAGAGGTGCTCAATCCACTCGATTTTCAGTGAAATACCATCCTTTGATGGTGAACGGGAAAGAAAAGCCGCACCTGCGCCGTCAGAGAGCATCCAGCGCAAAAAGTCGGCATCAAAGGCTATGACAGGCTGTGCCTCCAACTCGGACGCCCGTTCGGGAGTAACAGCAGAAAAAAGCTTTGCCCGCATGAATGTAGAAGCCAGCTCCGATCCTGTTGCAACGGCATTACCGGTAAGCCCGAGCGCAACATTCATGGCAGCATATTTTAAAGCGCTTACCCCTGAGAGACATATGCCGGACATGCTGGAAACCTCGCAGGGGGAGCTCCCCAGCTCGCCATGAACCATCAATCCGTGCCCCGGCATAAGCTGATCCGGGGAAGATGTGCCGCAAACCAGACACTCTATCTCATCCATTTTGAACTCTTTGTAAGGGCGCAAGCGGCGGATTGCTTCGGCAGTAAGCTGGGCATTGGTATGTGTAATTGACCCGGTTTCAGGGTTAATGGCATAGTAACGCTCCCTGATCTTGTTGTTTCTCAGAATGACCCCTCTGGTACGCGAAGGGGTCTGATGAATCATACCGAGAACCTTCTCAATATTCAAGTTGTCAACCGGCTTATTGGGAAGAAATGCGGCAATATCAGTTATATATGCATCCATTACTCTCCACCCTTTATATCTTTGCATTAGCGTGAAATGATTTTATCAATCTTGCGTACTGCTGATAAAAACGCTCTTCCCCAAGACGTGTCGGCATTACTGCGTTTGTGAGCGTATAATAGTCGAGATCCTTAATAGTGATCCGCTCTTTAAGTCTGGCATGGAGTCGTGTACCAGGCAACGGTGTCAACACTGTCAGAATCGGGAGATCTATAGCATTCCTTGTCACGTAGCTCTCTAAAGCATCGAAACATGCATCATCATAATCCGGCGAGACGATGAAGTCACCGACAATTGTTATTCCAAGCTCGTGAAGAATGGCAATCGCTTCATCATTCAGAGCGACACTGCTCTCCTTGTTGAAATAGGTGAGGTTTTTGTCAACGATCTCCTCAAAACCTATGACCACGGAGCGCAAACCAGCCTCCTTCCATTTCCGCATCAGGGAAGGATTCTTCACAACTGTATCAGACCGCACATCAGCAATGAAATGCTTTCTGATCCCTGCTGAAATGATCGCCTCTGCCAAGAGAGCCGCATGAAGCGTATTACCAAAGGTATTCGCATCCACCAGACGGATGACCTGTAAATCCTCCAGCATCTTTATCTGGGCAACCACTACGTCAATCGAATGCGTCAGATAACTGCCTCCGGTCATGGAGCTGATACAGCAGAAAGAGCAGCTGTATGGACAGCCAAAAGCTGAAACAACAAGACCCAGCCTGGTGCCTACAGCAGAGAGAGTATAACTGTTACGGTAAGTGGCAACAAGATCGTATCTGGGGCAGGCTGACTCAGCAAGGTCAGCTGATCCGAATACCCTGGGGGTGAAAAGCAGCTCTTTACCTGGGTTGGTGGCCGCAACACCAGGGATCTGGGGCTTGAGGTTTCCGGTCATGATTGATTTGACAAGTTCGGCAAAACTGCTCTTGCCAAGTCCTATGACAATATAATCAATGGAAGGGTGGTTAAAGAATGAGGGATCACTGCTGGCATGAATACCTCCAACAACAACCAGTGAATTACAACTCTCCTTAACCTCACTGGCCAGTCGAAGGACTGTATTTGCCTCGCAGGTAACTGAAGTAAACCCGACCAGATCAGGTCTGAAAGCAGCCAGAGCCTGCTGCATGCCATCAGGTTCGACTTTAAGATCCAGAATCCGTACATCATGCTCAGGGAGGTTGCCAGCCAATACCTCAAGAGCCAAAGGCTCTCCACGGAAGATCTGTCGAATCGAATCAATGCCATACCGCTCTTCCGGGATGCTTCTGCCGCAGTTAGGGGGGTTGATGAGCAGTATCTTCATCTGACCCCCGTATTTCTTAACATCTCATTCTGAACTGTTGCAACAGTTTCCCTACTCTGCTTGCGGAACATATTCACCAGAGAATAGGTCAGAAGCGCACCGATCAACCCCAGAATTGGCCCGATCAGCAATGCTCCGAGCAACCACTCCCAAAGTCGATAATGTATCTCATTCAGAAGCGTCTGACGGTTAAATTGATACCAGAAACTGCCATGTATCAGATAATGACCCAGCTCAATGCAGAGAAACGGAACAAAAGGGGCGCAGCAGAGATTACTTGCACCAACGGCAGCAAGTTTGTTCAGGTGGAGCCTGTGGGTTGCGTAGACAATAGCGGCAATCCCGAACGGGATTATGGGGAGAGCTCCGAGAAAAATACCAACCCAGACAGCAGCAGCAAGCTCAGCTGCGCTTGAATGCTCCAGACTCAGTGCTTTAAGGTACTGGATCGGCTTAAAAATGCCGGGCTGCGTTATTGATTCATTTCTCCCCTGAAACAGACGACGGTGCGGCCAGGGGATCAGTGAACGAATCACAAGAAAGGTATGCAGGCAGCTCAGACGAAGATTGTCTTTTAATTTGTGAAAATGTGAAACCCGCTCGTTACCCGGTGGATAGTAGACCTGTACCGGGGTTGACAACACCGGGAGACCAGCCCAGAGCCCTCGCACAAGGACTTCTATTTCGAAAGTATACCTACGGGAAATAAACCGGAAGCTTTCCAGAAATTCAACCGGGTAGAGCCGGTAACCGCTCTGGGTATCCGGGAGCGTCTGCCCGGTTTCGAGCCGCACCCAGAAATTTGAAAAATCCCTCCCGAAAAGACTTGAGCGTGGGACGTTCAGAGTCTCCATCCTCCGCTCGCCTATCACAATACAGGGCCACGATGAAGAGGCCGCTTGCAGAAGCAGCTTCGCATCTGGCGGGTCATGCTGGCCATCAGCATCTATCGTAATAAGCGCCTGGAACCCGGAAGTTCGTGCTATCTGCAGACCAGCGAGAATCGCCCCCCCCTTCCCGATATTCACTGGAAGTCTGTGGCGTCTTACCGGAAGATCGCTGACAGTATCAAGAGAACCGTCACTGCTCCCGTCATCAATCACGAGAATCGGAAACCCTTCCGCCAGTATGCCTTCTACAACGCCCCTGAGGCTCTTTGCATGGTTGAATACCGGAACCAGTACAAGAGTTTCCGGCACAGTTTCAGGTTGACCTGCCTCTGTCACGGAAAGAGTTACAGGCAATGCTGAGACCTCAACTTTGGCACTTCTGCGAGCGACCACCTCCAAGAGCATCCCACCGGAGAGAAATGATTTCAGAAGATGAGAAGAGATAGTTATCTGCTCGAATCCGGCAGCAGTGAGCATCGACTCTATCTCCCTGCTGCTGTGAGCCTTCAGCCAGAGACCTTGGCGCATGGCGTTTCCGATCTGGGTAAAGAGTCTGAACAGTGACCTTCGGGCGGTAATAAGATAAACAACCCCTCCGGGCTCGATCTGGGGGGCAATCCGGGCAAAAAAAGCAGGAAGATTGACAAGATATTCCAGCGAAGAAAAAGCACAGACCAGAGAAAAAGGCCCCTTGATCTCGATTGTTTCCACGTCCCCTTTCAGAGTCCTTATATTTTCTATACCCTCTGCAATTGCTTTTTTTTCAAGCAGCTCCAGCATATTGCCGGAAATATCTGCTGCTATAACCTCTGAGCAGTTACGAGCTATATCAAGTGTGAAAATACCGGTACCTGCTCCGATCTCAAGAACACGGTTGGCACCGGCAAATAAAGTGGAAAGTCTGGCAGTAAACAGTCGATACTCGGTTAAGCGCGAAAGCGACACAGAAGATGCAAACTGCTCCTGATCATAGGTTGCGGCCAGACCGTTGTAAAATTGCTCTGCCGGGTTGGGTTCAAAAACATCAGTGCTCCTCTGCATGACCTCTTTACCTATGAGGCTGCCAAGCGGAAGAATCTCCAGCCCTCTACCCTTGAGCCCCTCGATAAGTGCAGAAAACTCCTTTAACAGATATTCCACGCTCTCATGCCTCGGAGTAATGTCGTGAAGCAGGATAATATCGCCTGGTTGAGCCTTCAGCATCAGAGTGTGACCCAGACCCGTCACTCTTCTGTTCCCGAAGTCACGCGCACGGAGGCTGAAATTGAGACAGAACATGCCGTTTTCAAGCAGAATCCGCCAGAGTCTGGAGTTGGTAATTCCGACCGGAGGACGAAAAGCAAGCGGCACTATGCCAAACTGCCTGAAAACGTTCTGCGCAGACACAATCTCTTGCTCAAGTTTAGTGCAACCTTTCAGCATCAGAAAAGGGGAGTGACTATAGGAGTGGTTTCCTACAGTATGGCCGTCATCCAGAATAGCTTTTATTATGTCAGGATAACGTTCGGCACGTGCACCGGTTACGAAAAAGGTTGCCGTCACCCCCTGATGTTTCAGGAGTTCCAGAAGCTTTGGTGTGACATCCGGGTCGGGTCCGTCGTCAAAAGTAAGTGCTACCCCTTTTGCACCCCTCCCCCCCCTGCATATGATCGGCAAAAAAAAGCTGAAACAGGGAAACAGCGGAGCGCTAAAACAGAGCAGAATAAAGATAAAAAGCGGCAGAAATGCCAGAGTTGCATTGATGAAAAGCAGCAGAACAAAGATTTGAAAAGAGCCCAGGGCAACAAAATGGGCTGGGGAAAGCGGGCATATCATCAATCATTTCCTTCCCTAAAATTGGGGGCTCTCAGAACAGAACTGGCTGCGGCATCAAAAGAAAACCCCCTCCATCGGGAGAGAAATCATGACTTAAATATGCAGAAATGTCAAACAATGGCTTTGTCATTTCTGATGATTGCCGGATTTGAACAGCACGGGAACTCGCGGTTTCAGTCGAGAGTCTTGCGATATCGTTTTACCCCGACAAATACCGCCACCATGGCAAACATGGCAATCGGCCAGACCTGCTGCCAGATTTCTGCCAGGCCGTTCCCTTTAAGAAGAATTCCGCGAACAACGCGCAGAAAGTGGGTAAGCGGGAAAACTTCACCAATGATTTGAGCCCAGCGAGGCATCCCACGAAAAGGGAACATGAAGCCTGAAAGTAGAAGCGATGGGAGGAAGAAGAAAAACGTCATCTGCACTGCCTGGAGCTGATTTCGAGCCAGCGTGGAGAAGGTAATACCAACCGCCAGATTAGCGATTATAAAAAGCATTGTTACAACCAAGAGGAGCCCGATGCTCCCGACCATAGGAACATGGAACAGAAGTTTTGCAGCAATCAGGATGAGCCCCATCTGCACATAACCGACCAGAATATAGGGGATGATCTTGCCGATCAAAACCTCAAGCGGCCGAGTTGGCATTGAGAGAAGATTCTCCATAGTACCCCGCTCCCGTTCACGGGTTATGGCAAGCCCGGTAATCATGGTCATGGTCATTGTAAGAACCACCCCCATGAGGCCTGGGACTATGTTGTACTGTGTGATCCCTTCAGGGTTGTAGCGGGGATGGACTCTGAGCTCGACAGGATCCCGCCCGCTGGAGAGGTAATCCAGTGCCCCCTTCATGTCATGCTGAAGAGCATTACTGAGAACCGTCCGGAGGGAAGCAATAGCATTCCCGGTTGCAGCAGGATCAGTTGCATCAGCCTCTAGCAAAAGCACCGGACGTTCGCCCCGGATAAGTTCTACGGAAAACTGAGGCGGAATTGTGATAAAGAACTGAACTTCGCCACGCGCAAGCAGATCATCACCCTGCGCTGCTGATTCAACCTGCCTGACGAAATCAAAATAACCGCTCGTCTTTACAGCCTGTAGCAGAGTACGACCATGCGAACCGTGATCCGCCACCAGCACAGCTGTTGCCAGATGCTTGGGATCGGAGTTTATGGCAAAACCGAACAGCATCAGCTGCATCAGCGGTATCCCGACCATCATCCCGAAGGTAAGGCGGTCGCGGCGCATCTGGATGAACTCTTTGACGACTATTGCCCATAGACGTGCTAAAGAGAAGCCTGCTCGACTGTTCATAATAGTTTTATAACGTCAGCTGCCATTCTTCCTCCTATGCTCAATTTGCGTAGTGTCACTCCAAGAGACAAAAAGCACTTTGTCGTATCAAGAATTAAATGTGAAAGCCCCTGATAACCAAGCCACGAATAATCCCCCGGATTAGAACAGCAATAAATGGCTTTCCCCGCACGGAATAACTGACTTTCCCATTCCGGATTCTTGTAAACTTGGGGAAAGCGATTGCACTCATGCGAACACTGGCTTGAAATACGAAACTTCTGATGAAGGGGGAACTCCAGAGAACCTATAAAACAAACTCTTCCATAAGTGATTAAACTCCAGGGAAGATTGATACCAATGCATTTATCAACTTTATCGCTGGTGAAGCTCAAGCCTTGTGGCAGTAAATCTATTTCGAAACTATTGACATCAAAATTCTTTATCCATCCCGGTGGTTCGACAATCTGGCACTCTTCCAGGATATCTTTGCCCAGCAAGGAATATTCGTCCTGATGAAACCGTGCAAATCGCTTTTGCTTCCAAAGCAGCCTTCCTGCCAGGATTTTGTTCTTGGCATGATCTCTTAGAAAAGCAACAGTTCCGATGTCGTTTGCGATAATGTTTATTTCTGGGGGAATATCCTTCAGGAAAGTCCAGATGTCCGTCTCGACACATTCCGCATGGGCCAAGATCGGCAAGACCAGTTCCAGTCTCACACCGGTGTTTTCAGAAAGTTCGAGAAAATTATTTATGATTGAAAGATTCGGCAGTTCCCTGGAACATGTTTCCGAACCAATGCGAATTGCTTCAACGGAAAGGTGATTAACTCTTGTCAGCAGACCAGCCAGCAAGGAAGCAGCCGGACTGAACAATTCTTCATTATTTCGGATCTCAAGAGGGTTTGCTTCCAGCCATTCCCGAAGATAACCGTTCCAATCCAGGATATCTTTGTATAAGGAAACGTCGGAATTAATCCATAACGAGACGGGGGTGCTCATATCAATCCCTATAGTAACATCGGAAACCCTGACCACATAGCTCCGGGCTGCCGATCAGCTCCTGACAATAGCCCTTATGACCAGGCCCGACATAGGAGATGGCACGGTGAAGGACGTCCACTCTTTTCAATAAATGTTCGGGTGTTACGCCACGTCCCACAATTTTTAAGAAATCGATGCCATACTCTGTCAATTGTTTGCAGTAACAAAGAGCACATTCGCCCCCCAGCCAGGAAGGCCCCACAGAGTTGTGCGATTTCCAGGTATCATAATGATCGACATGCTCGTTCAGTGCGGAGATCATTTCTTTATCTGATTCTGTTCCGTTAGAGAGGAGATGTATCGGGCTGGACAAATCATTGCAGAGATGTTTCTTTAGATACCCATGGCTCGGAAAGCAATTCGCACCTTCAAACGTGCATCTTTCCGACAGCACGAATGCTTCCATCTCCATGGAATAATCCTGAGCAGCCTCACACAACGCTTTGATTTCGGACAAGGTCAGATGTCTCGGCAGGATAATCCGTGTCGCCCTCCATTTGCCGAACTGTTTTACCGCATGAATATTGTTTACGCCTGCTTCTCCGCTGATGTGTATAGGAAAGTCCGGAAAAGAGGAGCGTAACTTCAGGAACAAATCGAGATCGGTAACGATTACGGCATCCACTCCCAGATCGAGGGCGGTTTTGAAGATATCAAGGGCGATTTCGGCGGACCTCTTTGAATAAAGGTGCTCATTCAGAGCAAGCGATACCCGGATATTCTTTTTATGGGCAGCATTCACTGTGAAACTAAGCGCTTCAGCACTGGTAAAATGAAGTGGTTGCGCTTTCTGAGACATGTGTGTAAGCAATGAACCTCGCTATTTCAAA
>JANNRW010000243.1:0-13164 GCA_031401815.1 Geobacteraceae bacterium | reverse complement strand
ATGACGCCATTGGCGACGACAAAGGGGAGCCTTGCAAGCGGCTTTGGCGGGGGGCCGGAGATAACCGTCCCTTCAGGAGTGAAGCGCCCGGCGTGACAGGGGCAGAGAAAGCTCCTTTTCTCTTTTTCCCACTGAACGATGCAGCCAAGGTGAGTACAGACTGCGGAGAGAGCAATTATACTACCCCCAGGCACCCTTATCAAGACTGCGGGAGATCCGGCATACTCGAAAAACCTGGCACCTCCAACAGGTACTTCATTTTCGGGAATTACGATTTTGGTTGCTGATTTCTCCAGTTTTTGCGGAGACAGGTAACGATATACAGGATAGCCCAGGGCAACTGTAGCAGTAGCTGAAATCCCTCCAAGGCAGATCAGGAGAAATTTTCGTCTGTCCTCATTAACCATAAAGGCTCCTTCATTTTTATCTTCTGAATCCGTCACGAATTCAGATATCTATCAATTCTAACGGAATAATCAGGCTTAGATATTTGGCATTTTGGCATCGTGCCAGACAGAAATACCTGTTCAACAGAGCGTAGCATTTCGTTCTCATTTGTCAATACTGATGTAAAAACCTGAAAGGCAACTCTGCCATCTGCCCGACAATTCGACTCTTGACTGATAACTGTTTATAGCTGATTATCCGAAAAGGCAGGCTCAGTTCACCAGACCCCCAGCCAGATCTTAATTTGAGGTTTCAAAATGACTCTACCTGTTCTTGATCCTGTTTTCCTTAAGATTGGCCCGCTTGAATTCCGCTGGTATGGCCTTATGTATATCCTTGGTTTCCTTGCGGCTTTTTTCATTATCAAAAAAGTTGCCAAAGCCCGACAGCTCCTTATCTCTTCAGACACAGTTTCTGACCTCATCTTTTCAATTGCAATGGGGATAGTGCTTGGTGGCCGGCTTGGTTATATTCTTTTCTACAACTTCAGCTGGTATCTTGCTAACCCTTTGAAGATATTTGCCGTATGGGAAGGGGGGATGTCATTTCATGGTGGTCTGATAGGTGCAATCATTGCCGGTATTTACATTGTCAGGAAAAAGGGTCTTCAGGTGTCAGTCATGGCCGACATCCTGGCGCATACTGCTCCTGTCGGTCTTGGCCTCGGTCGAATAGGCAACTTCATTAATGGTGAACTTTACGGCAGAGCAACAGAACTCCCCTGGGGTGTTGTTTTTCCAGGGGGTGGGAATCTCCCGCGCCACCCTTCCCAGCTGTATGAGGCTTTTCTGGAAGGGGTGCTGCTTTTTATGGTTGTGAGATTAGTGGAGAAAAAGGATCCCCCTTCGGGAACGGTTTTCTGGACGTTCATCAGTGGATACGGTTTTTTCCGTTTTCTGGTCGAATTTTTCAGGGAACCGGATCAACAACTCGGTATTTTGATGGGGGGGGTAACGATGGGGCAGCTGTTAAGTCTTCCGATGTTTCTGCTCGGTATTGTGATGATAATACTCGGATATAAGAGGCAGGGTAAGAGTATCGATTCAGGGGGCTCAAGATAACAGTTTGACCATTTCAAGGGTGTTCCCGTCCGGATGCCTGATATATGTGACCGAATCCATAAGAGATTTTATCAGAAATATTCCTCTGCCGTTCTCTTGTATGTCTTCAAAGTCCGGGGATGGTATTTCGTTTATATCAAAGCCCTGCCCCTTATCGTAAATCCTTATAAAAAGCTTCTTTTCGCTGATGGTGATCAGGATATGCACTGATTCACCCTCTTCGTCGGTTTTGCCGTATTTGATCGCATTGGTCATGGCTTCAGTAAGCACAAGGTTCATGTGGTAGGCAAGCGTCTCCTTGTCTCCGCTGAAACGATCCAGCTCTATGGCAATATCCTCGGCAATTCTGCCAATCAGGCTCAGGTATTTGGTCTGATTCGGGACTTTTATGTTCAGTTCAATGGAATTATTCTGCATGCCCCCCCCTTTTTTCAATAGCTTGCCAGCCCTTCGGATGTCGATGGGAATATTTCGAAAACCCGGTGTAACCTGGTCAGTTCAAACATCGATTTTACCTGCGGCTGAAGAGAGGAGAGTTTAAGGCTCCCCTGATGCGTTGTAGCATTCTTGAACCCTGATACCAGAGCTCCCAGGCCGGAACTGTCGATGAATCTGACATTTTTCAGCTCTACGAGGATATTTTTGTGCCCATCTTCAAAGAGACGTTTAATCTCCTGCTTGATTTCAGCAGAGTTGTGAGCGTCAAGACGCTCTTCATTTATTCTGATGATAAGAGCTTTGTCATTTTGTGTAATGTTCAGATCCATTCTGCTCTCCTTGAGGTTGTTCAGCATTATCTCTGCTTCTTGACAATAACATATTGGATAAATATTACTAGTCTTGCTGATAAAGAGAAGAGTGTTCGACACGCATGGCAACCATTGATACATCATCGGAGAGTTTGACCCCCCCTGCGAAGATGATCAGCTCCCGGTAGATAATATCGATCAGATTTTGAAGAGGAGAACTATGCAGCTCCTGCAAAATGGCACTCAAGCGCTCAATGCCAAACATCTCGCCTGAACTGTCGGTCGTCTCGGTCAGGCCGTCTGTGTAAAGAAGCAGTATGTCTCCATGATCAAGCAGGATTGATTTTTCTTCGAAATGCACACCTTCTTTCACTCCAAGGATTAGACCTTCGGCATCCAGTTCCTGACATATTCCATCCGAGGCCTTGAACAGCAGTGGGTGATTGTGGCCTGCACTTGCGTATGAGAGCCATTGCGAAACTGTGTCGTATTTGATGTAAAACATGGTAATGAAAAGCTCTGCCCGTGAAAGATCGTTATTAAGCAGATCATTCAGGCTCGACAGGATTTTGCCCGGGCTGTTACAGATATTTACCTGAACCCTGAGAACTGATCTTGTCTCAACCATGATCAGGGCAGCACCCACATTGTGCCCTGAGACATCAGCTATTACTGCATCTATGATCCTGTTGTCCCTGGTGAAAAAATCATAGTAATCACCACCTACATGGTCAGCAGAAGAGGTGAGCGAGGCGAATTCGACCCCTTGCATTTTGGGCGGGTGCTCAGGCATGAGGGATAGTTGTATCTGTTTTGCCAGCTCCATTTCACGAGTCACAGCAGCATTTTTCAGAAGAGCCAGCTCTTTTTCCTCTCTTTCATGCTCTTTTGCTCCACGTTCATCTACCAGCTGGACTGCGAGAGCCAACTGACCGGCAAGACTCGAGAGCAGGTTGAGCAGCTCTTCGGTGAACAGACCCACAATTGAGCTGGAAAAAATCGAGAGAACCCCGGCAGGCTCACCCTCTCCGGCTATCGGGATATGAGCGAAAGCTGTGAAGTGATCCATGTCTGTTCCCGCGCTTTTCAGATAGTGCGTGAGTTTGGAGGTATCGTTAGCAAACTGCAACCTTCTGCTCCCCATAAGTTCGTGAATAAAATGATCATCAGCCGGAAAGATGTCAGGAGCAGATATGTTATCCGAAGCTCTGTTCACCGATGACCAGGAAACAAGTTTGCCTTCAGCATTAAAAAGTCTGATTACGATCAGATCAAATCTGAATTCTGATCTGAGAAGTTCTGCAAGCTCATTTATAATAAGATGCAAGTCCTGGGAGCGATTCATGATTTCAGATGATTTCAGTCTTACATACAGTGCCTCCCTGCTCTCTTCAAGAGATGAGCGTACTGATCTGAATGCATCATAAAATGACTCCATTTGCGAACCTATCTCGGAGAGGTGGCTCTCGACAATTGCCTTGGCAGCAGCTGACCCGACAGAGCCGGCAATGGTCTTTTCTACAAATCTCTTCAGGTTGGGGAGCTCAAACTCTGAAACCATCCCTTTTTCATCAATTTCGTGTTCAATCAGATAGCTTGATATGGCCGTATGAGCCTGCTCCTCACCTATGAAGTTTTCCATGAGAGTGACGAATTCCATGATTGTTACCGGCTTTGAAAGACGTTTTGTTTCCCATGAATCAATCCGTTGTTCAGTCTTGAAGGAGTCAACAAACTTGATGCTCTGTTCAACTTCAATTTCACTCTGTTCCATTATGATGGAAAAGAGGAGATAGGCTCCAACATTGAAAAGCATCCCCCAAAACAGGGCATTGCTCCAGATGTCAAGACCTGACAATCCAAAAAGCGCGGTTGGTTTCAGAATTGATATCCCAAAGGGACCTTTTTCCAGTAGCTCCGTATCCCACCAGCCGGATTTGATGAACGAGGGTAATAAAAGAGTGTAGAACCAGACGGAAAATCCCCCTATCATCCCTGCCGCAGCGCCAAACAGATTCCCGCGTCTCCAGTAAAGGGCACCAATAAGGGAGGGGGCAAGATGAGCTGCCGCAGAGAAGGAGATGAGGCCGATATTCACCAGCATGTAAGTGCTTCCGATGATCTGGTAGTATGCATACCCCAGAAAAATGACAATAATTATGCTCAGTCTTCTTAGTGAAAGAAGGAGTCTGGAAAATGGCTCTTTTATCCTGAGCAGAAATACCAGAGGCATCAGAAGGTGATTCAGAATCATTGTGGACGCAGCGACTGATTCGACAATAACCATTCCGGCTGCAGCGGAAAAGCCTCCGAGAAAGGCGAAAATTGCCAGCCAGGAGTTGTTTGTATTCATCGGGATGGTAAGCACAAAAAAGTCTGCACCACTATTGCTGCCGCTCAGAAGTATCCCTGCAAATGCAATCGGAACGACAAAAAAGTTAATGGCAAACAGATAAGTCGGGAAGCGCCACATTGCACTTTTTATATGCTTTTCATCCGAATTTTCAATAACCATGATCTGAAACTGCCTGGGCAGAAGCATTATGCTGCTCATAGCAAGAAACAGGGTTGTAGCCCAGTTGGCATATGTTGTTTCGGCTTCACCTCCAATTGTGATAAGGCTGTCATACAGTTCAGGCCTGGCGCTCTCCAGCCGGGCGAAAATGTCGGCAAAGCCATTAAAGAGGAAGTATGTGACATATATGCCGACCGCAAGAAACGCCAGCAGCTTGACAACTGCCTCAAAAGCTATGGCCGCTACAAGCCCTTCATGCCGCTCGGTGATGGCAACAGTCCGCGCCCCGAAAATTATGCCGAAAATGCAGAGAAATATGGCAAATAGGAGCCCCGAGTTCTGGAGGATCAGGTTGTTCTGGAATTCAGAGGTGATATTGAAAGAAGGGTGATTGCAGATAATGCTGAAAGTAGTGGAGACTGCCTTTATCTGTAGCGCAATATACGGGATTATCCCCATAACAGCTATGATGGTGATCAGGGCTCCGAGAAATTGCGATTTACCATATCTGGAGCTGATAAAATCTGCAATGGAGGTGATGTTGTTCTCTTTTGCTATCCGGACAATTTTTCGGAGCAGAAACCACCAGGAGAACGCAGTCAGTGACGGGCCAAGATATATGACAATGAAATCAAGCCCTGTTGTTGCAACTTTGCCAACACTGCCGTAATAGGTCCAGGAGGTACAGTAGACTGTTATGGAGAGAAAATAGACAACCGAGTTGGAAACGATGCTTCTGCCTTGCTTGTAGCGGGTGTAGGCATAGGTGGCAATTAAAAAATGCAGGGCAATATATATGAGAATCGCAATGATGACAGTTCCGGTTCCAATCATGAACGATCTGCTCCATCTTCTTTGTCGTCATCCGGTCTGATAGATCTGGTAAAGAGAAAAATAACAAAAATAGATATTGCCCATCCTGTAGTTATGTATAAAAAAAGGAGCGGAAGACCCAGAATGGTTATATTTTTATTGAATATATCCATAAAAGGAAAATCGAGCATAATTATCCCTGTGATGAAAAATATCACCCAGGTCTCTTTCATTCTGAGACGATGAAGTAGACTGTATTTAAATTGCATCGATTTCATTTTTTAATAATATCATTTTTACCCATTATAACAAGTCGATAAGAAGCGCCTGGTTACGGTTTTTAGGTTGCTCAACAGCGATAATTTTGCTATTTTAGCTTTTTTAAGTTGTCATAAATGCAGAACACAAAAGGAGTAGTCTCTTAATGCTTAAAATATTTGATTATCTATTTGGCATGTTTTCAAGCGATCTTGCAATAGATCTTGGAACAGCCAACACGCTTGTTTACCTTAAGGGGAAGGGGATAGTAATCCGCGAGCCGTCGGTTGTTGCGGTACAGAAGATGAGTAACGGCCAGCAGAAAGTGCTTGCTGTCGGTATGGAAGCAAAGAAGATGCTTGGCCGCACCCCTGGCAACATAACTGCGATCCGTCCGATGAAGGATGGGGTCATAGCTGATTTCGACATTACCGAAGAGATGCTCAGATATTTCATACACAAGGTACACAATCGGAAAACTCTTGTGAGACCTCGTATTGTAATCTGTGTCCCTTCAGGAATAACCCAGGTAGAAAAACGCGCAGTAAAGGAGTCTGCTGAATCTGCCGGTGCACGCGAGGTTTATCTTATCGAGGAGCCGATGGCTGCGGCAATAGGCGCTGGACTGCCGATTACCGAGGCGTCAGGCAATATGATAGTTGACATAGGGGGCGGGACTACCGAGGTGGCTGTCATCTCCCTTGCCGGTATTGTCTATACCAAGTCTGTAAGGGTTGGCGGGGACAAGATGGATGAGGCAATTGTGCAGTATATCAAGCGTAAATATAATCTTCTCATCGGAGATCAGAAGGCAGAGCTTATCAAGATAGAGCTGGGTGAAGCATACCCGTTAGGTGAAGTGCGAACCATGGAGGTCAAGGGTCGCGATCTTGTTTCAGGAATACCAAAGACTCATATTATCAATTCAGATGAAATAAGGGATGCTCTCTCTGAACCGATAAATGCGATTGTGGATGCTGTCAAGATCTGCCTTGAGCGAACTCCGCCGGAACTTGCGGCAGACATTGTGGATAAGGGGATTTTCCTTGCCGGTGGCGGTGCTCTTTTGCGAAATATCGATACCCTTTTACGGGAAGAGACCGGTCTTCCTGTCTTTATAGCCGAAGATCCACTCTCCTGTGTTGTTCTAGGTTCAGGTAAATCTCTTGACGAGCTTGATCTGCTCCGGAATGTTGCAGTCAGCTCCTAGTTTTTTCCAAAAAGCTAACTTGAAGAGGCCAAAGATGAACTTTGGCCTCTTCTCCCCAATCCTTCAAACTCAATGAATTATCCTGTTGACATAATCATACCTGTCTGGAACCGTCCTCTGGAGACCCGCGCCACACTTGCCTCTCTGGTAAAACATTCACCTCAGGCAAGAATCATAATGATCAACAATGGCAGTGATCGCGAAACCGAGAAGATTCTGGAGGAGTTTGCAGGCGCTCTTGACGAGAGAGCAATTCTGGTTTCATCTGTACGAAATGTCGGCAGGGTTGCAGCGCTGAATCGCGGGCTTGAACTTGCTGCTGCTCCTGTCTTGATTATCGTCAGGGAGGGGATAAATGTCAGAGAGGGGTGGCTTGATCCGTTACTTAAGGTAATCAGTGAACGTCCGGATGCAGGGCTTTTAGTCCCTTTCCCCGGGAAGGGTGCCAGAGCTTCTGATTTATTGACTGAGCTGGATCATGGCTCTTTTGATTTTATGGCAATCAGGCGCGAACTTGCAAAAGCTGTCGGCGTATTTCATGAAAATATGGATGCCGGTATCTGGTGTTTGCGTGATTACAGCAGAAGAGCCGAGAAGTCCGGTTTCAGGACATTTGCCTGTGAAAGCGCTTTTGTATCAGATTCGGGAATACAAGAGTTCGGATCTGCCTGTCGTCGTAAGGAGCGAATCAGGCAGGGAGAGCTCTCTTATTGCAGCCGCTGGGGTGAACATCAGAAATTTTGCATCGTCTTTAACGGTAATGAGGATGATTTCCACTCCCGAAATATGATGCAGCAGCTCCTCACATCTGCCAGGCAAGGGAGCAAGGTCGTCTGTATTACCGGTAATCGGCTGTATAAATGGTTAAAGCTGAACCAGCTGACAGAGTCACATAAGAATCTGACATTCATAAGGTTACCGGCGTTTTTTGCCAGTCGTGCTCTTCATGCCAGAATCAGACAAACTGTAAATTCTGATTCTGAAATTATCATCGTAAATGCCGCTGAGGCTATTGGAGATGATATGAAAAGTTGCACGCTTGAAGATTTCAGCCGGATGCTCGAGATCAGGCGCTCGGAATTCTATCTTTGAAAGGTGACAATAATGATTGATTTCATAAAGTTGCAGTTTGCCAGCCATCGCACTGTCCTGGAGAAAATGGAGCTGGAGCTTCCGGCGCAAATAGCTGAAGCTGCTTGCATGCTTATTGCTGCCTTCAAAAAGAAGAATAAACTTATTCTCTTTGGCAATGGTGGATCAGCAGCCGATGCCCAGCATTTTGCCGCAGAAATTGCCGGTCGTTTCAAGATAGAGCGGAGAGCACTCCCTGCAATTGCACTGACTACTGATACATCCATACTTACAGCCATAGGTAACGACTACGGTTTTGACAGGATCTTTTCCAGACAGGTTGAAGCGCTTGCTGTAGCCGGTGATATTGCAGTAGGCATTTCGACAAGCGGGAACTCTCCCAATGTCGCCCTTGCCCTTGAGGCAGCCCGCAATCAGGGTTGCAGAACTGTAGCCCTGCTGGGAAAGGATGGCGGAACAATCTGTAAACTGGCTGATCTGGCCATTATCATCCCGAGTTTTGATACTCCGCATATTCAGGAAGGGCATATTACAATTATTCATATTCTGTGCGATCTGATTGAACAAGGTCTGTTTCCAGAGGCAGTATAGTGAGTTGTAACCACCTGAAAAAAGCGGTTTTTCTGGATCGTGACGGTACTTTGAATGTAGAGCGTGAGTATCTTTTCAAAATCGAGGATTTAAGTTATATTCCAGGCGCAGTTGAAGCAGTGGCTCTTTTGAAGTCTGCCGGATTTTTAATTGTAGTAGTTACCAACCAGTCCGGGATAGGGAGGGGATTGTACAGTGAGCCCGAACTTGACCAGCTTCACGCTTTCATGCAGAAAGAGCTGGAAAAGAGCTCTGCCGGTATCGATGCTTATTACTACTGCCCGCATCATCCTGAATATGGCAAGGGGGATTACCTCAAGGAGTGTGCCTGCCGCAAGCCGCTTCCCGGGATGATTCTACAGGCCGCCACTGAGCTTGGCATTGATCTGGCGTCTTCCTGGATGATTGGCGACAAGCTGGCCGATGTCGAAGCCGGTCTTGCTGCCGGGTGCAGCCCGATTCTTGTTCGTACCGGTTACGGCTCGATCGAGGCTGATTTGGTGCCGCAAGAAATACCGGTTGTTGATGATCTGTCAGCAGCAGCAGGATTGATTCTTTTGGAAGATAGAAGCTTGCTGACTACTGACCCCTGACTACTAATCTTATTCACGGAGAGAAAAAACATGTCCATAACAAAAGGGATTCTGCTTGCCGGAGGCGCTGGCAGTCGTCTCTACCCTTTGACCCTGGTTGCCAGCAAGCAACTCCAGCCTGTATATGACAAGCCGCTTGTTTACTATCCGCTTTCAACACTCATGATGGCCGGTATAAATGATATTCTGGTAATCTCCACCCCTCATGATACCCCCCGGTTTCAATCCCTTCTTGGTGATGGCAGTCGCTGGGGGATCAGACTTTCCTACAAGATCCAACCCGAGCCAAAGGGGATCGGCCAGGCTTTTCTTGTCGGTGAGGAGTTCATCGGGAATGATCCGGTCTGTCTGATACTGGGGGATAATATTTTTTACGGAAAGATGGGACTGGACAGGCTTGCCAGGGAGTTCAACAGTGGTGCCAGTATATTCGGTTACTATGTTAATGATCCCGAACGCTACGGAGTAGTTGAATTTGATTCTGAGGGTCGAGCCATAAATATCGAAGAAAAGCCGGTCAAGCCGAGATCCAATTATGCAGTGCCTGGTATTTATCTCTATGACAACAAGGTTGTTGACATCGCAAAGAAGACCCCCCCGTCTGCCCGTGGAGAGCTCGAGATTACCGATATAAACAGGGATTATCTTGAGCGGGGCGAGCTGCAGGTTGAGAAGCTTGGCCGAGGTATTGCCTGGCTGGATACAGGCACTCATCAGAGTCTCCTTGACGCAAGTAATTTTATCAGCACACTTGAAACCAGGCAGGGTCTGAAAATTGCCTGTCTGGAAGAGGTTGCTCTGAGAATGGGTTATATTGACTGCGCGAAGATGGCTGAAGTTATCCGGGATACGCCAAAATCTACCTACAGGGATTATCTGTCAAGAGTCTACAATGAACATGAATTGTGTGGTTCAGTGGGGGGGCTCCTGTGATTCCTGATTCTGAATCCTTGATGTGGAACTGGAATAAAACTCTTCAAGTCAGGCCGTGACTCATGTGGGAATTTCTCAAAAACAGACGCTTGCTCTTTCTGGCCGGAGCGGCATTCATTGCTGCAATCATCATATTTTCGTTTAACCTCAAAAACCCTGAACATGCAAACCCGTTTGAAAAGGGTGTGATGACAGTTTCAGCCCCCTTGCTCGGGGTGGTTTCCGGACTTAATCATGAGATACTTTCAATATGGAACGATTATTTGAACCTTCTGCAGGTGCGCCGCGAGAATCTGGTTTTAAGGGAGTCAGTGCGACAACTTAATGTGCGGGTTCTGGAGAGCCAGGAGGCGATTATTACAAATGAGCGCCTCAAGAAACTGCTTCTCCTGAAAACATCAATCAAGATTCCATCTGTAGCCGCAAATGTCATAGGTGAGGAGAGCGCTGCCTGGTACAAGACCGTTATAATTGATCGGGGCTCAGTTGATGGTCTTGCCGAGGGGATGCCTGTGGTAGCCACAGCCGGGGTAGTAGGGAGAGTTATCAAGGTCACAGTCAACAGCTCTCGTGTTCTCCTTATGACCGATCATGCAAGTTCCATTTCAGCCCTGATTCAACGTTCCCGGGCAAGAGGCGTGGTAAAGGGGCATGGCGAAAGCTGTGTCCTTGAGTTTACTCCCCGTGGTGAGGATGTAAAGACAGGCGATACTGTTGTCACATCCGGAATAGGCGGCATATTCCCAAAGGGTCTGATCCTTGGAGATGTTACCATGGTGCGCAGAGGTGAGTACGGAATGTTTCAGTCGATCGATATAAAGCCTGCGGTCAACATATCGCGTCTGGAAGAGGTTCTGGTATTGCAGAAGTGAGATCAGATGCTTGAAGTTTATGGGCGAAAGTGTTCAACGCATAAGCCTGACCGGCCGGTTTTGGGGTCGGTCTTGGCGCTAGTTGGACATTGTCCTTTCCCGCTAAAAAAGATGAGATTAGAGGTTCCAAGGCGTTATTACTTGATTTAAACTTTGGGAGAACCCCTCCGAGAACCCCTCTTATATAACGTTGTTTAATTGTTGACTAACTCATTTTATCCTGCGACTTTCCTCACCATCAAAACGTAAAAAACCGCTTCATCAGTATCGAAACTGAAAGCGGCTTCCCCTTACACCCATATGCCCCGACCAGCGGCAGCATCCAACCCTCCTCAAAAAAAGACGCGCAATGCGCCTCGCTTGTATAACATCTAATTATTAGAGTGTAGTTGTGATGAGTAATTAATGAGCATTTATTGCACTCTTGCTTTTTCTTGTCAACAGTTATTGAATCGTTGAATCGTTGAGTTGATGAATCGTTGAGTGGTTGAGTGGGGCTATGCGAATGGAAGGGCAGAATTTCTGAAAGCGATTTTCATGAGACGGCGCGACGACGCGACGGGAGGCAATCAGGATTTATCCTAAAAACGGCAGTTGAAACACAGAGGCACAGAGACACAGAGGAAATCATTGAGATTATTTGAAATCACTGTACAACCTGAAAGGTGAACACAAATGAAGCTGATATTTTATCTAAGTCTCTGTAATGATTATCTCAGTGCCTCTGTGTCTCAGTGTTAAATGCTTTTTCTAGGTTTATGAATGGGGAACAGGAATAAAGGCAGATCCAGGGCGTTTTTTCACGGAGGCACGGAGGGCGCGGGGAAACAGGATTAAAGGGGTATCAAAATCATGAAAAACGAGAAACATTTTACAGGGATGAACAGGATGGACAGGATGAAACCTGAAAGAGCATTGAAGGCTTTTCTTGTTTAACTCTAACCCGGACTAACCGGAAGACACTGGTTTGAAGTGGCAAAAATATCAAAAAATTGTATACTGTCCGTCCAGGAGGATCAGAAACAGAAAATGGCTGCCACAATTCTTATAATAGATGACTCGGATACTGTCCGTGAGCAGATTGTGAAGACACTGGACAGATTCGGGGAATTTGACCGCTATTTCGAGGCGAGTGACGGGATTGAAGCTTTAAAAACGCTTATTACGACCCAGGTTGACCTGATTCTTTGCGATCTGGAGATGCCCAGGATGGATGGTTTTAAATTCATTGCAATGGTAAAGGCCAGAGAAGATCTGCGTGATATACCGATCATCATGCTGACCGGACGAGATGACCGCAAGCTGAAGGTCAAGGGTCTGGAGCAGGGGGCTTGCGATTATGTGACCAAGCCGTTCGATCCGGGTGAGCTGATTGCCAGGGTTAAGGTTCAGTTGAAGATCAAAACCTTGCAGGATGAGCTCAGAAAATCAAATGACCAGCTGAAAAAGCTCTCGATAACAGATCACCTCACAGAACTTTTTAACCGCCGCCACATGATGGAGATCCTTGAACGGGAACTGCCGCGTGCCCAGCGCAATGACTCGCCGCTATCGTTTGTCATGATGGATATTGATCATTTCAAAAGTGTCAACGACCGTTACGGTCATCAGCAAGGCGATAAAGTCCTCGCAATTATTGCACTCCTTGCAAAAGGCGCATTGAGAAGTTATGACTTTGCCGTCCGCTATGGCGGGGAGGAGTTTGTGCTGATTCTGCCAGGAACTCCGCTTGAAGAGGCGATGATGGTGGCAGAACGTCTTCGCCTTGTAATCGAGCAGCACAGTTTTGATTATGAGCTTGCCAGACTCAAGGTGACCATCAGCATGGGGGTTTCCACTTATCCGCCAAAGCGTGTCAAGACAGTCGATGACTTTATCAGGGAGGCTGATACCGCTCTCTACAAAGCCAAGCAGGAGGGGCGCAACAGGGTTGTTTCCATGTTGCAGAAGTGACTTTAATCAGCGTTTCAAACCGCCGTTGGTCGGCCATGTATCAACAAGTAACTTTGCGGTAGTTATTCAACACCCAA
>JANNRW010000242.1:0-6654 GCA_031401815.1 Geobacteraceae bacterium | reverse complement strand
ACTCCCCCTGACTACCTCTGGGACTCTGCATTCATGGAGGTTAAATCTGTTCCGGGGGTTGATTGGAAAGGGTGGGCGATAAGGCCGGAAAAGGTCAATCTTCCTGTAGAAGTCATTGCCAAAGCAGCGACATTGGGTCATGTGACAAACATGCCGGACATGGATGGCTCTCTTCGCTGGGACATTATGTATGTCAACTACGGCGACGACTGCTACCCTTCCTTGCCGCTACAGGTAGCACGTATCGCCAGCAAGGTTTCAATGAAGGATACTGTACTGCACGGGGGGACAGGTATCCAGCTGGGGAAGACATTCATAAAAACAGACATCTCCGGCAGGGTCATAATCAACTACCGGGGGAAGGAAAAAACCTTTAAACATGTTTCAGCCGCAGATCTTCTGAAAAACAGGGTTCCCCCTTCGGTTCTAAAAGATCGTATTGTACTCCTGGGAACTTCAGCACTTGCCACTTTTGACCAGAAAATCACGCCGTTTTCGGCAAATTTCCCTGGTGTCGAGAAGAATGCGAATGTAATCCACAATATCCTTAACAACGACTTCATTGTTAAAAGTCCGGGGATTGCAGAGCTGCTTGTCATACTGCTCAGCAGCATTCTGCTTGCTGTTCTGCTGCCAAGACTTAGAGCCAAGCCTGGTGTAATCCTTGGTTTCGGGATGATTGGCGCGTATTTTATTATCACCTGTTATCTCTTGATCTATCACAATGTCTGGATGAACTTCATAGCGCCAACAGCAAACATGTCGCTTATTGTAGCGTTTGGCACTGTTGCAAAACTTCTGTCAGAGGAAAAACAGTCAAAACAGATCAAGGCAATGTTTTCCAGTTACGTTACCGAGCGTCTTGTTAATGCAATGATTCTGAATCCTGAAATGGCGCGACTTGGTGGCGAAAACCGGGAGATTACGGTTCTCTTTTCTGATGTCAAGGGGTTCACCACCTATTCAGAGAATCATACGCCTGAAGAAGTTGTCGCCATCCTGAATGAATATCTGGGTGAGATGACAGACATTGTTCTGAAATGGGAAGGGATTCTTGACAAGTTCATTGGCGATGCGATTGTCGTATTCTGGGGTGCGCCTATGAAGCAGGATGATCATGCGGAACGCGCCGTGCGCTGCGCCCTCGACATGCAGCATCGACTTGTCGAGCTGCGCGAAAGGTGGGAAAAAGAGGGGAGAGATCCGCTCGCTTCCGGAATAGGGCTGAATACCGGCAAGGCGATTGTCGGAAATATTGGTGCTGAAGGGAAGAAGATGGACTATACTGTCATCGGCGACCATGTAAACCTTGGCGCCAGGGTTGAAGGATTGACACGTCGCTATGATGTTCCTGTCCTTATGACTGAATACACCGTGAACAAGCTTAGACCGGTAATAGAAGACGGATCCTTTCTGGGTGTCGAAATAAAGGGGCTTGAGAGAGTCATTGTCAAAGGGAAGGATAACCCGGTCGGCATTTTTTCAGTATCTTCACTCGACAGGGAAGCACTGCCGATACTTACAGAATGCGATCCGGATAAAATTGTGCGGCTGACGGAGAAGTAGAAGGTCAGAAGGTCGGAAGGTCGGAGGGTTAGAGGGTCGGAGGGTCGGAAGGTCGGAAGGTTAGAGGGTTAGAAGGTTGGCCGACCTTCCGACCTTCCAGCCTTCCAACCTTCCGCTTTTCAGCCTTCCGACCTTCCGACCTTCCAGCCTTCTGCTCTTATAAGGTTACTAATTGAAAACCAAGCTTCTTCCCCTAATATTGTTATTCATCACCCTCCTGCCATCCGGCCTTCTGATGGCTGCTACCGACCATCACTCTGTTGCCAACGACAAGATTATTACCTTCTGGCCGCTTGTTGACTACCGTGAAAACAGTAAGACGAAGAGCACCAGACTCTCAATATTAGGCCCTTTGCTGACCTTTGAAAAAAACAGTGACGATTTTATCACCTCCTTTCGCCCGCTCTTTCACAAAACTACGGATGTTCGCTCTGCCAGCAGCTTCTCCTACTACCTCTACCCCCTGGCCTCATCCCAAAGCTCATCTGATGTAAGCCGGTTTCAACTTTTGCAGCTCTTCGATAAAAATATCTATCGCAAGTCCGAACCTGATGAAATTGAGCGGCAGTTCATGCTTTTCCCGTTCTATATCTCCGGCGATTCGAAAAAACATGGTTCCTACACCTCTGTTTTCCCCTTTTACGGCGATATCTATGGAAGGTTCTGGCGGGATGAATATCATTTTGTACTCTTTCCGCTCTATTCGCGTACAGTAAACAAGGGAACAAGCAATTACCATTTTCTCTGGCCGTTTTTTTCTTTAACCAGAGGTGAAAATGAATCAGGCTTTCAGTTCTGGCCTCTGTATGGCCAGGCAGCCAAAGAGGGGGTCTACAGCAGCAGATTTGCCCTCTGGCCGATATATTCAGAGGAAAAGCGCGGCCTGAACAGTTTGAACCCTTCGAGAAGACTTAATATCTTTCCGCTTTACGGTTCTTTTGATTCTCCTTCTGTCACTTCACGCACTTTTTTATGGCCGTTTTTCGGATATGCCTCCAACAGAGCTGAAAAAGAGGAGGAGCGAAACTACTTCTGGCCGTTCTGGTTGACGGTGACCGGCGAAAAGCGTAATGTAACCAGGCTTCTTCCTTTCTACAGTCATGAACAGACCAGCGACTCTTCTAAAACCTGGTATCTCTGGCCGCTTTACAAGACAGACAGCATGCACTCTGAAACTTTCAGGCAGCAGCGCACAAGGGTTTTGTTCTTTCTTTATTCAGACAGGCTGGAGAGCTGGGCAGTGGATGACAAAACGCGAAGAAGAAGCACTCTGTGGCCCTTGTTTGTCTATAATCGTGACACAGATGACAACATGAGCCTTACACTCCCGGCACCAATCGAGTCGATACTCGACAAGGACGGGATCGAAAAACTCTGGGCACCAATCTGGAGGATTTACGTACAAAAGTGGAACAGCATGGGAGAATCGTCTCTTTCGCTACTCTGGAACCTGTTCTGGAAGGAGAGCACCCCGGACTCTCTCGGGGTTGAGCTTTTCCCGCTGTTTCGTTACAGAAGTGCTCCACGTTTTTCAGAGATGCAGATATTGAAAGGTCTGGTAAACTATCATGAAGCTGAGCAGCAGAGAAGCCTTTCACTCTTCTGGATACCTTTTGGTTTTGACTGGGGAACCAGACCTTCAGAAGCAGATACTATGAGCAGACAATGAAAAAATTTGTGGACTTCATCGGCAAGAAAATCATCAAATTTCTCGAAATAATGGGAGATATGCTGATTCTGTTATGGCAGACCATCTACTATTTTCGTGAAGCGCCAAAAAATCTGCACAGCATAGCTACGCAGATGATGATAATCGGTTATGAAACACTCCCTGTTGCTTCTGTCATGGCTTTCTTTGTAGGGATGGTGCTTGCACTCCAGACCGGGATAGAGTTGAACAAATATGGCGGACAGAATATTATCGGGGCGATTGTCGGTCATTCAATGGTACGTGAGCTGGGCCCCGTAATGACAAGTTTTCTTGTGGCTGGCCGCGCCGGTTCAGCCATGGCCGCTGAAATCGGGGTAATGAAGGTTTATGAGGAGATTGACGCTCTTAAAACTCTCGACATTAACCCGGTCAGATATCTCGCCATGCCCCGGATGATCGCCTGCCTTATCTGTGTCCCGGCGCTGGTCATCTACGCAGATCTGGTCGGTATAGCCGGTGGCGCTGTAATCAGTAATTTCCACCCGCAGATTTTCGTCTCCTACTGGGTTTACTATGACAGCATCCAGGACGCATTGAAGCTTAAAGAGATCGGCACCGGCCTGATCAAGGCTTTTACTTTTGGCGGCATTATCGCTTTAGTCTGCTGTTACATAGGTTTCATTACCAGCGGCGGCCCGCGCGGGATAGCTCAATCAACGACCCGGTCAGTAGTATGGTCTTTCATGTTGATTCTGGTTGCAGACTATCTGCTGACCCGTATCCTGATGTAATTACGAGGTGTAATCATGGTTCACCCCATAGAACGAAAGGTAGGCTTTTTCTTCCTGATGGCTATTCTGCTTCTCGGCGTCATGCTTGAAGTAGGCGAGAAGTGGAACCCGTTTGCCCGGAAAGTTCCCTACAATACTTATTTATCTACGGTGACCGGACTGAAAGTGGGAGACCCGGTAAGGCTGGCTGGTGTAAATGTCGGCAAGATCAATGAAATTGTCGTTCATGACTCCAATGTTGAAATACGTTTCGAAGTCGCTCCAGATACAAAAATCAAGACAGATACTGTTGCCAGCCTGAGGCTTACCAATCTGCTTGGCGGCCAGTTCCTGAGTCTCTCCTTTGGCTCTGCTGCTGCGCCCAGACTGGAGGAAGGGAAGACTGTTCAGGGGAAGGACTCGGCAAACATAGATGTGATTGTTGACACGGTCAGCGATGTGGTAAAAGATGCAAAAGTCATGATTTCTGACATTAACAGGAACCAGAACGAAGTCATGAAAAAGATTTCCCTGATTCTGGATGACAACCGTGCGAACCTGAGAGACACAATTGCAAATTTCAAGAGTATTTCCGGCAAAGTTGACAGCGGCGAAGGCTCTCTGGCCATGCTCATAAATGATAAGCAGCTATTCTCCACCATTCAGGATGCTTCCAGAAACATTAACGAGGTAGCCGGGAAGATAAACCGTGGGGAGGGGACTTTAGGGAAGCTCACGAATGACCCGGCGCTATATGACGAGGCAAGATCGGTATTGGCAGACATCAAGTCAGGCGCAGACAATATGAACGCCGGCTTCAAGGAGTTCAGGGGGATTACTGAAACAATCAATCGTGGTGAAGGTACTCTTGGTAAACTCATCAAGGATGACGCTGTATACGCAGACATCAAGGAGACCACGCGAAATCTTGCAGAAATAACAAAAAAGATAAACTCGGGTGAAGGGACATTTGGCAAATTGCTTAACGAAGACACGCTCTACCGTGACACAACAGCAACAATGAAAAAAGTTCAGAAAGCAGCAGAGGGTATCGGAGACACCGGGCCGATTTCTGTAATCGGGAGCATCATCGGAACTCTGTTTTGAATTTTCTCAAGGAGCACCGGAAATGAAAAAAATAGCGCCGTCAATTCTGTCTGCCGACTTTTCCCGCCTGGGAGATGAAGTAAGAGCTGTTGAAGCTGCTGGAGCCGACTATATTCATGTCGATGTCATGGATGGACACTTTGTCCCGAATATCACAATCGGTCCTCCAGTAGTTGCAGCACTCCGAAAAATCACCCGTTTACCGCTCGACGTGCATCTCATGATTGCCGACCCGGACAGATACATACCTGATTTTGCCGAAGCCGGTGCAGATATCATTGTTGTTCACGCAGAAGCATCTACTCATCTACATCGAAGCATTCAGCTGATTAAAAGCCTTGGAAAAAGAGCCGGAGTATCTCTCAACCCGGCAACATCTCTTCATCTCCTTGATTACATTCTGGAGGATCTTGATCTCGTGCTTCTGATGACTGTCAATCCCGGCTTTGGTGGGCAATCATTCATAGATGCATGTTTCCCGAAAATTCATGCGCTAAGAGCCATGCTTGACAAACGCGGAGCCGAGGCAGAGCTTGAGGTTGATGGTGGCGTAAAGGTGGATAATATAGCCAGAATCTCGCATGCCGGAGCAGACGTCTTTGTGGCCGGTAGCGCTGTGTTTGGCAGCAGTGATTATGAAAAGACCATCAGGGAGCTGAAGTTTCAGGCAAGGGAGCCGATGCTTTGACAAGGCGGCAATACCCTGATGGCAACTATTCAACTGTTTCAATCCGCCGTTGGCGGCTATGTATCAAAAAGTAACTTTGCGGCCGTTATTCATGAGATAGAGATAGAGATAAAAAATGGTCTTTCTGCTTTTTCTCGTTCTCTATCTCTTTCTTTTATCTATTCAGCAGTTCAAGCCGCCGTTGGTGCCCTTTATCAAAGAATCACATTGCCGCAGTTGCTCAAGAGTGTATATTTTTGACCCGGTTTACACACAAGCACTACTCTTCTGCTCTGACATCCCTCAAAGAGGCAATTGAAACAGAGCGCAGAGGGAATCATTGTGATTATTTTAAATCACTTTAAAACCCCAAAAGCGGAGACAAGTGTAGCTTATATTTTATCTAAGTCTTTGTAATGATTAACTCCGTGCCTCAGTGTCTCTGTGTTGAATGCCTTTCCGGCTTACCTTAAATAGTACATCCTCAACTCAACTGCCCAATATCAGGGCAATCCGCCATAAATACAGGCATCGCACCCTTTCTTGGCTCATTACGTGCACAATTTGCAGGCAATAATCTACTATTTCAGTGAACCACCGGGAGGAAATCATGATCTGCTTCAGGAATGGACTTTTGCTCACCTTGTTGACACTGGCAGCATGCGGAACAGCTTTTGCCGCAGATGCCCCTGGCTCTTCTCTTGCTGCCCTGACTGATGTTCAGAAATACGAACGCGCCATTCATATCATGGCCATGCTGCTTGTTGGCTTCGGTTTTCTGAACATCAGTCAGGGCAGCAAGAGAAGAGCCAGGGGCATCTGCGGCAAAAGCTGTTCCGCATGCTGCCAGTGTCAACAAGGTGAGCAAAAGTCCATTCCTGAAGCAGATCATG
>JANNRW010000241.1:0-2416 GCA_031401815.1 Geobacteraceae bacterium | reverse complement strand
CATTTTGATGCGCGCCGATCAGGTGGTCCTGACGGGTTGTACGATCGGTATGGTGAATAAGGCGGTAAAAAAACCGTACCGCCTGTTCCTTGCCGATACAGACCTTCGGCTGAGCAACTTTTCCAATCAGTTTGCCCAGGGGCCTGCCCAGGCAAAATTGAAAGCCAGATTCATGGGCAGCGGCACTACGACGGCAACAGCAACATTCCGGCCGGAGAAAGGGGGACCAGATTTCGATCTGTTCCTGAAAATAGAGGAGTCACATTTAACGGCGATGAATGATGTACTGCGCAGTTACGGAAATTTTGATGTCTCCGCCGGGATCTTTTCCCTGGTCACTGAACTGCATGTCAAAAATGACAAGATTTCCGGTTACATCAAACCCTTCATCAAGGATGTCAAAGTCTATGACAAACTCAGGGACAAGGATCAGGGCGCTTTTCATCAGCTGTATGAGAAGGTGGTCAGCGGGGTGGCAACAATCCTCGAAAACAGGACACGCCAGGAGGTTGCCACCAAGGTAATTGTCAGCGGGCCGGTGGGTAATCCAGAAACCAGCACCTGGCAGATAGTCGGTCAGCTCATCAAGAACGCATTTTTCAAGGCGATTCTGCCTACTTTTGAAAGAGATAAAACCGGGACCGGGAAACACTGAAACGTACGATGGAACGGTATATCCACGCAGCATAACCGCTATGCACAACTCCCCACAATCACATTACTCGCCCGCACACCCGAAAACAGTCTGAGCCACCCGCTGTCAACGGTCCGTCGCATATGACGGTTATGCCAAACCTGACGGCTCAATCCGGTGGCGCCCCACCAGCCTGATCGTCCCAACACTGCATTTCAACATATAATCAGCTAGTTACAACAACAAGGATTGCCTCCATGCTCTGGCACGCTAGTTGCCTTTATTCATCGTAGGGCAGACTGGGGAACCACTCTCCTATTGTCATTGCTGCATATAAAACTATCCGGGGGCACTCATGAAAATAATAACCACAGGAACGGTTGCACATCTACAGGGAGATCTGACGCATTCCGGGATCAGCCACACCATAACAAAATCATTGGCTGCAGCTCTGCAGCAGATAGTAACAAGGGGCTTAAAAACCCTCCATATTGATTGCAGCAGGATTCACTGTGCTGACGCCAGCGGCTTGCAACTTTTGTATGTGTGGATGCAGTGCGCCAGATTCAGGGGCGTGGAGCCGACACTGATCAACCTGCCCGATTATCTGAAGCTGTCAATGCGGAGCATGGAGTTTGGCGACTGCTTCAACGAGCTGGTTCCGGCAGGTTAACGTCATCGATCTCATATCAAAGGAGGTATTCATAATTACATTACTGCACGATTGGCTGCGCTTAAACCGGCAACCAGGTTTCAACTCACTGAGGACAAGCATTAAAGAAGTTTCCCCTGCTACTACCGGCAGAAAAGAGCTTCTAACTTATCAAAAAGGAGCAGTTATGAAATCAATCCGCATCAAATTAGCCCTGGCAGCAGTTCTCACCGTTGCATTGACAGGCATAACCCCGTTGTCCTCCCAGGCAGCCGAAACAGGCAGTACGGCATCAGCATCGGCTCAGGAGTCCCCATCGAATTACATTGTGCTCAAGGGCGGCATGTATTCACCCAGTATGTCGTTCGACATTGATAATGCCATCGGCACCAATACGAGCGTCAATAACGGCAGGGTCCGCATGGACAGCAAAACAGGCTTTGCCGGTGAGGTGGCCCTTGGCCATTATTTCCTTCCCATGCTGGCAGTAGAGCTGGGCGGCGGATATTTCGAAAGCAAGGGTTCACCGGCAGCCCAGGCAGGAGAAACCAAATTACGGGTTGTGCCGCTGATCGCAACGGCAAAAGTATTTTTACCACTCGGAATTTTTGAGCCGTTCGGACTGGCAGGTATCGGAGCATACATCACCGAACTGGACGTACGCATCAATAACGGAGCAACACATTCGTCCACGGAAGTCACCTATGGATTCCACGCCGGTGCCGGCTTTAACATCAATTTCAGCAAACAGATGTTCGCAGGGCTTGAAGGTAAATACCTCTGGGCCGAACCCTCATTCGGCGGCGATCATGTCAAGCTGGATGGATTTGTTACAACCGCCAATCTTGGATTCAGGTTTTAAATTCACCCGACACTCGGGATTCTTACTCAATTACAGGAGAACATCATGAAAACCAGCACAAAAGACCAGCTCGAAGGGAAGTTTCACGAAGTGAAGGGTGCAGCCAAGGAGCTCGCCGGGAAAATCAGCGATAATCCGAAGTTGGAGGGGGAAGGTACCGGCGAGAAGATTGCCGGTAAGATTCAGGGCAAAATCGGACAGCTCGGCAAGGTGATCGGTAAATAGTCAGAAGTGTCAGGTCGCTAATAGCAGAGATGCTAAAATCCTG
>JANNRW010000240.1:0-2155 GCA_031401815.1 Geobacteraceae bacterium | reverse complement strand
TCCATTCAAAAAAAGTGCATCCAGACTCTTTATGGAATTGGGCAGATCACGCAGTCCCAGATATTTAGCCAGCTCAAAAGCGGTGAATGCCTTGCTGCTGCTGGACATGGTGCGCACATCATCAACAGTTATGCGTTGTCGCGCACCGGCGTAAACAACCAGTTTCTCTATCTGTGAAGAAAGCTCCTGAAGATTGTTTCCTATCAGATGCGACAGCAATTCTGCTGCGGCAGATTCGATCGGCTTACCATGAACGCCTGATTCACTCTGTATGAAACCGGCAAGTTTATTGTCATAGAGCCGTTTGAATTCAACAAGTTCTCCATGCTTCTTCAACTCCAGAAAGAACTTTTTTCGCTGGTCAATTTTGCTTCCGGTAAGCAGCAGACAGGTGCTGCCGGATGGATTCTTGATATAGGGCAGCAGTACTTCAAGTGCATCAGCCTTTAACAGTTCTGCCCGCTTGACAAGTACCGCTCTTCGATCGGCAAACATAGGCAGAGTCTGGGCGGCGTCGAGAATATCCACACCTTTTGATTCGTTTCCGAAAAAGACATTGAGATTAAAATCCTTGAGTGAATGATCAATGGCGCGTTCAAGCAGCATGCGAACAGCCCGCTCCACAAGAAACGGTTCTTCTCCATACAGGTAGCATACCGTGGGAATATGCCCCTTTTTCAGCGATGTTTCAAATTCCTGAGGAGTCATATTTAAAAGTTTTGCTCGGCAGCAGTTATAAACCTGCTTGCGATGATGCGGGCAGCAGCATCAAGGGCGCGCTCCTCGGCATTTCTCTGCAAGGCGAGATTCGAATTTGCCGGATAGGTTTTGGACGCCTGCAGTGTCCCTTTCCAGACAGGAGTTTCCCCGCCACGCCGGTACAATTCAAGTTCGACTTCCAGCGTCAGGCGTATTTCACTGGCTCTATCAATGGCGCTGTACGACACCACTTTGGTGGAATAGGAAACAAGCCTGCCTTTCACAAACATATCTGAAGCGGCCAGGCTCTCCGAAGGAATCAGCCCCCGCAGTGCATGACATTCTTCATATAGAGTGCGCCTCAGGACAGTCTGGGCGCTTGAACTTACGCTCTCATTGGTTATGAAAGGCACCCAGAGTTTCTGTCCGGCGACAAGACGCTCGGAAGACCTGTTTGTAAGATGATACCCGCATCCCGTCATTATCCATATCAGGATCAATAGTAACAGCAGACGGCAAAGTGACTTTCGAAACATTACCCTACCCCACAACAATGTTGATAAGTTTGCCTGGCACATAAATGATCTTGCGGACAGATTTGCCTTCCGTAAACAGCTGTACTTTCTCATCGGCCATGGCAAGCGCCTTAAGCTCTTCTTCATTGGTACCAACCGCAACGGTAACTTTCGAGCGAAGTTTGCCGTTGACCTGCACTACCACAAGAACCTCTTCGTCAATAACCGCTTCACGGTCATATTCGGGCCAGGCGGTGCCGGACAAGGGCACCGCATTACCCATATGCTGCCACAACTCTTCAGTCAGATGCGGCACAAACGGAGCCATAAGCAGGACCACGCTTTCGAGAGCCTCCTTCATTACAGAAGATGATTTCACAGTGGAGGACTGGAGAGTGTTAAGCAGTTCCATTACCGCAGCGATGGCTGTGTTGAAATGGAAACGTTCTTCAACGTCTTCAGTAACCTTGCGGATGGTTTTGTGAACTGCACGCCGCAGATTTTTCTCCTCCGTAGTCAAAGAGGCGACATCCACCGGACCGGCAGCCCTGATTGCATCAAGGTGCTCATGTACCAGTTTCCAGATGCGGTTGAGAAAACGGAAAGATCCATCAACCCCCTGATCGTTCCAGTCCAGGTCTTTTTCAGGCGGTGCGGCGAATAGTGAAAACAGTCGGGCGGTATCGGCGCCGTATTTGGTAATCAGGGCATCAGGGTCTACGACATTCCCCTTGGATTTGCTCATTTTTGCCCCGTCCTTGATCACCATTCCCTGGGTCAGCAGATTAGTAAACGGCTCATCGGCAGAGATGTAACCAAGATCCCGCAAAACCTTTGTAAAAAAACGTGCGTACAGGAGATGCATAACGGCGTGTTCAATGCCGCCGATGTATTGATCGACGGACATCCAGTGATCAACCTTTTCGCGGTCAAGTATCCCG
>JANNRW010000239.1:0-3026 GCA_031401815.1 Geobacteraceae bacterium | reverse complement strand
TAAAAAAGCCGTGAACTTCCAGAAAAAGCGCCAGGCCATGGCTGACTACTATGATGTTGCTTTCCGAGATCTGCCTATTTTACTGCCGCCGAAGGCTCCTGTCGGTGATATGCATGCCTGGCATCTGTATGTGATTCGCTTGAGTGAAGGTGCCCGCGTATCCCGGGAACGTTTTATCGAGCTGATGGCCGAAAAGGGTATCGGCTGTAGTGTTCATTTCATACCGCTTCATCTTCATCCATACTGGAGTGACAGATACAATCTGAAGCCAGAAGACTTCCCTAATGCTCTAAAAGCATATGAAAGTGCCGTGAGTCTGCCTTTATTCACTAAAATGACGGCTGATGACCAGCAACGTGTTGTCAAGGCAGTGCTGGAGATTTTGGGATGATCTTGAAGCGCATCTTCGATCTGTTCTTTTCAATTATAGGGATACTGCTATTGACCCCACTCCTTTTGTGCATAATTATTTGGGTTAAGGCAGGTAGTCGTGGGCCGGTTTTTTTTCGACAGGATCGGGTCGGCCGATTTGGCAAGATATTTCGCATTATCAAGTTCAGAACCATGTGCCTGGACGCGGAGGCCAAAGGCAGACAGATCACCGTTGGAGAGGATTCACGCATTACCGGTTCCGGCAGGTTTCTTCGTCGGTATAAGTTGGATGAATTGCCGCAACTGTTTAATGTTGTATTGGGAGAAATGAGCCTTGTTGGACCACGCCCAGAGGTTCCCCGTTATGTTGCGCTCTACCCGGAAAAGGTTCGCGAATCAGTGCTGTCTGTCCCCCCCGGGATTACAGATTATGCTTCAATCGAATATAAAGACGAAAATGCTATTCTTGGATGTGCTGCTGATCCTGAAAAAGCCTATATAGAAGAGGTTATGCCCGTGAAGCTGGCCTATTATGAACGTTACGTTGCTGAGCGATCATTGTTGATTGATTTCAAATTGATCATAAAAACATTGAAGTCGATTACTCAATGATAAGAAAGTATGATGTTGCAATCCATTTGCAGGGAAGCAACATGTAAACTGTCTGTTTTGACGTGATTGAGGTTATGGGACCTTTTAACTGTTTTAAAGTTGAATGACAGGATATCGATAACTAATCTTATGTGTCTCATCGAATTGAAATCTATTTTGGAGAATGTATATGTCTGGACAACAACAGAATCTTGTATGCAATGAGAACATGAGTTTTCTAGATGTAATGTTAATACTCGCGCGCAGGTCGCGAATGATTCTCGGCATTACGATTGTTACGGCCATAATTTCTGTGATAGCTGCTTCGTCGATCCAGCCCATTTATGCTTCGGATACCAAACTCTTAGTTCTGGAATTTTTCGATCAGACAAAGATGCTGAGAGTCGGTAATAATGGACAGTTGGTATATGGAAAAAAAGAAGGTTACTGGAAGCCGACCGATGCATCTATTTTAAAGGTGATTTTGGAGAGTTCTGATCTGAAACTGACCGTTAGTTCCAAACTGGGGGGGGCAAATTACGCAGTTCAGGTTAAGCAAGGAAATCAGTTAGGGGGCGTAGTTTTAAAGGTGGAAGGTGAAAATCCAGAATTAACAGCTAAAGTTGCGGCAGCAATGGTTAAGGAAGCGGGGCAAATGGCATTCCGCATGGGAATTTTAGCTGCGCCAATTATATTTCTGGATGAGAAAGTAGAAAGACTTGAAGCCACTACCATGGCCGTGAGTGTGCTGGAACCAGCAAAACCTGGTATGAAAGTCAGGCCCAAAAAGGCCATGATTGTCCTGCTGGTAACGATGATGGGACTTTTTTGCAGTGTAGTTCTGGCGTTAGTGCTGGAAATTATTCAAAATATGAGCAATGAGGATCGAGCGTGCCTCGCCGAAATTAATGCAGCGTTTAGATGCAAAGGCGTGTATAAAGACAGGTCTGATCAGAAATGAAGGATGTAATCAATATTTGTGTGAATTTGGGTTGAATATTCAAATGACGGAGTTGATGGTATTAAGGACTCAAGGCAGAAAGGGTGTGAAGCATTGAGTGATAATTCTACAGGTCAGTTCATCAAGCGTCGTTTGTTTGTGTTTGTGGCAGATATATTATTGATTGGTCTTGCTTTCCTGTTTTCATTCCTGCTGCGCTTTGATTTCCGCATTCCGACCGAGTTTCAATCCCATTTTTGGCTGGGATTGCTCGTTGTAATGATTGTAAAGCCGGTTGTGTTTGTTGTTTCCGGCCTCTACCGCAATCTCTGGCGATACGCATCACTGCAAGACGGCATCGAAATTTTCAAGGTCGTAACCGCTTCAACTGCCATTTCTGCCTTTGCGGTCATGTATCTCCGGCATTTTTCTCCCTATCCCCGCTCTATCTTTCTCTTGGACTGGATTATTCTGTTTTCGATGGTTGCGACCAGTCGTCTGGTGTGGCGTATTTATCGCGAAGCAATCATTATGCCGCGCCTGTCAACGCTTGGGCGGCGCACATTGATCGTTGGCGCAGGTGATGCCGGGAGCCTGCTGCTGAAAGAAATCAGGCGTCAGGGTGCCTCTCCCTATCAGGTGGTCGGTTTTGTGGATGATGATGTTGAAAAGATCGGTATGCGGCTGAATGGTGTGCCGGTATTGGGAAACACTGCCCAACTGAAGGCCTTGATCAGCAGGCATTCGATAGAGGATGTGATCATAGCCATACCTTCGGCGGGTGGCAAGGCTGTGCGGGAGATCATAAAGTCGTGCGAGCGCTGCAAGGTCCGATTTAAAACGCTTCCAGGGATCAGCGATATTATTGAGGGCAGAATAAGTATTTCTCAGATTAAGGATGTTGAAATTGAGGATCTGCTGGGCAGGGAATCGGTACGACTTGATGAGAATTCAATCCATAAGTATCTGACCGGCAAGCGGGTTCTGGTTACCGGTGCCGCGGGGAGTATCGGTAGCGAGGTCTGTCGCCAGGTCGCCAGATATGCCCCTGCAAAACTGTTGCTGCTTGATAGTGCCGAGACGCCGCTGTATCACATCGAGAAGGAACTTTCGGAGAGCTATC
>JANNRW010000238.1:0-14654 GCA_031401815.1 Geobacteraceae bacterium | reverse complement strand
CTTTACAGTAATGGAGACAGTGTGTTATATAAAACAATTGCAAAAATACCTGTAAGCAGTGTGGTAATAAAAATAATTCCGTTATGCATTCAAGATGACACCAAGGCGGCAAGGAGGAAGCGACGCAAACGTACATTAACTGTACGTTGAGGAGCTGACGACGCAGCCAACGAAGGTGCCGCTTCAATGCGAAACGGAATAACAAGGAAAGGGGGTGTAAAATATGCTGGCTACCGACAAGAAACAGGAGATTATTGACTCATTCAAACTGCATGAAAGTGATACCGGTTCTCCGGAAGTGCAGATTGCAATTCTGACAGAGCGGATAACTTATCTTACCGAGCACTTCAAGTCGCACAAGAAAGATCATCACAGCCGTCGCGGGCTGTTAAAGATGGTTGGTCAACGCCGCAGGCTGCTTGACTATGTCAAGGGGAAGAGCGTAGACCGATACAAGAGCATTATTGAAAGACTCAAAATACGCAGGTAAGACAAGGCAGTATATCTCTGGATTGCGGGGTATATTGCCTTCTCTTTTTCATGAAGGCTATGGCCTTCTATAAAAGCACTCGCATTTATGAAAATTCAAGCTGTCTGACAGCTGATTTCAGATTTTGTGAGGTGTATAACTGTTGGGGGCGTGGATAAAGAGGCTTGAATTCAATCTTCAGACTTTTTCTCGACGGCCCCAACACCTGTTTGACAGGTGAGGAGAAACAAGAATTATGGCACATCATAAAGTAGAACTTCAATTCAGTGGGCGTACGCTCTCCATTGAAACCGGAAAAATGGCCAAGCAGGCCAACGGTTCAGTAGTTGTAAGAAGTGGCGATACAATGGTGCTGGTGACTGCTGTTGCCAGCAAATCAGCAAAAGAGGGGCAGGATTTCTTCCCTCTTACGGTCAATTATCAGGAAAAAGCATATGCTGGCGGAAAGATTCCAGGTGGATTCTTCAAGCGTGAGGCGCGCCCTTCTGACAATGAAACCTTGACATGCCGTCTGATTGACAGACCAATCCGACCGCTTTTTCCGGAAACGTTTCTGAATGATACACAGATTATGGCTACTGTCATTTCGGCAGACAAGGATAATGATCCGGGAATCCTTGCCATGATCGGCGCTTCAGCGGCTCTGGAAGTTTCAGATATCCCTTTCTTTGGACCAATTGCAGGGGTAAAGGTTGGGCGCGTAAACGGAGAGTTCATTGCCAACCCTTCAGCAGAAGAGCTCCTGCTAAGTGATATGGAGATTATTGTAGCGGCCAGTCGCGACGCCATCTGCATGGTGGAAGGTGGAGCTTCCGAACTACCGGAAGATGTATTGCTTGATGCGATCTTTTTCGGACATCGGGTTATTCAACCGATTCTCGATGCACAGGTAGAGCTGAAAGCAAAAGCCGGGGTAGCAAAGCGCGAGGTATTACCTCTGGCAATAGATACTGACCTGAAAAAAAGAGTAGCCGATCTTGCCTATGGCAGAATGAAGGATGCTGTCCGTATAGTAACCAAGCAGGAGCGTCACAAGGCTATTGACACTGTAATTCAAGAGACTTTCGAGGCTCTTGCAGCTGAATACGAAGGTAAAGGGAAGCAGATCAAAGGATTTATCGGCGATCTGGAATATGAGCTGGTACGTGAGCATATCCTTAAAGACGGCGAGCGTATAGATGGCCGGGACACAAAGACCATCAGGCCGATATCAAGTGAAATTGCTTTATTGCCGCGTGCCCACGGTTCAGCGCTTTTTACCAGAGGGGAGACACAGGCGCTGGTTGCCGCGACACTTGGAACTTCTATTGATCAGCAGAGAATTGACTCGCTTTATGGCGAGAGCAGGAAAAAATTCATCCTTCATTATAATTTCCCGCCGTTCTCGGTTGGCGAAACCAGTTTCCGTCTAGGCCCGGGGCGCAGGGAAATAGGTCACGGTGCTCTTGCTGAACGAGCTCTCTTTGCGGTCTTGCCTGCTCATGACGACTTCCCATACACTATCAGAATAGTTGCCGATACCCTTGAGAGTAACGGTTCATCTTCCATGGCCACCGTTTGCGGCGGGTCACTCTCCATGATGGATGCAGGTATACCCCTCAAGGCACCGGTTGCTGGTATTGCCATGGGACTTATCAAGGAGGGGGATGATGTTGCCATTCTTTCGGACATTCTTGGAGATGAAGATCATCTTGGTGATATGGACTTCAAGGTAGCCGGAACAGCAGAAGGTGTTACTGCGTTGCAGATGGATATCAAGATTGCCGGCGTTTCAAGAGAGATTATGAAAAAGGCACTGGAACAGGCGCGTGAAGGGAGACTTCATATACTGGGCAAAATGGCCGAGACTATTGCAGCCACACGCTCCGACCTCTCATCCTACGCTCCGCGTATCACCACTATCTTTGTGAAAATTGACAAGATTCGAGACGTTATAGGTACTGGCGGCAAGAACATCCGCAATATCACTGAAACAACCGGTGTTGTAGTGGATATTGATGATACTGGCCGGATCAACATTGCCAGCACTGACAAGGCAGCCTGTGATCTTGCGATCAAGATGATTCGTGACCTTACAGCAGAAGCAGAAGAGGGTAAGCTCTACATGGGGACAGTCCGCAAGATCATGGACTTCGGAGCTTTTGTCGAGATATTCCCCGGCACTGACGGGCTTGTTCATATATCCGAGCTGGATACAGAAAGAGTCAAAAATGTCTCTGATATTCTGAAAGAGGGGGACAAGGTACTGGTGAAGTGTATCGGTGTCGACAAGCAGGGGAAGATCAAGCTCTCCAGAAAAGAGGCTTTAGGGGCAACTCTGCCGGCGTAGGGTTTTAACTTTAACGGTAATATCAAAGGGCGGCTTACAGGCCGCCTTTTTTTAATTTCTCCCCCTCTCTTGCCTAATCTGATGTCGGAGTTATAGTTATCCCATGGTAAACAAGGCTACTCTCCCAAACGGCATTCGTATCATCACCCAGCGCATACCTCATGCATGCTCCGTTTCAATCGGTATATGGGTAGTTGGTGGTTCAAGGCAGGAGCGCTCCGGGCAGAACGGGGCATCTCATTTTATCGAGCATCTTCTTTTCAAGGGAACCGGCAAAAGGAGCGCTTACGATATAGCCAGAGAGATAGATTCAATTGGTGGTTACCTGAATGCATTTACCGGCCGCGAGTTTGTCTGCTATTATGCCAAAGTGCTTGTAGATTTTCTTCCTCAGGCAGTTGAACTTCTCTCTGATATTTTTCTGAATTCACTCTTTCCCCCAGAGGAGGTTGAGAACGAACGTAAAGTAATTCTTCAGGAGATCAGAATGCTGGAGGATAATCCTGAGGATCATCTCCATGATCTGTTTCAGCGGAACTTCTGGAGTGGTCATCCCCTCGGCATGCCTATAGTAGGTAATGCCGAGAGTATTTCAGGTATGTCGAGAGACTTTCTTTGTGACTATAAAGCCAGTAATTACCTGGCAGGTGACATAATTATCACAGCTGCCGGCCTGCTCGATCACCAGCCTCTTGTTGACACCCTTGCAGATTGTTTTAAGGAGGTTCCAGCAGGGATAAGTCATAATTTCTCATCCCAGCCGCTGTACAGCAAGCGCCTGGGCAAGACAGACAGGAACCTGGAGCAGCTTCTGCTCTGCATGGGCACCAGAGCGCTCCCCCAGAATCATCCGGGTCGAAATGATGCCCTGATTCTTAATGCAATTCTCGGGGGGAGTATGAGTTCGCGTCTTTTTCAGGAGATAAGGGAAAAAGCCGGACTTGCTTACTCCATTTACTCATATTTATCGTCACATTTTGATACCGGAGCTCTTGTCATCTCTTCTGGCACAACTCCTGAAAAATTTCCCGAAGTAGTCTCAATTATTTTTCGCGAGTTAAAGAGACTGAAAACTGAACCACCTTCAGCAGATGAGCTAGACTCTGCCAGAACCCAGCTGAAGGGGAATATTCTGCTTTCTCTGGAGAGCACCGACAATATTATGTCCAAACTTGCAAAGAACGAGATTTATTTTGGAAGCTATCAGCCTATTGAGCAGATTATAGCCGGTTTTTCATCTGTAACGAGAGACTCTTTGCAAAACCTCTGCATTGAGCTGCTGGATGACCGGTATTTCACGATCCAGCTACTTGGTAATCTGGATGAGATCTGTTTTGATGCTGCTGACATATCCTTGTGAGGTCTATTTAATTGGCAAAAGAGCTTGTGATTCAGGTAAAGCGGATAAGACCATCATCTACTGTTCTACTCCCCGTATATATGACCCCCCACTCTGCAGGTATGGATCTTTATGCTGATCTGTCAGAAGAGAGACAGTTGTCTCCCGGACAAAGAGCGCTGATCCCGACAGGTTTAGCCATAGCCCTTCCTGATGGTTATGAAGCCCAGATCAGGCCGCGCAGCGGTCTGGCGCTAAAACATGGAATTACTCTTGTTAACTCCCCCGGAACAGTAGATGCAGATTATCGTGGAGAGATCGGTGTCATTGTGATAAATCATGGTGACGAATCTTTTACCATACGTCCTGGTGAGCGGATTGCCCAGATGGTTATTGCTAAATTCGCCCGTGTCGAATGGCAGGAGGTTCAGGAGCTGACTGACACCTCCCGGGGTGGCGGAGGTTTCGGGCATACCGGAAGGTAGGTTGGAGGGTTGGAGGGCTAGAAGGTCGGAGGGCTGGAGGGTCGGAGGGTCGGAAGGCTGGAAGGTCGGAAGGTCGGAAGGTCGGAAAAGTCGTAACTTATTGATAATTGTAGACAGGAGAAGTTAGTGAGAGATCCACGGATTACACGCTGGGCTGAAGTGCTGGTTGATTACTCTACCAGAGTCAAAGAGGGTGATATTGTCCTTATTTCAGCGGCAGGAACCGAAGCGCTGCCGCTTGTCAAGGAGCTTTATCGGCTCTGTATTGCAAGGGGTGCCAGGTATGTCGAATATGAGTTTGCCTTGGCTGAGATAAACAGGCATTTTTATAATTGTGCCAACAGCGATCAGCTTGCTTATTTCCCGCAGCATAAACTCGATTTTATGAAACAGGTGACTGTCTTCATTGCCATTGGAGCTGCCGACAACTCCATGGTTATGGCTCAGGCTAATCAGGAGAGCATGATTGCCTACGCCAAGCTTATTAGACCGATATCCGATCAGCGAGTGAAGCATACCAGATGGGTAGTTACCAGATATCCTACACATGGTGGGGCTCAGGAAGCCAGAATGAGTCTGGAAGAGTACGAGGATTATGTTTTCTCTTCCTGCTGCATTGATTGGGATGCTGAGTCCGTAAAGCAGGAAAGTCTCAAGAAACTTATGGACAGTGCCGATAGAGTCAGAATTGTCGCCCGTGATACCGATCTCTCCTTCAGTATCAAGGGGCTTGGAGGGATCAAATGTGACGGTCGTTTCAACATTCCTGACGGAGAGGTCTTTACTGCTCCTGTAAAAGATTCGGTCGAAGGGCATATTACCTATAACTGTCCAACTATTTATCAGGGCAAGGAGTTTAACGGCATCCGCCTTGAGTTCAGCAAGGGGAAGATCGTCAAGGCGACTGCACCGGAGATGACAGAGGAGCTCAACCGGATTCTGGACACAGATGAAGGTTCAAGATATGTTGGTGAATTCGCAATTGGTCTTAATCCCGGTATTCGCAGGCCGATGCGTAATATTTTGTTTGATGAGAAAATATTCGGTTCAATTCACTTCACCCCTGGCCAGTGCTATGATGAGTGTGATAATGGCAATCGTTCCGCAGTTCACTGGGATATGGTCAAACTCCTGGAAGGTGATGGCGAGATCTGGTTTGATGATCTATTGATCCAGAAAGATGGCCGTTTTGTCCATGAAGAGCTACTCCCCCTCAATCCGGTGAGTTGAGCATGCTGATCTGTATAAATCCGGACAATCCTCAGTCAAGACTCCTTGCCCAGGCAGTAGCGATACTTGAAAACGGCGGTGTTATTGCGTACCCAACAGATACGACTTATGGAGTAGGGTGTAGTATTTTCAGTAAAAAAGGGGTTGAAAGGATTTATCAACTCAAGCAGCGTGAGCTTAAAAAACCGTTCTCCTTCATCTGTCCGAATCTCTCTGAAGTTGCCCGCTATGCAAAAGTAAGCAATTTTGCATTCAAACTGTTAAAGCGACTGCTCCCCGGCCCTTATACCTTTGTACTTGAAGCCAGCAGTGTTGTTCCTGATCTACTACAGACAAAACAGAAGAGTGTTGGCATCAGAATTCCGGATAACCGGATATGCATGAGCCTTGTGACACTTCTGGGTCATCCGATTGTTACGACCAGCGCCAATATTTCAGGAGAAGAGCCGATTGGAGATCCCAGGGATCTGCACAACTGGATGGGCAAGCATCTAGATGTTGTTATTGATGGAGGGATTCTTTCTGCTGATGTAAGTTCTGTTGTCTCGTTATTGAATGATACTCCGGAAGTCATTCGCAAAGGGGTAGGCGATGTCAGCTGGTGCAAGGGGCAGGGATGAGAAAGCGCACTGTCAAAACAGGATTACGTCTCTTGCTGGCTGCAATAATTCTTGTCCTGACAGGGACATTCTTCAGTCAGTATGTCAGCAGCTTCTTTTTCCTCTCAGCACGAAATTCAGTTGAATTTGTGCAACTCTCTCTTTTCTGGGGCGGAATTCTGGGCGCTGCTGCAATTATCACCATATCGGCAGGGCTGATCCGCTCCTCTATCTACAATGACGCAACCAGGTTAATGCCGACATCCCTGCTTGTTGTTGCGCTGCTCATCCTTTTCATGGTTCTGTTCTATCGTTCGCTCAGCGCTCCTCCAGCCACCCCCCCCATACGTCCCGGAGAGACAGTAGTAATATGAGGTTATTCAGATCACTCCGATACCGTGTCAAGGCACTGATTATTGCAAGATTGCTGCTAATCCTTGCTATTTCACTCACTTTGGCCACTCTGTCAAATCGTGACACATACAAGGAATTTTACGGGAAGAAACTTTTCAGCCTGCATACTGCTGACCTGAAAACCCTTGCTGACCAGATGACCATCAAACTTAATTTTTTTCTTGATCAGGGTAATGACGCTGCTGTAAAGGATGTGCTTGATGCAAGTTTCGGGCTGTTCGGATTTGTGATAACAGACTGTAAATCCGAGCAGCGCAACTGTCCTGAACAGAGAATGATCTATTCATCAGATCCTTCTCTCCCCTGGTTAATTACACCTACCACGGCAGACCTTACCAGCGGCTCTTTTGCTGTACTGCGGAGGTTGCCAAAGCTTGTTGCTACTAACAAAAGAGAGCCAGCTTCGAGCCGTATGCCCGGCGAGATAATCGGCCGATTGTATGTAATAAGCAATATGCCGCACAGTTTCAGTGATGATTATCTTAACTGGTTATCTACACCCTTCGATAACAGGGGGGCGTGGCGGATTTATCTGAGAACTGCTCTCACCTTATTATTCGGGGGGGTGATCATCTCCTTTTGTACTGAACTGTACCTGATGTCCAGGCGCAGGCAGAATCAGATCCTGCTTCAGAGGGAGAGCGAACTGAGGCGTTCAGTAGACGGGTATCTGAAACAGCTCTCTGAAAAGGATTCCCAGCTTACCAGGATGAGTCGTAATTCAGAGATGCAGTTTGAGGAGCATATAAAGAAAATCAGGTTACTTGAGCAAAAAGTGCAGAATGATGAAGAGTATCGCGAGCTGGCTGAGCAGATTATTTATGAAATGGAGGTAGCGCAGCATGAAAGCGCTATTAATCTGGAAGTCGAGCTGAAAAAGACACGGGAAGAGATAGAGCGCCTACAGGAGAAGATCGAGCAGTTCGAATCATCAACAGATACACGGCGGGAGTCAAACTACAAAGAGCTGGAAGCTGCTGTAAGGCCACAGTTTTCAAATCAATTCGAGCAGAAGATATTTGATACTGTTTCCGGCGCACCTCAGTTTCAAAAAGGGGACTGGCGAGTACTTATCAATTTTGACGTGGCACCTGGCCGAAATTACCGTCAGTTTACTGATTTGATTCTGATCAATCAGGATGCACTTATAATTCTGGAGGCTAAATACTATGTCGGAGTTATCGAGTCCCCAGGGGATTTTCTCAATGATATCTGGATAAGCAGTGGCAGTCAGCGCAAAAAAATCGAATCTCTCTGGGGTGAGAACCCTTATCATCAGCTCAATGAATATGCAATGAGCCTGATGAAGATCCTGAAGCAGAGGAGTAGATGGACTTTTCAGATATTCGGCATAATCGTCTTTCCGGATGAAGCTGATATCTCCCGTATAGGAGAGCATCTCGGAAAATTCTACCGGGTCACAACCATAGGGAGACTCCCTGCTCTTATTGAAAGCATTTTTGCAGAAGCCAGACGCTTCCAGGCATCAAAAAACCCGGTTCGCCCAACAGTCATGCAGGTTGAAGATATGCTTAGAGGCAGAAAGGTTGCACCGTGATGAAAAGGATACTGAGATGAAATGTCCAATATGCCGCAAAGATACTGAATGGAAGGACAATCCGTCGCAGCCTTTCTGTTCCGATCGCTGTCGCATGATTGACCTGGGCCGATGGGCATCAGGAGATTACGCAGTGCCGGGTGAAAAAGTACCTCTGCCTGAAGAGTCTGCAGGTTGAGGTCTCAGGGCTCTAGGCTCAGGGCTCTAGGCTCAGGGCTGAAGAGTGTCAGGAAAAGCATTGAACAAATACCGAGTTCAAGAATATTAAACTTGTAGAATATACCGCGCAAATATTTCATTATTAGCCCCGAGCCCCGAGCCCCGAGCCCCGAGCCCTGAGCCCCGAGCCTAGAGCCTACCAACCCAAGGAGTTCCAGATGTCCCAGATTCGCCTGAGATTTGCTCCGAGCCCTACAGGGTATCTTCATATTGGAGGTGCACGTACAGCCCTCTTTAACTGGCTGCTTGCCAAAAAGAGCGGTGGCATTTTTATCCTCAGGATCGAGGATACTGATGTTGCGAGATCAACACAGGAGTCTGTAGATGCTATTCTACAGGGGATGGAGTGGCTTGGCCTTGATTGGGATGAAGGGCCATATTATCAATCAGACAATTTCCCCCTTTACCGGGAACATGTTGACAAGCTTCTGGCTGAAGGGAAGGCCTACAGATGCTACTGCACTGCCGAAGAGCTTGAGGCAAAGCGGGAAAAGGCACTTGCTGAAGGGCGAAAGCCCAAATATGACGGCACCTGCCGCTCCCTTTCTGATGAGCGGGGGGATGCGCCTTTTGTTGTCCGTTTCAAGTCTCCGGAGGACGGCGTCACTGCTTTTAATGATCTGATCAAGGGGTCGATATCGTTCAATAACGAGGAGCTGGATGACCTGATCATCCAGCGTACGGACGGCACACCCATATACAACTTCGTTGTTGTGATTGATGACGCCAGCATGGGGATTACGACAGTAATTCGAGGTGATGACCACATCAACAATACCCCACGCCAGATTCTTCTTTACGAGGCGCTCGGCTATCCGGTGCCGCAGTTTGCCCACGTACCGATGATCCTCGGAGCCGACAAGACCCGTCTCTCCAAGCGACACGGTGCGACCAGTGTCATGGCTTACCGGGATATGGGGCTTCTCCCTGAAGCAATGGTCAATTATCTTGTTCGTCTTGGCTGGAGCCATGGTGATGATGAGATCTTCAGCAAAGAGGAGCTGATCGAGAAGTTTACCATCGAGGCGGTTGGCAAATCTGCCGGGGTATTCAATCCGGACAAGCTCCTCTGGCTTAATGCACACTATATCAAAACCGGCAACACTGACCGACTCGCAGGACTGCTCTTGCCATTTCTGTCTGAGCGGGGGGTAGACCCGGCAGTTGGTGGGCCGCCTCTGTCAGCGGTCATAAAGACATTGCAGGAGCGCTCCAAAACCATGCTGGAGATGGCTGACGGGGCACTGTTCTACTACACCCCTGAACTGACATATGACGAAGAGGCGGTGGCGAAACATGTTAAACCCGAGACTTCAGACTATCTCAGGCAACTCGTCGCAGCACTTTCAGACGCGCCCGACTTTACCCATGATCCCATAGAGGCTGTATTCAAGCATGTCTGCAGCGGTCTGGGGATCAAGATGGGACAGATCGGCCCGGCAGTCAGGATTGCCCTCTCCGGAGGCACTGTTTCACCGAGCATCTACGAAGTGATGGAGGTCCTGGGGAAGGAGGAGATCTGCCGTCGCCTGGAAGTTGCCATCGCCCGTTTCAGCGGGGTATAGAACCAGAAATCGATTGACAAACAGGGCTCCTCTGCGGTAAAAAGCATACTCCATCGCGGGAGTAACTCAGTGGTAGAGTGTCAGCTTCCCAAGCTGAAGGTCGCGGGTTCGAATCCCGTCTCCCGCTCCAAATGCTAATAAAGGCCGACAATTGCTGTCGGCCTTTAAATTTTTCACCATCCTTGTTTTCCCTGTTCTTCCCATTAGCGGTAAAAGTCTGATTGCCACCCCTCGCGCCGTCGTTTGAATAATATCTTTCAGAAGATCTGCTCATCCCATCAAATATATTGGCACTAATTAGCCACCGTTATAATGTGAGCGTGAATTTATGTAATGAGGTGCGTGATGACCAGGCGGGCTGAATACATGATGATAAAAGCCGCATTACCGGGAGGGCGACAGGGACGCTGTTTATTTGTCAACTAACGTTGCTAACTACTTGATATTGCTATGCGCAAATATGGATGAATCCTCCACCTAAACTTTCAAGACGGCCAATCAGCCACCTTTGCTGTTTCTTAAATCCCCGCAGCCCAAAAAACCGGCAAACTACCGCTCCTACTACCAGACAAAATCAAGATAATTCTCCGGTGTCACTTTTTGCCAGGAAGTTTGCGGGTAAGCCTCGCACCAACTCTTCGGCGGGTTTGCCCGGCGGTTTTCAGACCATTTGAACTCGAAGGCGAACAGGGAACCGTCCCGTTCCTCCAGATAGTCGATTTCCTGTCCCGCGTAGGTGCGCCAGAAATAATATACCAGGCATTGCTCGAATTACATATTCCACTCTCAATGAAATTTCATTCAGAATAGACGCCAAATATCTTCACATTGATATTTGGAGCTCATTTTGAGCACGACAAATACAAGCAGATTCATCTCTTGAATCTCCTCTTCACCGTAAGACAAAATCGCATTTTCTTTTCCTGAAAACCCTATCTGTTCCTTTCTGAACATCCGAGCGCAAATACAGACATCCACCCAACTCTGTGACCTTGGCAGACTGATATTATAATCTGAACCTGATCAAGTTCTACGTCTGATCATCCCTGTTTGAATGCATAAACTAAAAGGAGCAGAAATGAGACTGGCTATACTTGGGACTCGTGGCATACCTGCTCGTTACGGCGGATTTGAGACTTTTGCCGAGGAACTTTCGACAGGTTTGGTACGAAGGGGGGCGGAAGTAACAGTCTATTGCGAGAGGGAAGGGATCTCAATGGACGACTACTACCTTGGAGTCCACCTGGTTCATATCCCTGCTCCCCGACTCGGGCCACTCTCTACGATCATCTTCGACCTTCGATGTCTCTGGCATTGCCGCAATAGTTTTGATGTTGTCTACATGCTGGGTTACGGCACGAGTATTTTCTGTTTTATCCCCAGGTTATGGGGAAGCCAGGTCTGGATAAATATGGATGGTGTGGAGTGGGCCAGGGCAAAGTGGGGCAGGTTGGCGAAAATCTGGTTCAAGATTATGGAAAGCGCAGCCATGTGGACTCCCAATCGGGTTATTGCCGATGCTCAAGGGATACTCCGGCATCTGCAATCCCGCCATCTCCATCACCCGCCAATCAGTGTAATTCCGTACGGCGCGCCCGTCATAGATGTTGTGCCGGATGCAGGTTTGCTGGCGGAATGGCAGGTAACATCCGGCAACTATTATCTGTCGGTCTGCAGAGTGGAGCCTGAGAATTCGGTAGGAGAAATTGTGAAAGGCTACCTTCAGTCCGGGAGCAAAAACCCTCTTGTCATAGTCGGCAGCGTCGATCCTCCAACGAACTATGTGAAAAGCCTGTTGCAGTTGAATGACGGCAGAATCCGTTTTATCGGTCCGGTATACGATAAAAGGAAACTGCAGAGCTTGAGGTATCATTCAAAGGCTTACTTCCATGGGCATACAGTGGGAGGCACAAACCCGTCGCTTCTGGAAGCTCTCGGATGCGGAAATCTCGTTATTGCTCATGACAATATTTTCAACCGGGAAGTTGCAGGAGCAGCAGCCAGCTATTTTCTGAAGGAGCAGGATCTTGTACAGAGCATCCGGGCAGTTGAATCCTGTCAGCCGGAGCAGCTCAGACAGATAAGGAAGATGGCTCAAGATCGTATCAAAAGCGCATATAGTTGGGAGTATATCACTGATACCTACTTCGAGACCTTTTTACGTCAGCAGTCAAGCGTTGCTGAAACGGGAACATTTGTCCAGACAGGGAGTGCAGCATGAGGTTATCCACAACAATCTTTGGAACTACAAGGAGGTCCAACATGTTGAAAAGAATTTTGGCAATATCGGCAATTTTGGGGGTGTTTCTGGCAGTTGCTGCTTGCGGCAGTAACCATTCAGTTTTAAGGGGGAGGGTTATCGACGGCCCGGTTTCCGGAGCGAGCGTCTATGATTCGACCGGGACTCTGATCGGGACTACAGACGTAAACGGCTATTTCATTCTCAGAGGTACCGGCCCATACCGCACCACAGGCGGAACCTACATTCCGCTGAATGCTGACGGAACACCCGGCTCCCCCCTTGCGGCTCCCCCCATGAGTGCGCCTGACGGCATCAATCAGATTACCCCGCTCTCCACACTTGTTGCCAATGCCAACAGTGCGGACAGGACGGCAATCCTGGCAACCCTGACAAGGCTGGGGGTTGACCTTAATACCGATTTGAGCGTCAAAAACAGTCAGAATGGAGCTGCCGTAGTTCTCAATGAGATGATAGGGGCCTTGTTGCAGCAGGACTCATCCGCACCCGCAACAGTCAGCTCTCTGATTACATCCGTAGCTGCAATTTCCACCAGCGTGACTCCAGTCACAACAGCTTCCCTCATAACTGCCGTTACGACCGGGCTGACCCCGGCCCAGACGACAGCTGCCACCAATGCTGCCCAGGGAGCGGATCTATTCACCGGCACATTGCCTGTAGTGCCAATAACAGGATCTACCGGATCTACAGGTGGTTCATAGCCGGAAAAAGATCATTGTCATATCCGAATGGGAGTCGATCTGACTCCCATTTGTTTTTAAGTGTTATGGAGATGGTCATGCTCCGATTCAGACCTGTTTACCCTCTTGCCTGCCGCATTTCCATGATCACGGCATGTTTTCTCATGCTCATCTTCCCGATTGACGCCTGCCGGGGCGAACGATTTCACAATGCCTTGTCCCTGCAAGGTTTTACCGGCATTCTGAATACTCCCAATGCTTCAGTGACCCGGGAAGGGCATCTGTATACCCTTTACTCGGATCAGAAGGAAAATGGTCTCCGTTCCAGGTTGAGACGGGAGGAGAGCTATATCTTCTCCGTAGGGATGTTCGATCTGCTGGAGTTTGGCGGGCGGCTTACCGAGGGCTATGCACCGCATGAGACAAATTTCTTCATGCGCGACCTGTCCGGGAATTTCAAGCTTCGGGTGCCGTTCATCCCTGAGAGAGAGTATTTCCCAAACATTGCAATAGGTGCACAGGACATTGGCGGCGGAGCGCAGCATCTTCGTACGATTTACGGAGTAGTGACCGAAGAAATTGGTCAATTCCGTTTTTCTGCAGGCTATGGTAATGGCCCCGACCGCATGAAAGGGCTTTTTGGAGGGGTTGAGGCAAAAGCATTTGAATGGCTTTATCTGCTGGGTGAGTACGATGCTCGTGAAACTAATCTGGGTCTCCGTCTGGTCTCTCCCGAGATTATTGGCATCCCGGTAAATTTTCAGGCGACAATCAAGTTGGCAGTAAACAGCAAACAAGGGGGGGCTGAATTCGGGTTTGGTTTGATGCTGCCACTCGGGTCTGATCACCATAACATCCTGCCGCTTGAAACCGCTCATCACATATCAACTGAAAGTCTGAAAGAAACAGGCAATCAGAGGGAGCCGACATCCGAACAGAATTCCCGATCAGACGTCACAAGTATGGAGGGGAGTTCGCAACTCTCCCTTGCCAGGCTAAGGGATAGATTGGCGATTAAAGGATTCCAGAACATCAGACTCGGGAAAAAAGGGGATCGTGAACTGATTGTAGAGTATGAAAATGGTCGTTACAATTCCAACGAACTCGATGGCATGGGGGTAGTTGCCGGGATTACAGCAGTAAATGCCCCTGCAGGTTTTGAAATTACCACTCTGGTTATCCGTAAAAAAGGGATAGTCATACTCCAGGTTACAATGCCGCTTGCTGATATGAAGGCGTTTATAGTTAATTCCAATACTCTTGAGAAACTTCAAGCGCAGATATCTCTGGATAACGGTCTGTATGATGATTCTTCAGTAACATACCTGACCAATACCGTTAACCATTCCTGGCTCAGCCCCGTACTTGTACTCGACCCCGGACTAAAGACTTTTGTAGGTACAGAGTACGCGATTTTTGATTATCTGCTATCTGTCAGGCCGGACTTTTTTCTCCCTCTCTGGAAAGGGGGTGTTTTCAATGCCCG
>JANNRW010000237.1:0-5669 GCA_031401815.1 Geobacteraceae bacterium | reverse complement strand
AGGTTCGTGGCATTTACTGTAGCTATGTTGCCGGTCGTGGCGGTCAGGGCTCCGACGTTAGTCAAATCAGACCCGGTAATATTTATAGCTGAAAGGCCACTTGTTCCACCAACCTCAATCAAACCATCTACCGCATGCGCCCCCGTAACCGCAACTGCCGTCAAAAGAGCAGCAGCAACTACCGTACTTGCTACCGTAACCCCTGGTCTTCCGCCACTGGGCTTAACATTCTCGGCTGCAACGACCCAAGCTTCCTTAACCCTGCTCCAAATCAGTCGATATGCCTTATTCATGGTTTCTCCTCTGATGTTAGTAGTTTATTTATGTTTTCGCGTATTTTTCTGTACCTGGTAACTCTAAAGACAGGTAACCTATTTTTATGAATAGATGACAATTTATCACAGTTTGACGTCATGTCAACTGGATTGTTAATCAAAAGAGACTTAAAATTGATACTGCCGGAAACAGTATTTTACTTCTCTGAACCTGCCAATGGATTGACTATAGTTTGCGGTGTATCTATCAGATTCATATTGAGTTCAACAAGGTCTTTCTCAGTCAGATTACCTGCAGCAGCTTTTAACAGCAAGCGCTGCAAAGCATTGTCACAAATGGCTCCGGCCAAATCTCGACGGCTGGCCGCATACCCCTGCTCTGCATTAAGGAGATCAACTGCAGTGCGGGTGCCTATGCTTCGCCCCTTGCTGACAGCGGTAAGTTGAAGTTCAGCAGAAACCATTTTCTGCTTCAAGGCGCTTATGAGTGATGCGTTGTACTCCAGAGTCAGATAAACCTCTTTCAGTTTTTGCGTCAACTGTTCGTCGGCAGAATCAAGGACATTTCGTTGTTCCGATTCAGCGGCAACAGCCTTGCGGATCCTTGCAGCGGTTTCGCCACCTGAATATATGGGAAGAGTCAGGTTTAAACCTACCGACCATTGCCTGGTTTCAACGTCAGGCAGGAAAGTACTCCCCTTGCTGACATTGTAACCAGCTGATGCATTGATAACAGGATAATGGCCGGCCCTTGCCGATTTTCTCTGGTCAGCAGCCTGTTGCAAGGTCTCTCTGGCCTGTATCAGGGCGGGCTGATTCTGTCTCATAGCTTCCAGCCACCACTTCAAATCAGCAGGCTCCGGCCCTTTCGGCGCATAAGTACCAAGACCTTTGACCCTTGTTACTGGCCGGCCGGAAACTCTAGCCAGTTGCTGTTCTGAAAGCCGCCGCTGGTTAATCGCCTTAACCAGATCAGCCTGAGCGCTATCCTTGCGCGCCCTGGCTTCATACACGGCAATGACGTCCCCTGTGCCTGCCTTCAGGAAAGCTTCTGACTGTTCGAGGATTCTGTCAAGCCGCTTGAGCTCATCCGCAAATAGTTTCTCTTCAGAGTGCGCCTTTAATATCCCCAAATATGCCTCTGCAACTCTTGTTATCAACTCCTGGGAGGCACCTTGAAGAGTTGCCTCTGCAGCACGTACTCCTGCTCTGGAAGCGGCCAGGCCGTAGGCTCCGGGGATCTGTAGCAATGGCTGGCGGAGGTTGACCCCGTAATTTTCACCAACATAAGAGCGGTTTATAGCCTTAGGCTCATAGTGCAGCGTACTGCTGTCAATCGAATTAATAGCGGCAGTAGCTTCCATACGAGGGAGGAGAACAGATAAAGACATATCCTTTTCTGCCGCACTTATTTCCAGCCGAGCTCGTGCTCGACCGATCACGAGATCTTTTGTCTTTGCTGACTCGTAGAATTCAATAATCCCTTCTGCCTTGGCTAATGCGTTTACCGACAGGGAGAAGGAGCCTAAAAAGAGTAACAAAACAATAAGAATGAACTTATTTCTCATGGAATGCCTTTCCTATTCGCTGCCTCAAGGGGCCTATGAAATAATCAAATGCAGTGCGAGCTTCGGTAGTAATAGCTACCTGAGCTGCCATACCAGGGTAAAGCTGGAGATTTCCGGCATCTTTTAGTGATTGCTGGTCAAATTCAAGGCGGACTGAATAGTATGGCTGTTCTCCCGTCGGTGTTCTCATGGTCAGACGATCAGCAGAGACATTGGTTACTTTGGCCTTTACCTGTGGGGTGGTACTTGCCTTGTATGCAGTCAGTGTAACCTCTGCCGGAAGCCCGGGACGAACATCATGAACATCATTTATCCCTATCTTTGCCTCAAGCATCAGATGATCACCGGATGGAACGATGTCCATCAAAGGCTCTTTTCCGGCAATAACCCCCCCTACTGTTGATACTTTCAGATCGACAACCTTGCCGCTGACCGGTGCTCGAATAACTCCCCGCTCAAGGGCATTCCTTGATGGCCTTATACGCTCTTCAAGGTCGAGGCGTTTAACCGTCGACTGCTTCATTTCAGTCATGGCATCCTGAATACGGGCACTTTTTACTCCGGCTATCCGAACCTCAAGTTCAAACAGACGCTCAGTATTACGTGCGATTGCTGCGTTAATCGCGTTCAACTCTCCGTTTTTTTCCGCATATATCCTCTCCAGATCAAGTATGGCTGTTCTGGTAAAGTATCCATCCCTCAGCAATTCTCTGCCTGCAGACAGCTGCTCTGACAGGGAAGCGAGCTCCTTTTTCTTCTCCTCTACCTGCCGCTTCAGCCCGCTTATGTCCTCGCGGGTCTGCTGCATCTGACTCAGCAAGACATCTACCTGACTCTTGTATGCAGCCCTCTTGGCGTCGAACAGTTTCGTCTCAGCCCTTATAATGCTTGCAACAACAGGATCATTGGATCGGGAAGAGATCGCTTTTGGAAATAATATGGTCGCCTGATCACTCTTTTCCGCATCCAGTCTCGCAGCTGTGGCAATTTCTGCCAGTGTCTGCCCCTCAAGGAGATCAACTGTTGGCCGGACCTGCTCGTCATCCAGTATGATCAACGCCTGTCCGGCAGTTACTGTGTCACCCTCCCGCACCAGTATCTGCTTGACGATACCACCTTCGAGATGCTGGACAGTCTTGCGCTTTGTATCAAAGGTCACTTCTCCGGGAGCCTGCACTGAAGCGTTAAGCGGTGCCCAAAAAGCCCAGATGGAAAAGCCCCCGAAAAAGACTAGGATAATCAGAAGTCCGGTGTAAATGGTTCTGGTTGGCTTGTGCTGAATTTGTTGAAGTTGTGAAGGCTGCTGTGCAACCAGTGAAAAGTTAGACATTGAGGCTCTCCCTGGAGGTTTCTGTCTCTGTACCAGACTGGCTTGGCAGGGATCCCTTGGCCAGTGCTGCCTGCCGTGACTGTTCAAGATGAGCCATCACCCCTTCGCGCGGCCCGAACACGACCATGCCTCCATCCTGCATGACCAGTAGCTTGTCAACAACTGCAAGCAAGGAGCGTTTATGAGTTATCAGAACTGTTGTAACCGCAGTTTTTTTCAGATAGAGCAGAGCTTGAAGTAGCGCCTGATCACCGTCAGTATCCAGGCTGGCATTCGGTTCATCCAATACAATCAGGCGAGGAGAGCCAAAAAGCGCTCTTGCCAGACCGATTCGTTGTCTCTGCCCTCCTGACAGCACAGCCCCCCCTTCACCGATCTGTGTATCATAGCCATTGGGCATCCGGAGAATCATCTCATGCACACCAGCAAGTTTCGCGGCTTTAAGCACCGGATCTGTTTCCGGTTCTCCCAGTCGTGCAATATTTTCAGCTATAGTCCCTTCAAAAAGCTCTACATCCTGAGGGAGATAACCGACATAGGGGCCAAGCTCTTCGTGAGGCCAGGTGACAAGATCCGCCCCATCAATTCGGACAGTTCCCGAAACCGGCTTCCATACACCTGTAAGCATGCGTGCAACGCTCGACTTGCCAGCGGCACTGGAGCCAATGATACCAAGTGACTCTCCGGCTTTTAGCCCAAAAGACAAATCCTTGAGAATAACCTTGCCAGTGGATCTAATCCCAAAAGAGACATGTTCAAAAAGAACATCTCCAGTAGGGGGTGGCAATGGGAGATGCTGCTGCTCAATCCCTTGCAGTTTCAGAAAATGTTCGAGACGACCGTAAGCGCTCCGTGCCTCTGAGAGTGATTTCCAGCTCGAAACAATATTCTCAATAGGAGACAATGCACGTCCAAGGATAATGACACCGGCAATCATCATGCCGGTTGTAAACCCTTCGCCGGTTATTACCAGATACGCACCGACCCCCAGAATAACGGACTGCAAAAACTGGCGGACGAATTTCGTAAGACCCGATACAATACCAACGCGCCGACTTGCCTGGGTCTGGAGTTCATTTGATTTGTTGTTGAGTGATGCCCATCGTCTGGTTAGAGCAACAATCATCCCCATTGCATTTACCGCCTCAGCGTTGCGCATGGATGCACTCACATAATTTGAAGCTAAACGTCCAACTACTCCTGCCTGCTGTAGCGGTTCGCGAGTCAGTATACTTGTAAGGACTGTCAGCGCAAGCATCGTAAATGCACCGAGCAGAGCAACTGATAAAAGAAGGGGCGACATAAAATATAGTATGAGTAAATATACAGGCATCCACGGCGCATCAAACACCGCAAATATTGCCGGACCAGTCAGGAAAGCCTTTATACTGTTCAAATCCTTAAGTCCGCTGATATACTTATTACCTTCAGGCAGAGTTGCGTTTGAAAGCATCTTGTCAAGCAGATAGGGTGCCAGCATTTCATCCATTGCATTGTTGGCATGAACAAGAAGACGCGATCTGACCATTTCAAGCCCGCTCATCACCAATAAAGCAATGGCTAGAACCAGGGTGAGCATGTAGAGAGTTTCAAGGCTGCGACTCCCCAGTACCCGATCATAGGTCTGTAACATATAGAGCGATGGAGCAAGTAAAAGAAGGTTTATGAATAGGCTGAAAAATGCAGCAGGGGCAAAAAAGTTCTTGATTATGAAAGCACGATTCATGAATCTCCTTTATATACACTCGAAGCTAAGCAATATTCAGTCAATCCTACTTTTGAGATAAAAATGACGAGTCTCTTTAAACATCCTTACGGAAATGAAATTTATATCACCCGTAAGTATTGCAGTCAATGCAATCTTCGCAGCAATTGGCATCAAAACACTTAATATCCCAGCGTTTTTAGCTAGTTGCATACAAACAGCCACTCCTGGTCACTCGTAATATACCGCTATCTTAAACAAATCACCACTCCTCAAGAACTATTTGGGCAGAAAGCAAAAGAGCCCGTCACCATTTCTGGTAACGGGCTCTTTTTGATAAAATTCCCGGCGGCGATCTACTCTCCCACATAGCTACCCATGCAGTACCATCGACCCTGAGGGGCTTAACTTCCGTGTTCGGGATGGGAACGGGTGGGACCCCCTCGGCATAGCCACCGAGAAACTTGTTGGGTTCGGGGTTCGGGGCTGAGGGTTCGGGGTTTAAAAGCAGTTTGCTTTACCCCTGAGCCCTGAGCCTAGAGCCTTGAGCCCTAATCTATCTCGTCAATTGCATATCGTTTGTGATTTGTAGTTGTCTGATCGTATATCGGTCGGGGGGAGGGTTACTCCCCCCTTCCGGTTTTCTTTTTTTATGGTCAAGCCTCACGGCCGATTAGTACCGGTCAGCTGAGTACATTACTGTACTTACACACCCAGCCTATCAACGTTGTGGTCTACAACGGGCCTTCAGGGGATTGCTCCCGGGGATATCTAATCTTGAAGGAGGCTTC
>JANNRW010000236.1:0-1696 GCA_031401815.1 Geobacteraceae bacterium | reverse complement strand
TCAGGTGTTTGCCGGTTGGGATAACGATGGTAAGCCGGTTGCGGGAGATAGGGCCGGCGAGCTTATTGGATACCCGAAAGGCAAGTAAAAGGGCCGCCACGGGTGAAATTATCTGCTGTTGACACACTGGCAGGACAGAGGCGCGATATAATTGCCGGTTTGGTCGTTGTATTCGCTGCACTTATAGTTTATGCAAACTCTCTGGGAAGTAGTTTTGTCTGGGATGATGATGTCGTTATCCTTGCAAATTCTGCCCTGAAAGGCAGTCCACTTGAACTTTTCAACGGGATCGACCGTGCTCGAACTTCCGAGGTTACTCCCTATTATAGACCTCTGACCCTGCTGTCTTTTCTCATTGAGGAACGTTTGCATGGCTTAACTCCGATGCTGGTAAGACTTTTCAACGTATTTCTTCACTCCCTCAATGCTTTTCTGGTCTTCCGTCTTGCTCGATTGTTCAATGTAAATCTATTTGGGGCACTATCAGCCGGGTTGCTTTTTGCGGTACATCCGCTTATGTCGGAAGCTGTAAACTTCAATTCTGGCGGGCGTAACACCATGCTGGCAGCTTTTTTTGTCCTTACCTCGTATCTCGTTCACCAATGGAGTGCCAGAGAAAATTGCTTTGGTGGGGCATTTGTTGGAGCGATTCTCTTCCTAGCCGGTCTTTTCTCAAAGGAGACATCTGTTGCGATTCTACCTTTTATCGGAGTTATTGAATTTTCCAGCCTCCGCAGCAAGGATCAAATTTCCTGGCGAAGGGCTTTAGTCAGATTGGTTCCATACATAGCCTGTTTTGTATTTTATCTGATTTTACGAAACAACGCCTTGACACAAGCAGGGGTTTCATTGGAAGTTTTTCCGGGACTTGCTGCGAGGCTTCAGGATAATTTCTTTATCATTCCCAGGTATCTACTAAATGCAGTTTGGCCAAGATTTCTGAGTTCGAAATACTTTATTCCTGACGACTTGCATCTGTTCACGTTACCATTAGTTAGTGCATGGCTTTGCATCATCGCAATGTTCTGGTGGCTTTTTACCCGTGGTCGCAGTCCGGCCACACTCTTCGGACTAGCCTGGCTCATCGCATTCTGGCTTCCGGTCTGCGGCATTTTCCCGATTCCCAGTGCACCGCTTGCTGACCGGTATTGCTATCTGCCGGCAATAGGGCTCTGGATGGTGATTGCCGATCAGTTTGGCGGTATACTCCCCTCTCTTGATTCAATGAGACGTTGGGTGGCAGCAGGTGTTGTCATGGCCCTGCTTACTCTGGCAGTGGTTACAGCTAGGCATAACCTGACATGGCGAAATGATGTTGTGCTTTTTACCCGGCTTGTCGAGCAGTATCCTGACCGAGCCTATGGTTATCATAATCTGGGGTGTGCCTATCTGGACAAGGTCAAGAATCTTGAACTGGCCGAAAGGTCATTTGGACAGGCATTGGCTCTTGATCCTTTTTTTTCTCGTCTTAGGACGCAGATGGGGTATGTCCGTTTTTTGCGGGGTGACTTTGAAGGTGCCATAGGCCATTATGACCAGGCAATATATCAAAACCCTCTGGATGGGGAAGCCTTGCTGAACAGGGGAAATGCTTTGGAGCAATTGGGAAGATATGAGGATGCGCTTGATTCGTATCGTCGTTTCCTGGCGATCCCGGGCAACGAATTGCCAGAGGCGCGTATTTCAATTAGATTAA
>JANNRW010000235.1:0-11484 GCA_031401815.1 Geobacteraceae bacterium | reverse complement strand
AGATTAAGCAGATAATCGAATAACCGAATTCCGCCGTCATCTGTCAGCGGCCTGGAGGGTACCCTCCAGGCCGCTGACAGATGACGGCGGAATTCGGTTATTCGATTATCTGCTTAATCTAGGTTATTGATGCACTTACAATGCTATTTCTTTGCTGCCGGTGGAGCAAAAACTCTCCTGATCGCTTCAAGATAAGCGAAGCCCCATTTTTTGGTCGGCTCGATGTAGGAACCTTCCCCGAATTCGTTCCAGGCCTCTATCATCAGGATCTTGGGGATCTTGACATTGGTATCCATCAGCTGTTTGGCGCTGCTGAGCATGCGCGAAAATTTTTCCGGAGTAGGATTGCTTCTTACCAGGGCAGCATCACCGGACCAGGGTCTGGAATCCCAACCTGGACTGGCAGAAACTATGTAGGGAAGGCGTTTGGAGGTCTGGGCGGCAGCAGCATAAAAGTCAATGTAACCATTTACCATGACATCATAATCATCAATTTTTGCCCCCTTGCTTTCGACATAATTCCAGCCTGTATATGCATTGAAGCCGATGCTCAAATAAAAATCTTCTATATTGTCGCCAGGTTTTGCATTTGTTGTGGCAATAAAATATATGCCGTTAAACCCACTTTGTCTGGCTATGTTATTGGCTCTGGCAAGCAGCGATGCTGAGGTCGCTCCGAATATTCTGGCGTTTGCTTCCAGCTGATCGTAGGAATAGATAAAAATAGCCGGTTTGTTATCAATCCGATAATAGGTCGTCTGATTGAAATAGTTGTTAATCCAATACAACACCATGTCGTCAAATTCTTTCTGATTTTTCAGCGTTGCGATATGGTAAGCCCAGAGAAGGCTGAACTTCAGGTTGATCCTGTTCTTTGCTTGCAGATAATTTTTCAAGGCATGGTCATACTCCGGTTTATTGTCGCCCCAGTACCAGTCATAAGCAAAAAACGTTATGCCGTACTGAGATGCCCAGGCTATATGCTTCTCAGCAACCCATGCCTCTTCCTCCGGGTAGTAGCCGAGCAAAGGCTGCCTCTCCGGCCATGGTTTTCCCGGAGATCTCGAGCCTGGCAGCCCTTTGATATCTTTCCAGTTTATATAATCACTCTTCCATCCGGGATAATAGTAAACCCCTATGTCAGTTGCATGAGCCGAATTGACGGCAGTGGTTACTAAAACGACACAGAGAAGAACAACAAAGAACACGCGCTGTCTCATGATCAACCTCCTTTTAGTAACAGTGCACCATCACCGGTCGAGCTATTTTGTCAAAGACAACGATGCCTTTGACTCGAAACCGGTACCCAAGCCCCAATCCATGCATATACTGCACTATTTGATTGGCATCGTCGGGGTTATGGTACGCGGCAAAAGCCAGTCTTGGCTTGAATCTGCGGAGCGTCTGCTCGGCGCCGCGCAGCAGGTCGATCTCACCACCTTCGACATCTGCCTTGATAAAATCGATCTTTTCAATTTTTTGGTTTAGGCAAAATTCATCGGCAGTCGTTATTTTCATGGATCGGATATTGTCGCGCGAAAGCAAATTATCCTGCCGGCTGAAAATCCTGCATACCGTTGGATCTTGCGGATTTTCGTAAAACAAGACCTCTTCGCTTCGTTCTCCTAACAGACAGGCATGCAGTGAAACCCGGCCAGCGGCAATCTCTCTTGCAAAGGAGTGGCGTAAACAACGGGAAACAGCCTCACCCGGCTCGATGGAGTAAACTTTGCCCGCTCCGGCCTCAAGCGCTTTCAGTGTGAAATAGCCTTCACATGCGCCGCAATCCAGTACAACATCGCCAGGTTTGATGCTTGTTTCAGGGATGTCGAAACAGTGGTTATTCTGTGCATGAAACACTTCAAAATACATGTCTGCCAGTCGTGATCGATTGGCGTTTGCCGGCCAGTAGATGATCCGTCCCCCAATCGTGACTCTCAATAAATCATCCACGCTAACGACGCTCATACTTTTTTTGATATCCGCCTTGTACCGGCCATACCGTTTGAATGTTTCGTGGACAACGTCTTTCCATGTCGAATAACGAAGATGATCGTCACCAGTCACTTTGGCCTTTATGATATTTAAGCGTTTTCCGACAGCAGCGATCATGACTTTTTACCTGTGGCTAATGCCATCTGGTATCCCTCCAATGTTTTCTCGGCAGCTTTTTCCCAGGTAAATCGCTCAAGGATATGCTGTCTCAACTGGGGGTCTACCGGTGTAGTGTATGCCTTGATAATCGCGGCTCTGATCGACTCGACCGAATCCGGTTCGCAGTAAAAGGCATAATCACCGAAATAATCACGTGTATCACCACGGTCGGTGATAACCAGATTGCACCCCATAACCCCGGCTTCAAGGGAAGAAAGACCGGTTGTCTCCATCCAGCTTGCCAGAACGTGAACCCTGGCAGCTGCATAAAAGCCCGGCAGTTCTGTATGGTCGAGCTCTCCTATGATATTTACTTTTGACCCTGATTCTTTTTTCACCTGTTCAAAATAGGAGAGGTGATTCGGTGCCGGTTTACCTATCAGAACCAATGGCCAGTCAAGGCCATTCATTGCCCGTACAAGGTTTAACTGGCCTTTAAGCCCTTCGATGCGGCCAACACAGAGCACAGAGTCATAAAATGTCTCCTCTGTCCTGGCAAGGTCAATTCTTTCGTGGTCAAACAGCTGCTCGTCGACGGCATTGGGAACCACTACGTATCTCTTGTGTCTCATGCGATGCAGATCGTTACACGCCCTGTTCATTTCGGATTTTGAATTCGGAAGCAGGACGTCGGCCATGTCGATGATTTTATTCTGAAGAGACCGGTATCCTTTTAGCAGGAGGAGTATTGTCCCCTTGTTGAATTCGAAATTCCGGATAGCACGAGCCGTGATTTTGAGGTACTCGATCTGTCCTGATTCGAGAAAATGTGACAGTACCCCGAACATGCCGTTTCTCCCGTGCTGTTCGTATTCCCGGTACGATACATAGACTGGTGAGAGAACAATGTTGCGATTCTGGCGCCTGGCGTTTGTTGCCTGTAGATACAGCTCCTGGGGCCGAGTCAGGTTGAACAGATGGACAAGGTCATACAAAGAGAGCTCCGGTTCCAGTTCTGTTGATATCTCCACGGTGCAACCGATTTTCCTGAGAGCTTCAGCCGTCTTGAGCATCTGGATCGTGTCTCCTCCCGGGACTGTGAAAAGCGTGGTTCTGGATTGCATGAGAACTTTCACCATGTCACCCTCGTTTGATCCTGACCCTCAGCTCTGCTGATTTTTCCGTTAAGAAGATCCTTCATGGCAGTGACCGCAAGCTTCAGGGAGAACCGCCACTGCTTTGCCTGATTCAGTGCAGGCAGGCGCAGCGATTCAGATGTGAAGTATGCAGTAATTGTCCAGCGGCTAAGAGAGTACAGCGACCGCACAAGGTATCCAGCGGCAACTATCCAGAGATGGTGAATAGAAAAATTCTTCCGGTAGTACTTGAAGATACTGTCTGTAAAATAGCTATTAATCTTCATTTTTGATCCGATAAAACTTCCGGCATATTTATGCACTACTTCTGCGGTCGGTAGATAATATCTGCCCCAGCCTCGCTTCATCATCCGCAGGCACCAGTCCGTTTCTTCCGTGTACATGAAAAACTGTTCGTCCAGGAGGCCCACATCATTTATGGTCTCGTTTCTGACGAGGAAGCAGGCTCCTGATGGATAATCAACCGGGAGTGGATCGCGGATTGCTTCATCGGGAACGACATTTGCTCGTTTCACGTTACTAAACAGTCCTTTGGGGAGCAGTTTATATGCCGGGAACAGAAAGGCCAGTGTTCGGGGCAGGGAGGGGAAGTTGCCGTATGAAATCTGGGGAGAGCCGTCAGGATAAAAGAGTCGTCCTCCGCACGCTCCGGCATCCTGGTCTGTTTCCATGAACTCGATCATTGTCGTTAAAGTATGCCGGGATCGAAGCACGGCGTCATTATTCAGGAGCAGAATATAGTCGGCCTTGCGCTGCTGCGAATATCTGAGCCCTACATTGTTGCCGCCGGCAAAACCGAGATTTTCTCCTGTTCTGATGATAATCAGCGGATGAGGAATTGCTGACGGCAACTTTCCATGCAAACGTGCTTCTTCCTCTGCCAGACCTCCGTGCTCGGCCGTGTATCGTTCGTACACGATATAAGGCAGCGGAGAGAGAGTGAAAGGACTTGCTCCGGAATTGTGTTCCTCAACTGTTTTCCCGGCAGCCCATTCCTGAATCCTTACCAGTGAATCGTCTGTCGAGTTGTTGTCCAGAAGCACAACCTGATAATCGGGATAGTCATTGCGGTACAGGGATTCAAGGCAGTCGAGCGTGTCACGCCAGCCGTTCCAGTTGAGTACCAATATGATAACTTTTGGAGTGTAATTACTCATTTTGAGATCGTCATAAAAGCTCAGAGGGTTTCTCCTGAAGCCTGGATCTGCCAAACCTGATCCGGCTACACTGATGGATCAGGGATGCCCCGCTGATCCGGCATGAACAGAGATAGATGATCGGGTACGATGAAAGGATAAACCAGGTAAAACTTACCTGGGTATACATGAAAGCATAAGGGATAAATACTGCCATGGAGACAAGGTATCCGTACAGGAATATGCTCCATGGCGATCCTGTCGTGATCATACGTAGCCAGACCATTCGATAGATCAGTCCGACTCCGAAACTTATGAAAAGTACCCCCGGAAAGCCAAAATCCAGGTAGGGGATGCCGAAAAAAGTCGAAGTAAGGGTGAATTCCTGTTCATTTTTCTTGAGGAGCGCGTTCTGCATGGCAAGTTCTGTAAAAGGGGTGCCGCTGCCTGGCAGATAGGCAGTCAGGTTGCCTGCCATGATTCGCCCCTGCGAATGAGGCTCAAGTGAGGGGACAGTTGCCGTATAGCGGTTCAGTATTTCATAGTTCAGGGCAATGGTTAGATAAAGAACGGCCGCATTTCCTAAAAGGCCACGCTCGAGGGGGGTAACGGCACTCTGCTTTCCTGTGGCACTGTAGTTGAACCCAAAGCGCATGACGTCGCGCATATACTTCACCCCCGAGACTATGAAGAGGCAGATCAGTACCACGGCAAGCATTTTCCTGAATCCGAATATTTTCTGATTGAGAATGTAATATATGGCAATAACCGTCACTGCAGGGTAGATCAGCATACCGCGGGCTACCCAAAGCAGCAGCAACAGGGAATTTATCACCATGATTCCTGCAAGAATCCGGCGTGTTTTTGTTCTGAGGTTTTTTCCGGTAAAGAGGATAAGGGCGGCAATCGGAATAATATGACCCGAAAGCACACTGAAGATATGGATGTAGCCGTTTCTGGATGCCTCCATTCGGGCATGATCTGGATCAGCGGCAAAGAGCGGAATCTGTCCGGCAATGAGGAATTGCGCCGCATTAGCCAGGAACGCGATCCCCGTAGCCAGCAACAACACCCTGAGCAGCATCCGTTCATCCCAATGAACATCTTTTGATACTTCGGTCAATTGAAAGCGGGCACCACGCAGAGTGAAACATCCGAAAAAGAGGGCAACGGTTCCAGAGATGACCAGAATATGGGTTCTATCCGACCAGGGTGCAATGAGGGCGGGAATCAAACCGAGATTCGCGAGTCCGGCGCCAAGCAGCATCGGAGTGGTCACAATCACGCAAGGGAGAATGAAAGTTTTTCGCCACGATCCGGAAAGGAGACGTGATGTTGCGACAATCAGTAATAATGCAAAAAAGTAGTTCATCGTCGTACCGATGTTTCAGGGGGTAAGCGTTTATCTGCCACTACTACAAACTGCATGGTCAGCAGATCGGTCAGCAACTCAAATGTCAGCAGGTTCAATAGCCATGCTGAAAAGCCATATTCTTTCTGGGATCCCTGGCATTTCATTGTTGAAATAGTAAATCCGGCATCAGTGAAAAGGCGCTGAACAGTCTGTCTGACAAAGAAACGAAGATGAGTTCTATCGAGTGTACCGCTATCGCAATAATTCCATCGCCCGCTAAAGACAAGCCCCATGCTGACCTTCCAGTAGCGAACATTGGGAATGCTGGCAATGATGACCCCTCCATCACGCAAAAGCGGCTTTAGTTTAACAAGACATTGCCACGGATCAAGCAAGTGCTCCAGTACATCCCCGCAAATAATTACGTCGAAGAAATTATCAGCAAAATCCAGCTTCAGGTTTTCAATATTCCCGGTTATGAACCTGTCCATTGCCGGGTGTGACTGGTTACTGTTTTCAACTTGTGCCAGATCGACACCGACTACATATTCTGCCAATCCGGATTCCTTGGCTTTCAGGAGCGTCTCGCCGCTGCCGGCACCGATTTCCAGTATCTTGTTGCTCCTGTTTCTTGGAACGAATTCCAACAGATCAGTCCTGCAGAATGAGTAATAACTATCTTTTTTATCTTCGTACATAACTCATGAATCCCAAGTTCTCGCTTTCTGTTTCCTTCCCTGGCATCATCCGTTGTGCAATGCGGTAGAGAATAGCTGTGTCGATCACGACACGAATCAGCCAGGCGAGAGCAGCTCCCACAATCCCCATTTCAAGTGCAAGAAACCAGATCATCCCGAGATAGAGCGGCAACTCCAGCAGATGTATTTTTGCTGTAATATCGGGGCGTCCCATCGCCTGAATCGCACTATAGGGGGCCTGGCCGATCGAGTTTACCAGCGTACCTATTGCGAGCAGTTGAAATACGAGGGTGCTCTGTTCCGCGAACTCCTTACCCAGCCAGGCATTCAGAAACGGGTGAGCAGTCAACGTCAAAACAAGCACAATCGGTGTCATGACACAGATGATATATTTAACAGTCTTGTCATATAAGAAACAGAATCTGTTCGTATTGCTGACAAAAGAGGCGGTCAAAGCCGGGAACATGACCCCCAGTAGACTCCCCGGGATCACCGCCAGCCTGGCCACAAAGTCATACGGAGTTGCGTAATAGGCTACTGCTGTCATGGTTACAATCCCGCTGATAATAAAACGATCCATATAAGTCATCAGGGGGCCTACTATGTTGGTCACTGTCAGCCACCCTCCGAATCCAAGCATTTTCTGCACATAGTCGAATTCAGGCCATTGAAGCTTTTTCAATCCCGGGATGGACTGAAAACAATAAAAGGAGTAGGCAATAAATTCAATCAGTCGAATCCCGAGCAGAGCTGCTGTAATCGGATAAAGACTGTTTGAACATATCAACATCACTAACGGCGCAACAAGAAATGCCACGCTGACCGGGATCTTGATGGCATTTATCAATCCGAACCGCTGCTGAGCCTCAAGAACTCCACGGAGACCGACCGTGCCGAGGAGAAGTGGCAGTGACGCGGCAACGAGGTAAAATGCTCTTGTTGTTTCGTCATGAAGATAAGCCGGAACCGTGAAAAAGTGGGTCATAAGCAAATTATTCAAAAGGCCAAGAGTCACGGCTCCGGTTAAACCGAAACAAAAAAGCATACTTAGTGATGTCCAGACTAATCGAGACAGAAGTTCGGTTTCGCGCCTGGCAATATTTTCTGCCACAAATCTGGTTGTTGCCCGGCCAATACCGAGATCAAAAAGAGAGAAATAACCGACTGCCATCCAGACCAGAGTAAGTATGCCAAATCGTTCGGTGCCAAGAGTTCTGATCAGGATCGGGATAGTAAACAGAGCTACAAGAAAGGGAGCAATATGTCCGGATAGGTTGAATAGCGCATTCCGGGCAAGGGCACGACCTGTTGTCAGGGGTGAATGTGGTATGTCACAGGCATCATCCGGTCGCATATTTCTTCAGTTGTTCTATCCGTTCCCTGTTCACGGGGTCATGAATAATGCTGTTTCTGCGCTCCAGAAATAAAACCAGCCCAATGGAAAAAAAGAGACTCGCGAGAGCTGCAATAATGACCATTGAGCTGATTTTTGGTTTAACCTTCTTCTCCGGTGTCACCGCCCGGTCAATAACCTGGATCACCGACGCATCCCGCGCCTCATCGAGCCTGGCAATCTCATACTGCTTCAAAAGGAGTTCATACAGGGTTTCATTGAACTTCAGATCCCTCAGCTTTCTGATGTACTCCGTGCCGACTGAAGGGATGCGGCTGGTAGCCATCAGCGGATCATTTCCTGCACCTTTGCGTGACTCAAGCCTGGTCAATTCGGCTTTCATTCCGCTCAAAGCTGCTTCAGCCTTTTGGAGATCAGGATTACTCGGTTTCGCATAGGTTTTGATAACCCTGATTTCGACTTCCCTGGCAGCTATCTCGGCGCGAAGCTGAGCGATACTCTTGATGACAGCCTTTACCTGCTCTTCAACATGCAGAACGCCGGTTTTCTCCTGGAAGCCTTTCATACTTTCTTCTGCCCTGATAAGGGTTTCCCTGGTATCCTTCAACTGCTCCTCGAAGAAAAGTCTCCGCTGCGCAGCCTCGGTAACGGCAAGCGTTTTTGTCATACCCCGCAACTCTTCGATAAAGGCGTTTGCAATTTCTGCAGATTTCTGCGGATCTCTGTCCTCTGCCGAGAGTACGACAACATTGCTTTTGGCTTCTGACTGAACATTCACTTTCTTGCGAAGAATCTTGCGCGCATCTTCTGATGTATTGACACTGTATCGGGTTTTCAGGTCAAATCTTTTGATGATGCTGTCAAGGACTGTTCTGCTCTGGAGCATCCCGACATAAAGATCTGCCTGGCTGCTGCCGCCGAGCATCCCCCCCAGTCCGGTCAGGCCGCCTGCTACCTGACTAAGTAGTTGCGTTGCAACCCCGGAGTTCATCTGCTGCGGAGGTAAAATCCTGGTTTCAGCCCGATATGTCCTGGGCAACAAGAGACCGACAATCGCTGTAATCCCGACGCAGGAGAGGGTTATGCCAAGAATGAGCTTTTTCCGTTTCAAGAGGAGTATGGCGTAATCGATGAGATTAATCTCGACTTCCTCTGTTTGTTCTTTTTCAGCCGGTTGCATAATAATCCCTAAAATACGACGAGCAGTACGCCCGCTGTCACGGCGATCTGATACATGATCTGGGTTATATCCTTGAAGTTGCGCATCCAGGCGACTCGTTCAATCTGCTCGGGAACAACGACGGTATCTCCGGAATCCAGGTGGCCACCGAAGCCGAGGAAACTGCTGCCAGCCTTTATTGCGGTACCGTTGGCCTGAAGAATGAAAGTGTTATCCCTGTCCGCATGTGAAGTATAGCCCCCGGCAAGATTCACATAGAAGACATGTTCCTTGTCCTGTTCGTAAACAAAAGCTGATTGATTGTAGACCGAACCGATTACCTGGACGGTTTTCGGGTTCGTCGGCACGGAAATGTTATCGCTCTGTTCAAGCTCGATATCATGGGCAGATCCTCTGAAAGCCTCCGGTTCTGAAATGTTCAGGGCAATCCGCCCCTTGGCTCTGGCAGTTTTAAGCTGGGCAATGAACTGTCTTTTCTGCTCCAGTTCCAACTGAACCATCCGAGCCTCTTCCGGACCGGACGCAGTGGCAACCTGGGAGATGCCTGAGCCCCCCAGTTCCCGCTCAAGACGTTCCGTCATCTCATTAATCTGTCGTTGCTGCTGCTCCCTGACTCTCTCCCTGGTAAAAACAGTACCTCGCAGATATGCCCGTGAGGTATAGCCACCTGCCCGTTCAATAAGAGAGGAGAGTCTTTCCCCCTGTTTGAATGTATAGGTTCCGGGATATCTGACTTCACCGTTGATCGTCACGGTCCGGTAGAGGTTCCACTCCGGGACTGCCCGGAAAAGCAGGTAATCATTGTTCTGCAAAGGCAGATTGTGCAGCGGGTCGTCTGCCATGGCTCTGACAAGATTGATCGAGAATATCTCGGTGACAGGCCCTGTCTGTGCCACTTTCACTCGCGTAACTTCAGCCTGATCAGAGGTGTAGTAAAGGAGACCCCCTGCTCGTGAGATGATCTCCTTTACAGTTGTCACTCCGGGCTTTACAGCATACTCTCCCGGATGTGGAACTGCGCCGACAAGGTTAACGGTGCTTGCCGAAGAGACAACGGCGAATATTCTCGCCAGATCGCCATCCTGAAGCACGAAGTTTTTTGCAGGATTATTTTCGATATCAAGCAAGTCCCCTTCGAACAGTATTCTGGTGCGATGATCCTCAATCCGCTGTATCTGAACCCGCCCAGAGAAAGCAATACCGGTGAGTCCGCCGGCCATCTGAACCAGGTCATGTAATCTGGTCTCCCCCTTCAGTTCGTAAATCGCCGGAGTCCTGACATTTCCGGCAATCCCTGCCAGAGGCCCGACCGGCGGGATAAAGATCACATCTTCAGGCATAAGCCTGATGTCTTTTGTTTTGTCACCCGTCAGCAACAGATCGTACAGATCGAAGGTGGCGATAGTCTTGCCGTTTCTCTTAACCAGAATATTGCGCATGCTGCCGGTCTTGGACGGCCCACCCCCTTCGAACAGGGCATTGATTACGGTAGAGAGTGAAGATATTGTATAAGCCCCTGGCCGCTCTGCATTCCCCACAACATAGACCTGGATGGTTCTCAAGGGGCCCATACTGACGTTCATTTCGAAGCCGGAGTAATATTTTGAGAGATTCTTATACAGAACTTCTTTCAATTCCGCGAAAGATAGTCCGGTTACTCCGAACACACCGGCCTTTGGCAGGCTGATGTTACCGTCGTTGTTAACAACAACATTCCAGTTCCCTTCGATTTTCCCCCAGATATCGATCCTGATCGTGTCGCCGGGACCGACAACATAGTCAGGCCCGACCGGTACATACAGGGTCGGTGCAAAGGTTGAAGGGGGCTTCTCAAAAAGGGTGTAGCCGAACTGTCTTATCTCTGATGATGCAGTTACCGGATTTTTTTCAGAGACATACTTCTCAAACTCGGATCGCTCCTGTGAACGCGGTGCCCGGTCAAACTGGGGCGCGGAAGATTTTCCGGAGGAGAGAGGGGATGTTGCCTGATCCGCAGGAGTTGATTGAGGGGATGATTTAGTCTGTTCAACAATTTGCGCGGCTGCTGCTGTTGCCGACTCTCCCTTGACGATAAAAACAGAATGAGTGCAGAGAAGAGATAACATGATGCAGTAAAGAAGGGGAACGATTCTGTTCTTTTTTTTCATGAAGTAGATCCGCATGGAATTTTTCCGATAATCGGTTGATGTTGGTGATCTCCGGTCAGGTCTTTGCATTTAGCATCCCCTCCCTTGACGGGAGGGGATTGAGGGGTGGGTGAAGCTGGCATTGAGCACAAACATGGCAAATTACCCCACCCCCTGACCCCCTCCCGCAAGGGGAGGGGGGACTATTATGGAAACTGCATAAACCAAACTGGACACTACTGATTTTTACAAATTATATCCGGATTCATCTTTAAGCATTATCGGCCTATGTCCGATAATTACATCAGTGACTTATTACCAGGGGGTCAGATTTCATCCTATGGCTTGAAAGGGGTGAGGGGATAGGCTGTTTTTGTGCTAACGG
>JANNRW010000234.1:0-8080 GCA_031401815.1 Geobacteraceae bacterium | reverse complement strand
AATCAGCACGTTTGTCCGCAAAGGCTGGTGGCTCTGCCTTCTGGTGGCCGCAGGAGCGGTTATTCTCTACCGGGAGCTGTTGAAAAAGGAAGAGAATCGTCTCAGACGTGACAACCTGCTGCTCCGTATACCCGGAGTTGGCGAACTCTGGAAGAAGCTGCTTCTCGCTCGCTTTGCAAAAATCCTGGGGCTGCTCCTTACCAGCGGAGTCCCTATTATCCGAGCCATGGAGATCACGGGCGAGGCGGTAGTAAACAGGACTTACAAAAATTTTCTCGGAAAAGCAAGAGTCGAGCTTGCCGAAGGGGGCAAGCTTTCGGCAAGCCTGGCAAGAAGTCCGCTCTTTCCGCCGCTACTGGTTCATCTGATCGGGATTGGCGAGCAGAGCGGCACTCTTGAACTGATGCTGGAAAAGGCCGGGAACTCTTTTGAGCGGGAGTTTGACACGGCAACTACCCGCTTCATGACCCTTTTAGAGCCTCTTTTAGTGCTGGGCATGGGACTTGCGGTCGGCTTTGTCGTCATTGCAGTACTTCTCCCTATTTTCGAGTTGAACCAGCTGATCAAATAAATCTGGCTGTTATCGCCCCAGGGATCAGGATCAGGAGTTTACCCGCCTCCGGAGCGAGCTGGAGAGTCTGAATCTGGTCTTCAAGCTTGATCTGCTCCACTGGGACAGACTCGACCAGCAACATCTGCGGGATTCGATTCTGAAGCACGGGCAGTATTTCTATCCTTTACCAAATCAGCAACTCCTTGGGGGTGTTTGAGCTTTACGTTCCCATAAGGCGACTTGTGATTGCCTTGCAGATGGAAAATGAACTTTTGCACCACCTGAACAACACTGGAAGGGTAGGTAGTATGGCTTATTGCAAGCGCCCTGATCTTTCAGCAGCAGCGGCGGGCTCTGGAGAGTCGGATAGAGAGCCTGGCTGGGCTTGATCTTGCGGCGCTGACCAGCAATTTACGTCTGTCAGCCTTTCCTGAAACTGAATAAGGAACTGAAGAATCCGAATATTGCATAATGAATGTCCGCCTTTTTTTCGGCATATTCGTGGCCGCCCCATTCTCATCCTGTATACATTGACAGTGCATGTGTGCGGGTGTATTAAATGTGGGTAATTTTTGTGTGATTGAGGGAGTGGAGATGACATTTTCAGACTGGATTTCGGGGTGAAGCCGCTTTAGATCAGCATAGTGCTGACGGGCGGTTTTTTCGTATTTTGTCAAGGTGTAGACGACCGATTTCATACCCGACACCGATTTCACACCTGACACCGGTTTAACACCCTTGGCGGCATGGCACGAAAAGGTGGATTAATGTTTTTGATATATGTGGACGAAACAGGCAACCGCGACCCTCGGCTCGAAATTCCTCAACGAGACGGAACAACGAAGCCGGGGGATTGGCTCTATGTGTTAACGGCAGTCAGTCTGTTTGAACACCGGTGGCACGGCTTCGAGAAGACCCTGAACCGGCATAAACAAACACTTATGGCTCGTATCAATCGAGATACGGCGCTGCGTCTTGACCTGGCTGATTCCGAGATAAAGTCAAATTGGGTAAGAACCCCCAAGGAACGATCCAAGAGACCATTTCTAGCCAATTTGCGTGATGAAGAGTTGACCGGATTGATTGACCTCTATTTTCGCCAACTTGCACATCATAACATGCACATCCTGTCGGTGGTCATTGACAAACGACATCTCCATGGTTACATGGATCAGGAAAAAATCCACAGGAAATCATGGGAGTTGCTGCTTGAGCAGGTCGAGCAAATGATGCGCCTGAAATTCCCAAAACATCAGGCGTTGATGGTCAATGACGATATCTCGAAAGAAGTGAATCGCTCTCTGGCCATGAAACACGCTTTTCTACAGGATCAGGGAACCTGGAGTGATTTGCGCCTCGCCCATATTTGCGAAATGCCGATGTTCGTCCGAAGCGAGCTGTCCAATGGCGTACAGTTGGCCGATCTCTGTAGCTACAGCATTTATCGGGCATGTCGAGATGACGACTTGTCATATCAGTACTTTGACAGGATAGCACCGTGGATCTGGTCGAGAACTCTGCCAGTCAGTCGTCCATTTACCGGAATTCGTGTTTTCCCGGATCATAGTCCGTTGAAGCTACTAGTTGAGGAGTTTGAAACTAAAAGAGCCCTGACCAGTGGTCAGGGCTCAGAATGAATGATGTCCAGCGGGGCAAACCCTATCGAGCCGACAAGCGGCACTGGACTGTAGATGATTTATCTATACCCAATTGCAGGCAAAAACGTCAACAAAAAACTGCAAAATTTCGTAGTACAGATGTAATCCTGTGGAGGGGATGAAATGTACAACCTGCTAGCCAATGAAAGCGCCGCAACTCTGCGGACTTTTTTCCAGAATACGCTGCCGACTCTGGCCGAAGACTGGTGGGCGCGGCACGTTGTCAATGCCCTGACCTTTCAGCAGCAGCACCGGGTTGAGGAGAGCCGGATTGAGAGCCTGGTGTAGCAGGTAGTTTCATAATTCATACTTCATCCTTCATAATTGTCCTAAAAGCGCTGACCCCCTCGATCCAGTTTACCGGTTCTAATAATTGTTGACTCCATTCTGTATCCGCTATACTGTGAGCAAACTTTTATGTTATCGGGATGATTATGAAAACAGGCTGGGCACAAAATAAAATATTAAAGAGCCGTTTCACCGGAATTTGCCGGGGATCGGCTCTTTTTTGATTAAGGCAATATGACCCTTCCACTAAATACTTTCCCACGATTTCTGGACACTTCCAGTGGGGACATCATCAAGGATTTTGGCGTTTCGATAAGGTATGAGGTATGAATTATGAAGTATGAGGACATGGCCTTTTTTCATAATTCATCTTTCATAATTAATAATTGCCTTTTGGTGGCGGACGGTATCCTTGATTTCAAGCTGGCGCTGCCGCGCAACAAGCTAGTGCAAGGGGAGTTTCATGGCAAATAAAAAGAGTAAAGAGATAGCGGTTGAAACTGCACGGTCAGCTAACAGCGTTATGCCTGCTGATTTTTACCAGGCAGTTGCGGAAGTCCTTCGTAACGCCCGCGCCAACAGTTATAGAGCTGTCAACTTTATCATGGTGGAGGCCTACTGGAACATCGGTCAGTTGATCGTGAAGGAAGAACAGCACGGGAATGAACGTGCGGAATACGGAGCACTTCTTATCTGTAATCTCTCTGTCCGTTTGTCAGGTGAGTTTGGCAGAGGCTTTTCCGAACAGACACTCTGGAATATCAGGCAGTTCTTCCTGACGTTTCCAATTCTCTCCGCACTGCGGAGAGAATTGCGATGGACCCACTATCGTGCCCTTATGCGCGTGGAGAAGTTGGAAGCCCGCGAATGGTACATGAAAGAAGCTGCTGACCAGAACTGGAGTACCCGCGCCTTGGAACGCCAAATAAATTCCCTCTATTACGATCGTCTATTAATGAGCCGCGAGAAAGCGCCAGTGATCGATGAAATGCTGGAGAAGACAGGCCAGCTTGCTCCGGCACCGGAGGATTTTATCAAGGATCCGTATGTGCTGGAATTTCTCGGTATGCAGGACAGACCCGACTTTCGGGAAGCAGAACTGGAAACTGCCATCATCGGCAAACTACAGGCGTTCATGTTGGAGCTGGGGAAAGGCTTCGCTTTTGTCGCCCGGCAGCAGCGGATCAGCACGGAGACTAAGGACTTTTATGTTGATCTGGTTTTTTACAACTACATCCTGAAGTGTTTCGTTCTCATCGATCTGAAAGCGGGAGAGCTGACCCATCAGGACATTGGCCAGATGGATATGTATGTCAGATTGTACGAAGACCGGATCAAGGGAGAAGGGGACAATCCAACCGTCGGCATTATCCTCTGTACAGAGAAAGATCACACGGTAGTGAAGTATTCGGTGCTCAGCGAAAGCAGACAGCTCTTTGCTTCCAGGTACCGGCTCTATCTGCCAAGTGAGGAGGAGTTGCGCGACGAGATAGAGCGGGAGCGTGAGTTGGTGGTTAGGGAGAGGATGGAGATGTATGGAGCGTAGGTTGTAAGGCGTTTTAACGAGTGAATTTGTCTCATGTCAAGGGCAAACCCCGGCTGTTTTCCATGGGAGGTATTGATCTCTCGCCCATGGCTGTCATGTTAGCGATCTTCTTTATGCAGAGCTTCATAATCAGATCAGTTGCTGATTTAGGCACTCGTCTTAAAATGGGAGGTTTCTAGTGAGAATTACCCCTCTCGATATTCAGCAGCAGCAGTTTAAAGGGAAGATGTTAGGCGGACTTGATCCAAATGATGTCGATTCCTTTCTTCAGATGGTCTCACAAGAGGTCGAGTCTCTTGTGAGGGAGAATACTGAACTCAAAGAGTACTCCCGCAAAGCTGCTCTCCAGGTTGAAGAGTTGAGTCAGCGTGAGTCGAACCTGCGTGAAACCATGCTGGCTGCCCAGAGAATCACCGAAGAGATGAAAAGCAATTCCCAGAAAGAGGCTAATCTTCTTGTATCAGAGGCAGAATTAAAAGCTGAGAGGATACTTGCCGATGCTGAAAACAGGCTTGCCCAGTTAGGTAATCAGATACAGGAAATCCGCTTACAGAAGATCCAGTTCGAAATGGGGCTCAAGTCGCTCATTGAAACCCATCTGAAAATGCTCTCAATCAGTGAATGAGCACAACTCTTCCGGAGGGGCTCATAACCGGGACTGCTTCCGGAGTGGCCATCAGGCTTCATCTCCAGCCCCGAGCATCCAGAACCGGAATCTGCGGCATTCACGGTAATGAATTGAAAGTCCGAGTCACCTCACCCCCTGTTGATGACGCCGCAAATGAACTCTGCATCGAATTTTTCGCCAAAACCTTCAGAATACCAAAATCTTCCATATCTATCATCTCCGGTCAAAAATCACGCCACAAGAAGCTTTTTATCTCAGGAGTCGATCTGAAGAGTGCGGATGACCTTATTACAACCTTGACGGCTTGAATCATACATGAAGCAGCCTCACAACGAAAGACGCTTGTCAACGCCCTGCCCTTTCAGCATATGCACCGGGATGCGAAGGTGCGTGTAGTGAGGCTGGCGTTGCATGTGGTTTGAATAATTCATAATTCATCCTTCATTATTGCCTCATGAGCTCTGATCCCCTCTTTTCGGTTTACTGGCTCTAATAAAAGTTGACAGATATTTTTGTCAGCTATACTGTGAGCGTACTTTATGTTATCGGTTTGATTATGAAAACAGGGTGAGCACAATACAATAGAATAAGAAGCCGCTACACCGAAATTTGCCGGAGAGCGGCTTTTTTGATTCAGGGGATATGAACCTTGGGTATCTTGAATTAAGCACTGAACCTGATCGGACTTAAATGACACTATAGAGAATATAGCCTTTTGTAATGTACACATATGAGGTCATTATTTCTTCCTTTCGGAAAGAAAGCTGATAGATGAATGTGACCGAACAAGTTCTAATAGGCTTATTGATGTTGATTAACAAAGTAAGTATGCCGAAAATGTGGAGGGTCAAGTGTTCAGATGGATGAATTCTAAAATCATTACAAAATTGTTTACTGAATCGAAATCACTTGTTCGAATCGGTATTTTTTGCATAAGGTCTGGTGAGGTCATTCCGAGTTGGCGTCATCCTGCTTTTGCAAAGATTATTGGTTTTTCCTTGATGGTAATTGCTTCTGCAATAATTACCTCAGGTTCATCATATGCGCTTACACCTCAAGAAATATTCAGTACATCTGAACGGAGTGTACTTGCATTAGAGGTGTTTGACAAGAAAGGAGGATTAATAAGTGCCCATAGTGCGATTCTGCTTGACAGTGATCAGGCGGTAACCCAGTGCGATTTATTGAACGGGGATACAACATTGAAGTTACGCATTGGTGACAACTCCTACTCAGCTAAACCGATTTTTAAGGACTTTTCCAGGAACCTTTGTACTCTCCGAATTTCTGAATATTCATCCTCATCACAGATCAAAACAAGTGATCTCGACCCCCAGGTCGGTGCCAAGGTTTATGCCATAAGTAATGCCTTAGGCTTGGGCATCAGTATCAGCGAAGGAGTTGTTTCTGGAGTCAGGCAAATTAACGGTGAAATACTGATTCAATTCACTGCCCCTATTGCACCAGGCTCGGAAGGTGGTGGTCTATTTGACAATAATGGTATCCTGATCGGCCTGATAAACTACCAGCAGAGGGACGGTCAGAATGTGAATTTTGCATTCCCTGCCAGATGGCTGAACAACATTGACCAGCGAATCGCAATAGTCGATGCTGCTACGGCCTGGCGAGACAAGACCCACACGTTACAGCGTGAAGAGAACTGGACAGAACTGGCTGCATTGGCTGGCAAGTGGACTGAATCGCTGCCGGACAGCGTTGAAGCATGGTTGTTATTAGCGTTTGCTCAGGTAAAACTGAAAAAATGGCCGGATGTGGAAAAGGCATGTCGCCAGGTATTGAAGCGCGATCCGAACAATCAACGCGGCAAGGGTCTCTTGGCATCAGCTTTGTTGGGACTGGAGAAGGGTCAAGAGGCTCTAGATATGGCTCGCTCCCTTCTGGAGTATCGTAAGGAAGATGGTGGCACATGGGTATTCATTGCCTATTTTGAGTTGGCTCTGGGGCATATTGATGAAGCCAAGGCTTCATTTGAGCGAGCAATTCAGCTTGAGCCGTGGAATATTAATGCCAATTCAGCTCTCGCCCAACTGGCGCGAAGAAGTAATGACTGGAATTTGGCAATTATTTCACAGCGAAATATCGTGCGATTCTACCCTGACAACATTGATGCCTGGATGCGACTTGCAGATGATTACATAATTTCCGACAGAGCAGAACGTGCGCTCAACTGCACTGAGAAGATCCTGGAAATTGCCCCTGCCAATGCAGATGCCATGTTATTGCGAGGGCGCTCACTTCATCTTCTCAAGCGGCACAAGGAAGCAACGGAGTCTTTCAAGGCCGGCCTTGCACGTAATCCGGCTGTACCTGCTCTAGGGTGGAAATGGTTGGGGGACATTTACTACGAACTTAAGCTGTTTCCCGAGGCCATAGCCGCCTTTCGCGAGGCAGTGAAGCTCGACCCGAAGAAGCCTTCGTACCGAGCCGAATTGGCAATTGCACTCAAGGATGCAAGAAACTTCGACGAAGCACTTGCATTTTTCGAGCAGTTGAAGGAAGAGGATCCCAAAGATCCCTTCCCTTGGCGTCAACTCGGATTTGTCAACGCATTCCTGGCTCAAGATGAGAAGGCTACATTATATCTTGAAAAGTCATTGAGCCTTAGTCCTAATCAGCCAAAGGTCTGGACTGCCCTAATGGAGGTTTATCACCGAGTTGGCCGGAGGGACGAAGTTAAGCGCGCATATCAAAAACTCAAGATGTTGGACAGAACTTGGAGTGATATTGCCTACAAACGCCTGTTATTGCCATTTGGAGATATGCCATGAAAATATTACTGCTCTCCTCCTTCGTAATCCTTTGCAGTGTAAGTTGCACTTATGCTGGTGAAGCAGACGAGGTTTTCGCAACCGTGAGGAGCTCGATTGTGACCATTACCACGCTGGATGAGCGTAACCAGCCAGAGGGTGCTGGTAGCGGTGTAGTTATAAGCCCTTCAAGGGTTGTAACTAATTGCCATGTGGTTAACGAAGCAAACAGCATCCAGATCCTAGCAGGAGAGAAAAAGCTATCGGCAAAATTGGTAGCCGGTGACCTCAAACGTGATATCTGCCTGTTGCACGTACCCGAGCTTTCGGCACCAGCAGCCACCTTTCGAGCCAGTGACGATCTACAGAAAGGCGAGTCAGTGTATGCAGTGGGCAATCCGCTTGGCTTCGGTTTGTCTGTGAGTGCTGGCCTAATTTCAACTCTGAGCCGGAAAAACGGTGAAACAAAGATCTTCACCAGTGCGCCAATCTCCCCCGGCTGTGATTTTTCAAGACCATTCCCCCACTTTTTGACCTGATTTTTCAGAAGCATTCCCCCACCCAATTTTCAAGAGCATTCCCCCACCCACGGCAGGATTCTCACCCGGCGCTCTGTACAACCTGTAGCATCGTTACTTC
>JANNRW010000233.1:0-5644 GCA_031401815.1 Geobacteraceae bacterium | reverse complement strand
ACCGAAAAGTCGACTGCCCTGGCTCGCCAATGGCTGGGCAGAACATTTGAAGAAAAACTGCTCGGCAAATCCATTGGCCGTTTTGGAACTGAACCGCTCAACCGCTATGTTGCCGGGCTTCCTGCCGGACTCCTGGCGCATGCACTGGGGCTTGGCGGAGGTTCATACACTCTTGATGCTGCCTGCGCCTCCTCACTTTACGCCATAAAACTTGCTGCTGATGAACTTCTTGCCCACCGTGCGGATGCCATGCTTACCGGTGGAGTATCCCGCCCTGATCCACTATACACCCAGATGGGTTTTTCCCAGTTGCGAGCCCTGTCTAAGCGAGGTATCTGCTCGCCTTTTGATGCAGCAGGTGATGGCCTCCTGGTTGGCGAAGGTGCCGGACTTTTCCTTTTGAAGCGTACTGAAGATGCGATCGCACATGGCGACAGGATTTACGGCATCATCAAGGGGATCGGACTTGCCAATGATGTTGGTGGAAGTCTGCTGGCACCGATGTCTGAAGGGCAGCTGCGCGCAATGAAGTCAGCCTATCTTCAGGCCGGATGGCGTCCGGAAGATGTCGATCTCGTTGAATGTCATGCAACAGGGACGCCGGTAGGAGACTTGACAGAAGTGACAAGCCTGAAGCAGCTCTGGGGAGAGGCAAGGCTCAAGGAGGGTCGCTGTGTCATCGGATCGGTAAAATCTAACATCGGCCATCTGCTCACAGCAGCAGGGGGTGCAGCGCTTGCCAAAATGCTTCTTGCAATAAGCAACGAGACGCTCCCCCCTACAGCCGGCTTTAATACGCCACAGCCGGAGATGGAGCTGGAGAGCAGCCCTTTTTGCGTTCTTGGGGGGGCTCTCCCATGGAAGAGGCGCAGTGAGGGGATCCCGAGACGGGGAGCAGTCAGTGCTTTTGGTTTTGGCGGGATCAATGCGCATCTTTTGATTGAAGAGTGGCTCCCTGATTACGTCGGTAACAGGCAACCCCAGCTAAAAGGTTATTATCTCAACAGGGATGAAGCTTCAGTCGACAGACCGGCTGATATCGCGATTGTCGGGATGGATGCCCGTTTTGGCCCCTGGCAATCGCTCCGCTCGTTTCAGGAGAGAGTGCTTGGTTCAAGCGAGGAGATCTCACCTGTAACCCCTGGAAAATGGTGGGGGGCGCAGGACTCCGAATGGTTTCAGAAGGAGGGGTTTGGCAAGAGATCTTTTGCAGGGTACTACCTTGAAGAGGTGACCGCTTCTGCCGAACAGTTCCGTATTCCGCCCAAAGAGATCGAAGAGATGCTGCCGCAGCAGCTTTTGATGCTGCAGTCTGCAGCTGCTGCGCTGGAAGATGCCGGCCTTGGGCGGGACGGGAATCTGGATGCCGGAGTTTTCATCGGTATTGCGCTAGATCTGAACAGCACGAACTTCAGTTGTCGCTGGGCTCTGGAAGAGCTGGCTGAAGGGTATGGTCGCGAGCTTGGAACCGACCTCTCCCCTGAGGAGCTGAAAAAATGGGTGGAAGAGCTCAAAGATGCGGCAGGGCCGGCACTTACAGCTAACAGAACAATGGGAGCGCTGGGCAATATCGTTGCAAGCCGGATAGGGCGCGAGTTCCGGTTTGGCGGGCCGGGATTTACTCTTTCAAGTGAAGAGACTTCAGGGTTAAAGGCGCTTGAAGTTGCTGTCAGGCTACTACAGCAAAACGAGCTGGATCATGCGCTTGCAGGGGGTGTTGATTTTGCCGGAGATCTGCGCGCACTCCTAGGCCAGCACTGCACAAGAGCTTATTCTGCCAGTGGCGAGACTTACCCTTTTGACGACAAGGCAGAGAGCAGCATCAGCGGTGAAGGCGCTGCCTGCGTGGTTCTGAAAAGAGTAGCAGATGCCGAGCGCGACAATGACCGGATCTATGCTGTTATAAAAGGTATCGGTTCAAGCAGTGGCAAAATCATTACTCCATCTGCCGAGAGTTATACCCTTTCCCTTGACCGGGCCTATAAGGAAGCGGATATTTCGCCGCAGTCAGTTGATTATCTCGAAGCAGATGGAAGTGGTCACCCTGTTGAGGACAAAATGGAGGCGACTGCTCTGGCGGCTTTTTTTGAGCAGTTCCCCTTTAATGATGCACTGGTAGCAAAAGAGCGGCACTGTGCGCTTTCAAGTGTCAAAGACAGGATCGGCCATACTGGCGCAGCTTCAGGGATCGCTTCTTTAGTGCGGGCTTGTCTTGCCCTTTACCAGGAGATTATTCCCGGCGCAAAAAAAGTTGAGTCGCCTGTAGCAGAATTTGCCGTTGCCCCTCTGTTTCATATGCCGGAGGCTCCACGCTACTGGCTCAGAAACCGTGCAGATGGCGAGCGTCATGCCGCAGTCAGTGCTATTGGTGTAGATGGCTCCTGCTGCCATGTCGTACTTGAGGAGGGGACAGGCAGCAGGGACAAGTGGGGGGCGGAATTGTTGAATCCGCTTGGAGCTTGTAAAGAGCAGCTATTTGTAATTTGCGGCGAGAGTCTGGCTCAGCTGGAGGCAAAACTGCAAAGATTGCGAACTCTGGCAGTAGCAGGGTCAGCTCCTGACATCTCTATGCTTGCCAGAGAGTGGTTTGAAGATAACAGCCTGCAAAACGAGCTGCATCTGATTGCCCTGGTTGCCTCAAGCGCTGAAGAGCTTCTTGCTCTTCTTGATCATTCATCAGAGCTTCTTTCAGCCGGTGGCAACCTCTCTCTCCTCCCGCCACAGCTCAGGGATCGACTTTTCCATTCGGCTGATCCTCTTGGTGAAAAGGGTAAAATTGCTTTTGTTTTCCCTGGTTCCGGTAACCATTATCCTGGCATGGGGATGGCGCTCTCCTGTCGCTGGCCTGAAATTTATCGTCAGCAGGATCGGAACAATCTTTACCTGAGGAGCCAGTTCCAGCCTGAGCTCTTCTGGAATGGCGCTCCTGCCGCAGAAATTGATCTTGATCATCGAGCAGTGATTTTCGGCCAGGTTGCAACAGGTTGCGTTGTCAGCAGTATTGTCAGAAGCTTTGGAGTTGAGCCTTCAGCAGCCATAGGCTACAGCCTTGGAGAATCGGCAGCGCTCTTTGCCCTGGGGGGATGGCAGGATCGTGACGAAATGCTCCAGAGGATCTTCTCCTCAACCCTCTTTACCGAAGAGCTTGCCGGGGGGTGTCGGGCAGCGGCCAGAGCCTGGGGAATACCTGAAGGGAAAAGTATAGAGTGGCAGATCGGGGTAGTCAGAGCCTCAGCCAGAGAAGTGCGCCGTGCCATCCGTATGACTACGCGGGTTTATCTTTTGATTGTCAATACCAAGGACGAATGTGTAATCGGTGGTGACGCAAAAGGGGTAAGGCGTCTGATTGCTCTTCTGGGGGCTCACTTTTTCCCGCTTTCCGGGGTTACCACGGTTCATTGTGAAGTTGCCCGGGAAGTTGCAGAGCCGTACCGCAATCTCCATCTTTTTCCGACAACCCAGCCTTCCGGGATTACATTCTACAGCGGAGCTGAAGGTGCATCGTATGAACTTAACCGGGAGAGTGCGGCAGATGCAATACTTGCCCAGGCGCTCGAAGGGATAGACTATCCTGCTGTAATCAATAGTGCCTACGCTGATGGTGTCCGGATTTTTCTGGAGATGGGACCAGGAGGCTCGTGCAGCCGGATGATCAGTCAGATTCTTGGCGACCGGCCTCATCTGGCCCGTTCTGCCTGCATGCAGGGACAAGATGGTGAAGGGGCAATTTTGAGAGTGCTGGCCAGCCTTGTTGCAGAGGGGATTCAGGTCGATCTTGCGCCGCTCTTTCCTACAGAGCTGCCGACATTGATCAGATCAGCCAACAGTATCACTGTCTCTTGTGGCGGCAGACCGTTCAAACGGATACTGCCTCCAGTCAAGGAGCAGCTGGTGTTCCCCCTGGCTGAACCACTGCCAGCGCTACAGTCTGAGACGCAGGAGCATGCAGCTGTGGCCTCCAGAGCGGTTGCTCAACTTTGGGCCAAGGCAGACCGGGCGGGTTTGGAGCCAGCCCCTGCGAAATCACCAGAACTGCCGCCAGAGGCTGCATCTATCGGCGAGGATTCGCTTTTGCGGGAGTTCGCTGCTGCTCAGGATGCGCGGCTGAAAGCGCACGAAGCTTATCTTCGTTTCAGTGAAACCGTTGCTCGTTCAATGGCTGAGGCCATTTCGCTGCAACTTGCCCTGCAACAGGAGCTGGGCGAGGATTCCTCTGTAGGGGCGGGTTTGAAACCCGCCCCTGCAACTGCTCCTGATGCCAGCAACCCAGCTGTTTTCAGCCGGGAACTATGCTTCGAATTTGCCCGTGGATCAGTGGCCAGAGTGCTCGGTCAGGAATTTGCCGAGGTTGACAGCTACCCTACAAGAGTCCGCCTTCCGGACGAACCGCTGATGCTGGTAGACCGGATCACGGCTTTGGAGGGGGAGCCAAAATCGATGTCTCATGGGCGCGTGGTGACCGAGCACGATATCCATGAAGACGCCTGGTACCTGGATGGTGGTCGCATCCCTACCTGTATCGCTGTGGAGGCAGGTCAGGCTGATCTGTTCCTCTCCGGGTATCTTGGCATTGACTTTATTTCAAGGGGGGTTGCGGTCTATCGGCTACTGGACGCAGTTGTCACCTTCCACCGCTCCCTCCCCGGCCCCGGAGAGACGATCAGCTACGACATCAGGATCGAGCGCTTCTTTCGTCAGGGGGAGACCTGGCTCTTCCGCTTCTTTTTCGAGGCATCTGTCAATGGAGAACCGCTACTCTCAATGAGGGACGGCTGTGCAGGCTTCTTCAACTCTGCGGAGCTGGAGGCTGGCAAGGGGATCGTCCGCCCGGCACTTGACATGCGCCCGATGAGCGGCATCCGTCCTGAGGATTGGCAGGAGCTGGTTCCGATGGAAGTGGAGAGTTACGATGCTCTTCAATTAACCCGTCTGCGGGGTGGCGACCTGACAGGCTGCTTCGGCTCTCTCTTTGCCGGGCTTTTGCTGACCCGCCCTCTTACCATCCCTGGTGGCCGGATGGAGCTGGTTCACCGGGTTATGGAGATTCTCCCTGCTGGCGGTCGCTACGGTGAGGGTTTCATCCGTGCTGAAGCCGATATTCATCCTGATGACTGGTTCATAACCTGTCACTTTGTCGATGACCGGGTTATGCCGGGCACCCTGATGTACGAGTGCTGCATGCACACCCTGCGGATTTTTCTCCTTCGGATGGGGTGGGTGGCTGAAGCAGATTCTGCGGTCTGGGAGCCGGTTCCGGGTGTGGCAAGTGGACTCCGCTGCCGTGGACAGGTTCTGGAGACAACCAGAGTGGTTACTTATGAAGTATCGATTCGAGAGTTAGGCTATCGTCCAGAGCCATATGTGATATGTGATGCTCTCATGTATGCCGACGGAAAGCCGATTGTAGAAATCACCAACATGTCTGCGCGATTGACCGGGACGTCGAAGGAGCAGCTTCTGGCTTTGTGGCGCTACAAACAACCCCATCCCCCTCCTGACCTCCCCCTTGTTGGGGGTGTAATAATACCCCCCTTTCCTTTAAATAACCCCCCCCCCTTTCATGGGTGTGTGCCCCTTTGACCCCCTCCCCTTCCGGGGGTGGGCGGGGGTGGGGATGGGGTCAATATCAGCAAGCCCGCCATCT
>JANNRW010000232.1:0-21072 GCA_031401815.1 Geobacteraceae bacterium | reverse complement strand
GAGATCCTCTGCTCTCCTTACAATACTTACTCCGACTGATGAACCTTCCCGAGAAGGTTTTACTACAACCGGCAGAGCAAACGGGAGAGAATCGGCAGCTACATGTTCACCCTGACGAGCCACAACATAAGGGGTTATGGTCAGCCCGCTGGCAGCAAAGATCTTTTTCGCAAATATCTTGTCCATGGCAAGTGCACTGGCAAGAACCCCGGAGCCGGTATACGGGATGCCCATAAGTTCAAGAAGCCCCTGTACTGCACCATCTTCGCCATAGCGTCCGTGCAGGCAGACAAAGGCGATTTTGATCTTCTCTTCAGAAAGACGATCTGCAAGGTCGCGCCCTACATCCACTCCAACAGCATTATAGCCTTTTGCGAGCAGTGCCTTGAGTACAGCAGCCCCACTTTTAAGAGAGACTTCCCGCTCAGCTGAAAGCCCCCCCATAAGCACACCTGTTTTCCTGTCTTTCATACTGTTCTGCATTCCGATTCTCCTCAACCTCTATCTCTATCTCTATCTTAACCTCAACCTCAACCTCAACCTCAACCTTCCTCCCCTTCCCCCACTATCTTCACCTCTTCTTCAAGCAGTTTACCAGAAGCTTTATAGACAGCAGCCTTTACCTTTTCAGCCAGAGCCAGAAAATCAGCAAAAGTAGCGTTACCCCTGTTAATCAGAAAGTTGCTGTGATGTTCAGAAACCGCAGCTCCTCCAACTGAAGCCCCGCGCATTCCGGCAGAGTCAATCAGTCTCCAGGCAGCCTGACCTGAAGGGTTCTTAAAAAAAGAGCCGGCGCTCGGAAAACCGACATTATGTTTTGTTCGGCGCAGATCAAGATCTTTTCTGATCTCTTCTTCAGTCAATTGCGGGTCGCGCTCTTCAAGCCTTAATAGCACAGAGAGGAGAATATCGCCAGTTTCGAGCGAAAGAGTTCGATAACCGTATTTAAACTCGCTGATGCAAAACTCCCTGATTTCACTGCTCCTCAACAGGGTCAGACAGAGAGCCCGCTCCAGAATCCCCTCACCATATGCACCGGCGTTCATCCTGATCGCTCCGCCTATTGTGCCCGGGATCCCGGAGATGAAACCAATCCCGCCAAGACCATGTTTCTGAGCGAATCTTACGACGTCAAGATTATCCGCCCCGGCTTCGGCCAGAACCTCCCTTTCACCATGCAGTTCAATCTTGTTGAATTTTTCCAGCGAAATTACTGCCCCTCGAATACCTCTGTCTTTTACGAGCAGATTATACCCTTTACCGACAGCAAGCCATGGTAGACCGGCTGATGAGAGTTGAGTGATGAGCGATAACAGATCCTCAGCATCAGCCGGAACTGCATACAGGTCAGCCGGACCGCCAACCTTTAGTGAAGTGTGACGGCTCATCGGTTCATCCCGCAGGAGAGTTCCGCGTATGGAGATATTAGTGGACTGTTCAGTATGAATAATATTCAACATGGCTTGTCTCTTGTGAAATTCGGTATTATTGCAATGCGCGTGATGATTTTTTCGTAAACTGATTCACCTGGTATGCGTGTAAGAAAATCTACAGCCTGGACTGCTACTTCCTGGCGTTGCTGCAGGTGACAATATTCAGCGCTCTCAAGACCGTTTGAGAGATCGATTTCATCAAATCAACTTATGTAATGCTTAATCGCTGGCACTAAAATCATAAGAAAGATTGAAAAGATCGCATGTTGATCGATCGGGAAGACCTTTAAATGCCAATGCATTTATTTCGAGATTACCGAGCCGGGTATATATTTTTGAAAACCCGCTGTTTCGAAGATGATTCAAAAGTGATTTGTTTGTAAATCCAGTTTTATGGGCGAAGAAATCCTGTCCGCTTCTTTCAATTTCAACAGTATAACCGTACAGAACATCCAGAACCATAATTGGTCCGGCAGGAGACTGGTAAAGAACGTCATCTATATCCAGGCCTTTCTCAACTGTTACTCGCATAACCTCATTGATGTCAGGCACTCTGATTTGTGCAAAACCACCATCTTTAAGGACATGTAAAATACCGGCAATTACCTTTGGTACATCATGCCGATAGTAATGCTCCAGATTATGAGAACAGTAGACCGCGTCAAACTGACCAGCTTCAAGAGTAGTAAGTTTACGAGCATCACACACAATATCCGGAGCACCCTTTGGGTCGATATCGAGAAGTAAATGCTCAAAATCGGCATATTGAGGTGGCAGAGAAATTGCCTTGCTATTACCCCCCACGTTTAAAACTTTTTTCAATTTCATAAATCCTCACAAGAATGAAGTGATCCATTTAAAAAGAAGCATATTTTCTGAAAACAGATTCCCGTCTGCACCTGCTTATTGAACTGGTCGGGGTTGGTTTAGTGGTGAAAAAGCGATAATCCCGAAAGTGACAACCGTTATGACGACAATGAGGTTTATCATCTGGGCTCGAATTGTCAGGGAAAGGAATCTGTCCATCGTAGCTCCTCTTGAAATTGCACGGGAGTTTAGCATGTTTATCAGAAATATCCGAGGATGTTTTAAGCAGATTCTGCTTCCAGGGGGAGATCTTCAGGTGCGATTAGCTTCAGCTCCGGATATGCCAGGCGCACCACCTATATTTGCTGATAATAAAATTATTTATCAAAAGTAAATAAAAGGGTTTGACATTTATCTGAAATGAACTATTTTATTATTGGTAAATAGGTTGACGAGCAGTGAAAATTTTCAGGATTAATTATGCCGGAATATAATATTGGCGCCAAAATCAAAGAACTTAGAAGTGCAAAAAAGCTGACATTGCAGGATGTTGCAAATGAAACAGGTTTTTCCACAGCGCTTATCTCCCAGATCGAGAACAACAAAATTTCTCCACCGATTGCGACACTTACAAAAATCGCACATTTTTTTGATGTAAGAATCGGCCATTTTTTCTCTGACACTGAAGAAGAGAGCTCTTTTGAAATTCTCAGAGCTGATGAACGAACCATCATACCCAGGGTTGTTTCAAGGGATGGCAGCGTGCATGGCTATTTTTATGAATCACTGTCAGTTCGAAAAAAGAGCAAGAAGATGGATCCCTTTCTTCTTACATTGAACGAAAAAGTCACAAACACGGATACCTACAGCCACAATGGAGAGGAGTTTCTCTTTGTCCTCAAGGGTAAGGCGGAACTGCTGCTGGATGGCAAACGGATCGCTCTCAACGAAGGAGACAGTGTTTATTTTGATGCAAACCTGAAGCATCGCCTGCTTGCTCCCGATTGTGACGAAGTCAAGGTTCTGGCGGTAGTGATGAGATAAATTATCCAGTGATGGATGTAAATATGTCTGAGTAAACCTGCATTGGCGTGTTGTTTACTATTTCTCGTAACCACTTTGACTGGAGAGATGAGATGGGAATTTCTTTCAAAAGATGTTGCTTTGTTGCTACATGGATAATTGCTATGTCAGTCAGTTTGGCTAACGGATACACCAGCCTTGATGGGATTAAACTTGAAACTGGTGAGATAAAAACAAGAGTCATTGAGAATGGAATTGGTCCGTACGAAGGGATGATTTCCTCAAGTGGCTTATTTGATGAATCCTATCAATATGGAATTTGGAACTTAGATTATACCGGACAAACAAATTTTTCATCTACAGGAGGAATGCATTGCCTGATTCACAAGAGAGAATACTCTGGCACCGATTATTATGCTCATTGGGATACCAAATCAGAATCAGAAGTATGTGAGTCTGGATCATGGACATCAAAACCTCAAGATGTTACATGGTGTAATTCATTCTATGGTGATTTCACAATTGACCTATGGGCTGGTAAAAAAATTGAAGCGTATACTTATAATCGCGATCTAAACCTTTGGTGGACAATATACGATTGGCCAACGTATGGTTATTATTCATATGGATCATTCTGCGGTGCGCCACTTCCTAATACAAACTCAACAACCAAAACCGAGTATTCTAGTTCGTATACCTTTAAAGTGAATTGTCCTGGGGGCAAGATAGCCAACCAGATAAACATTACTGGTGCCTCCTTTTATAATAATTATGAGACGGGTATTCAAATTAATAGTATGTCTCCCGTCCAGAGTGGAAGTGAATTCAAATGGGTTATCCCTGTAACCGCCAAATGTGGGGATTTGGTGACCTTGACACCCAAAACGACAGGAGAAGGGCTTTCAGTTGTAAATCTTGTGCGTATATCTGCTGTTTTTGAGTGCATTCTTAAAATTGACAATTACCTTGCCAGTCGGGATACCTTTAACCCAAAAGCCAATGAAACAGTTCAACTGAGCGGCAATTTGTCAGAAGTGTCAGACTGGATATTGACAATTGGTGATCGTGAATTATATGGAAGAGGTTCAAATTTTTCAGTTGTCTGGGACGGGAAAGATAATCATGGGGCGGTTGTTCCCGATGGGATCTATACAGCAATTTTGAAGATTCAGAATGCCGACAGAACTTGCAGCGATTCCAGAAGTATCGACATTGAAGTCAAGTCAACATGCGATCTCACCGCAACGCTTAAAGGGCCTGGGATTCCAGGAACGGAACAACCATTTCAGTTTGACACCGGAGCCACCTATTCGATTACAGGCGCATACACAACTTCATCAAACAACTCTGTAAATTGGACGTTAACATTGCCAGACGGCAAGACAAGTCGTGGTAACGGATCTTCCATCAGTGCCAAGTGGGATGGTACACTCCTAAACGGCACACTTGCCCCGGTAGGCGATTATGTTGCAACCCTTATTGTAACCAGTAGCGAAGATCCTGACTGTAGTGCTACGGCGACATTACCGATAACTGTAGCCGAATCCAATTCTGAGAACTCCTGTAGTCTGGCAGTCACATTCGGCTCCACTGTCCATGTTGTTAACGGCAACCTTGCCCATAACCAGGAGTTGTTCAGTAGCCGGAGAGGTATTGGCTTAACCCTCTACTACAACAGCCTTAATTCGGCAAATGATGCTCTTGGTCGGGGATGGAGCCACAATTACAACTACACCCTTAAAGAGAACAGAAACGGCTCAGTCGTAATAAACGAACCAAACTGGCTCTACCGCTACTACACCTATGCCGGCAGCACATACATCGCATCCCCAGGCAACTACGCTGCTCTGGTGAAAAACGTAGACGGCTCATTTATCCTCACCCACCCGGATGGACAGACCTACAGATATGTAGATGGCAAAATTGCTGCCATCAGCGACCGTAACGGCAATACGATAAACCTTTCCTACAGCAGCGGCAACCTTGCCTCGGTCATCGACCAAGCCGGACGGACAATAACTTTTGTCTACGACGACGCCAATCATCTGACTTCACTGATTGCTCCCAACGGTAACGGCTACGCCTTTTCGGTTGGCACGGGACTGGATTCCGTCACTCAGCAGGACGGCAGCACCTGGCATTATAGCTACGATGGCAACGGCTTCATGCTTGGCAAGACTGATCCTTTAGGCAATACCACCAACTACAGTTACGATGCCAGGCACCGGGCAGTGTCGGCTACCGACCCTGTAGGGTTGAGCAGAACCATTGCCTATCCCGAAACGAGCGACACCGTAAAAACCACCATCCTTACCGAAAAAGATGGCAGTCAGTGGAGCTATCGCTACGACACACAGAAGAGGTATCTACTCGCCAAGACCGATCCGCAGGAGGGCACTACTTCCTATACCTACAACGACAGCGGCAACCGCATCGGCACCACCTACCCGGATGGTACGAGCACCTCGGCCAGCTACGACAACCGGGGCAACATGCTCAGCAGCACCGATGCCCTGGTGCAGACAACCACCTACACCTACAACACCTTCGGACAAATAACTGCCAGTACCGACCCACAGGGGGCAATCACCACCTACGGTTACGACGCCATGGGGAACATGACCAGCCTGACCGATGTCACCGGAGGAACTACCACCTATGCCTACGGCACAAAAGGGAATCTTACTAAAATGACCGACCCGCAGGGGGCAGTCACTACTTACACCTATGACACTGTCGGCAACCTCACCTCCATCACCGACCCGAACAACGCAACCACCAGCTACAGCTATGACGCAAGTGGCAACATGATCAGCAGCACCGACCCGCAGGGGGGTGTCACCACCTTCACCTACAACAGCAGCAATCGCCTTATAAAAACGGTCGATCCATTGGGTAATGTTGCAACCTACAGCTACGATGCCAGCGGTAACAGACTGAGCAGCACTGACGAAAACGGCAACACCACCCGCTACCAATACAACAGCAGAAACCGGCTCATTGCCACCATTGATGCCCTGAACAACATCACCAGCTACGCTTACGGCGGCAGCAGCTGCCCCAGCTGCGGCGGCGGCAACGGCGAGAAGATCACCAGCCTCACCGATGCGGGTGGCAACACCACCCGTTATCTCTATGATCAACTGGGCAGACTAAGTAAAGAGACTGACCCGCTAGGGAATGAAACCAATTACAGCTACGACGTCAAAGGGAACCTGGCAATAAAAACCGACCCAAACGGCAGCACCAGCACCTATAGCTACGACGCCAGCGGTAGACTGCTGAAAAAGACATATCCGGACAACACGGAAGAAACTTTTACCTACGACCCGAAAGGGAATATCCTTACCGCCACCAACAAGCATGTTGCCTACAGCTTCAGCTACGATGCGGCGGGACGAATGCTAAGCAGCACTGATTCCACCGGCAGGGCAATTGCCTATGTCTATGACATACGCGGCAACAAAACCCAAATGATTGCACCGGACGGCACAGCTATTTCCTACGGCTACGATAAATCAGGCCGACTTGCCAGCAGCATCACTAATGGCGACGCCTACACCTACAGCTACACCAGCAGAGGCCAAAGGGCAAAACTGATCTATCCCAACGGCGACAGCGCCAGCTATGCATATGATAGCAAAGGCAACCTCACCAGCCTGTTTCGCAAAAACAGCAGCGGAACAATAATCAGCAGCAACAGCTACGGCCTGGACAAAACAGGTAACCGCCTGACCAACACCACCCCTGAGCGGATCAGCAGCTACAGCTACGACAACATCTACCGGCTACTACAGACCATTACCAACACCCCCGGAAACAGCAGCAACACCAAAACATCCAAAGGAACGAGCAACGCCGTTCAGCAGCAGAAAGAGTTCTTCAGCTATGATCCGGTCGGTAACCGGCTGACATCAGAGAAGACAAAAAACTACAGCTACAACCAGAACAACCAGCTCACCACCAACGGCGGCAGCTACAGTTATGACAGAAACGGAAACCTCATCCAGAAGACAACAGTATCAGGATCTACCTTATACGAATGGGACTACGAAAACCGGTTGACCAGGGTGGTAACACCCACGATAACGGCAGAATACGCCTACGACCCGTTTGGCCGAAGGATAGCTAAAAGAGCAACCGAAAGCGGCATAACAACAACTGCAACATACTTCTACGACGGCCAAAGCATTATTCTTGAGTACGACGAAACCGGAGCCATAGTCAATCGCTACCTCCACGGTCCTAATATCGATGAACCGCTCTCTGTAACCACAAGCAAGGAGAAATACTACTACCATGCTGACGGTTTGGGGAGTATCGTTGCGCTGACTGACAAGACTGGCAAAGTAGTTCAGACCTACGAATACGACAGTTTCGGCAACCTGAAGGATCAGAAGAACCGTATCAAGCAGCCGTTCACTTATACTGGTAGGGAATACGACAGGGAGACCGGGCTATACTATTATCGGGCGAGATACTATGTTCCGATGGAGGGTAGGTTCGCCAGTAAGGATCCGATTGGCTTTAAGGGCGGGATAAACCTATATTCGTACGTTCTCAATAATCCTCTTCGGTATAAAGATCCTTATGGACAAGATGTTTACGTTCAAAATACCACGGCGGTTGGCGGTTGGCACCGTCGGATTGTTGTGGATACGCCATCGGGGCCTTATGGAATTAGTTTTGGGATGTCAAGCCGTGATGCAGAAATGGACGGGTGGTCTGCGGCTTCTGGCAATAATCCAACTCCGGGAGGCCTTGGGGTTGGAGTGGTTTATCCAGATAATATTGACGCCGCAGTGAAAGAGGTTAGTCGTTTTTCCAGCACTCCTTGTGAGGATGAAGTAATAGAAAAATATCTTAAGTCTCTAGTTGGGAATACTGGTCAGTACCACTATCTTACGAATAGCTGCCGAAATTTCTCTGACCGAGAATATGCCAATGTTGTTAACATGATTATGCAGTTACGAGCTAAGTAGCATAGAGAGAGGCTGGCTAATGGATGCTAAAATGTTAATGGTTGCTGCTGTAATGAGTGTTGGTTTGTCTGGAAATGTTGAGTTGCCAAAAGATCTCAGAGAAGCGTTGCCATCGATGGTTGTTTATCGCTATGAAAAAATGGTGGAGTCACGCAAGAATGTGGGACCAAGCGACCCGGAATATAAAGTGATCTCTTGCTTTCTCCAAGACAACAAAGAAGGTTGGGAGCATGACGCTAGAAGCTATGCGCCCAATATTGTCTTCAAAGGGCCAAACTATTCAATAAATTGTATGTCAGATGGAGTTGTCATTAACTATCAGAATACAAAAGGTGAATGGAAACAAATTTCAAAATCGTGCAAGACACCTTTTTGTGGGGTAAAACCGTAGTACAGAAAACCCTTGAGAGTGGGGTCAGGTCTCAACGGGCTGTTGCTGAAACCAGTTTTCGCAAAACAGTAATTTTAACCGCGCAACTCATAGAAGTCGTCTTGGCGAACTATCAACTACGATTGGTAACTCTTTACCAGGGCAGGCTTATACAATCAATATTCTTTGCGATAAACCTATCAGTGCGAGTGGAACCCTTAGATAGTTTCTGTCCGTGAAGACAACATATTGAAATAATTACTAAATAAGCTGTTTTTGCTCTGGTTTTTTCAGCTGACTAATGATATATTCTTCTCAAGTATCTTAAATCATTAGATTTCAGCTTGATCATGGGACACAAAATGCGCATAAAACGTCAAAACCAACTGAACCTGTTCCATACTCTTGGCAGAAACGAAATTGCTAAAGAGCTTTTCGAAATATCTATGATCCTTGATGCCAATCCCCAGCTTCTGGATTACGTATATGCTGATTTAACCAAAGACCAACGCAATGACACTGGTGCCATAGGCATGACAGCTGAACAAGTTCTACGAGCTGCTATTCTGAAACAATATCGCCAACTCAACTACAGAGAACTGGCTTTTCATCTGGAAGACTCAAAAGCCTTCAGAGCGTTTACCCGCCTGGAAATGGGCAACTATCCCGGTTCCTCGGCTTTACAGGACAATATCATTAAGCTTTCCAGTACTACGTGGCAAGAGATTCACAAGATCATTATCAGGGCTACTTCTGCTGCCGGGATTGAAACCGGTCGCAAAATAAGAACTGATGCAACGGCGGTACTGTGTGCCATTCTGGAACCGAGTGACTCCTCCCTGTTGCGCGATGGCGTACGGATTATCACACGCTGGTTACAGCGAGGAGAACGTTTCAGCCTCCCTGCCAAATATACATATGCCGATCACCGTCGTGTCATGAAGAAGCGCTTCACCGAGATTCTCAACAGCAAGAAAGAAGATACCAGAGTTGCTGCCTATAAGGAGCAAATCAAGTATGCCAGTCGGGTCTGCGGTTATGCGCAAACAGCGCTTCCGATTATCGAAAAGGCTTCCTGTAAGACTTCGGAAGAACAAGCTACACTTGATAAACTGGTGGCCAAGATCAAAAATGCCCACGGTCTCCTGCTACGCGTGATCGATCAAACCGAACGTCGGGTCATTAAAAAAGAGAGCGTTCCGTCCGGCGAAAAAGTCACCTCCTTTTTTGAGACCCATGCCGACATCATCGTCAAAAAGAACCGTGAAACCAACTTCGGCCATAAAGTAGTTTTTGCATCCGGCAGCTCAAATCTGATTTTGGACTGTCTCATGGAACGCGGCAATCCAGCTGACACCGAACAATTCATGACCATGCTGGAACGCCAGCAAGAAATGTACGGGCGGATGCCCCGCCAAGTTGCAGCTGATGGCGGCTATGCTTCAAAAGACAATCTGGGTAAAGCCAAACATGCTGGTGTCAAAGATGTCTCCTTCTCCAAAAAACGTGGTCTGTCCATTGAGGATATGGTCAAAAGCACCTGGGTATACAAGCAACTCAAGAACTTTCGAGCCGGCATAGAAGCCAACATATCAGTCTTAAAACGTGCCTTTGGCCTTCGCCGCTGTAACTGGAGCGGCTGGGAAGGATTTCAGCAATACATATGGAGTTCTATCGTCTCGTACAACCTGTTGGTACTGGCACGGTTAAAGCTTAAAGCAGCTTAGTTGAAATAGCAGAAATTGTGTTTTGTGGAAAAGTGCGCTCTAAAATAGCTCTGTACGCGAATTAAAAGGAAACTGGCAAGTTTGCCCCTCAATTTTTCAGACTGTTGCTTTAAAAGGCGAAGCTAGAAATATCGTTGAATTTCAAATACGCACTTTTCGGACAGAAACTAGATAGGCTACGGAGAAAATGACTAGATGCAGAAAACATTAGCACTTATATTAATTATTGTTCTGGGCGCTTGTTCAAAACCCCAAGCGATTTCACAAGCAGAGGCTGAAAGACTTGCTGCTGTAAGGTTAGAAGAATACGTAAAAAAAGAAAAATTAGCTTTTGGAGATTTCGGAAAACCAGAGATTAGGTATACAGAGAAAGACGCAGGTGGAAAGGATTTAAAGGTGTGGGAAGTATATTACACCTCAAAAAATAGACCCATTCATCGTGTAAATATTTTGGTTGGTTTACATGGGGATGTAGAACTGCATCAGATGGTAGACTATAAATAAAGTGGATTAGTCCTTTATATTCCGGCTCGTGTCCTGGCAGCTACACCTACACGGGCAGGGAGTGGGATAGGGAGGCGGGGCTCTACTATTACCGGGCAAGGTACTATAATCCGATGGAGGGGCGGTTTATTTCTAAAGACCCTATTGGGTTTGATGGAGGGATTAACCTTTACAATTACACATCAGCAAATCCAATCGTTACATGATGTTGAAAGAAAACGGATACAGTGAGGAGAACTGCATGAACATTCATGAGTACCAGGCAAAAGCGATTCTCAGAAAATTCGGCGTGCCGGTTCCTGACGGGCACGTCTGCTACAACGGTGCCAGTGCCCGTGAGTGGGCAAAACGCCTGGGCGAGGGGCCCTGGGTGGTCAAGGCGCAGATTCATGCAGGGGGCAGAGGCAAAGGTGGTGGGGTCAAGCTTGCTCACACATCCGACGAAGTACGGATAATCGCCCGCAATATGCTCGGAATGACCCTTCGCACCCATCAGACAGGGCCTGAAGGGAAAGTAGTCACCCGGGTACTGGTGGAAAACGGCTGCAACATCGCCAGAGAGCTGTACGTAAGCCTGGTGGTTGATCGTGTCACTTCAAGGGTTGCTGTCATGGCTTCCACCGAAGGGGGGATGGACATTGAAGAAGTTGCAGCTGCTACTCCGGAAAAGATTTTCACAGAAAGTATCGACCCGCTTGTCGGACTAACCCCGTTCCAGTGCCGCAAAATAGCTTTCAACCTCGGACTTGTGGGAAAGCAGACCAGCAAGGCGGTGAAGATTCTGGAGGGGCTCTATACCACATTCATCGATTGTGACTGCTCTATGCTGGAGATCAACCCTTTAGTGGTAACTACCGAAGGCAATATGCTCGCACTCGATGCCAAGTTCGGTTTTGACGATAATGCGCTTTTTCGTCACCACAAAATCGCTGACCTGAGAGACTACGACGAAGAAGACCCCAATGAAATCGAAGCTTCCCAGCATGATCTCTCCTATATCTCCCTCACAGGTAATATCGGCTGCCTTGTAAACGGTGCCGGTCTTGCCATGGCTACAATGGACATAATCAAGCACTATGGGGGCGATCCGGCCAACTTTCTGGATGTAGGGGGGGGAGCCACCATCGAACGGGTTACTGAAGCGTTCAAACTTATCCTCTCAGACAAGAACGTGAAAGGGATTCTCGTTAATATCTTCGGTGGTATCATGAAGTGCGACATCATTGCTACAGGGGTCATTGAAGCAGCACGGCAGGTCTCGCTTCAGGTGCCACTAGTTGTTCGTCTGGAGGGAACCAATGTCGATCTTGGCAAAAAGATGCTGGCCGAAAGTGGTCTCAATATAGTTGCGGCTGATGGTATGGCTGATGCGGCGCAGAAAATTGTGAACGCAGTGAAAGGGGGGAACTGATGAGTATCCTGATCAATAAAAATACCAGAGTGATCACCCAGGGTATCACCGGTGCCACCGGTCTGTTTCACGCTCAAGGGGCAAGAGAGTATGGTACGCAGATGGTCGGCGGTGTAACTCCGGGCAAGGGGGGAACAACAATCGATGGCTTCCCAGTCTTTGATACTGTTACAGAAGCAGTACACCAGACAGGTGCAACCGCTTCGGTTATCTACGTACCTCCACCTTTTGCCGCTGACTCCATCATGGAAGCGGTGGATGCAGGAATCGATCTGGTATGCTGCATAACCGAAGGGATTCCGGTTCTCGACATGATCAAGGTCAAACAGTACATGAAGGGGAAAAAGACCCGTCTTGTCGGCCCGAACTGTCCTGGTGTAATCACTCCTGGCGAGTGCAAGATCGGGATCATGCCGGGATATATCCACAAGCCGGGCAAGGTGGGGGTTGTCTCCCGCTCCGGCACCCTGACCTATGAAGCGGTCTGGCAACTGACCTGCCTGGGTCTTGGTCAGTCTACTTGCGTAGGGATAGGCGGTGATCCGATCAACGGAACAGATCATCTTGATGTGTTGAGGCTGTTCGAGGCTGATCCGGATACCGAGGCTGTCATAATGATCGGCGAGATCGGCGGCACCTCAGAGGAAGAGGGGGCTTACTTTGTCAAGGAGCATATGACCAAACCTGTAGCAGCTTACATAGCAGGCATTACCGCCCCTCCGGGCAAGCGGATGGGTCATGCCGGAGCGATCATCTCAGGCGGCAAGGGTACGGCAACAGAAAAAGTGGCAATCCTTAAAGAGTGCGGCATAAGCGTAGCAGCAAGTCCGGCAGAGATGGCCCAGGCGCTGTTGAAGATTTATAAACCTTAAAAGGCAGGCTGAAGGTAGAAGGTAGAAGGCTGTTAGGAACTGCTTTCGAAGCTATTACCTTCAACCTTCTACCTTCAGTCTAAACACCTAAACAAAGAGGAGAAAACAGAAAATGAGCAAGAAAATGACACCACTTGAATATCATTCAATGGGACGTAAGGGGAAAATAGAGGTTATTTCGACAAAACCGTGCCAGACAGCAGCCGATCTGTCGCTGGCCTACTCACCCGGAGTAGCAGAGCCTTGTCTGGCCATTCAGCAAAACCCTGAAGATGCCTACAAGTACACTGCCAAGGGGAATCTGGTTGCGGTTGTTTCCAACGGCACCGCTGTTCTGGGGCTCGGTAACCTCGGTGCCCTGGCTGGTAAACCGGTCATGGAGGGGAAAGGTATCCTCTTCAAACGTTTTGCCGACATAGATGTTTTTGATATCGAACTTGATACAGAAGATCCTGATGAAATCATCAAGGCGTGTCAGCTGCTTGAGCCGACCTTTGGTGGCATCAACCTGGAGGATATCAAGGCTCCGGAATGCTTCTACATTGAGGAGACCCTCAAGAAGACCATGAAAATACCGGTCTTCCATGACGACCAGCACGGCACTGCAATCATCTCTTCAGCTGCCCTTATCAATGCCCTTATGCTGGTAGGAAAGAAGATTGAAGATATTCGTATCGTAGTCAACGGTGCCGGAGCATCTGCCAACTCATGTGCCAAGCTGGCGATTGCACTTGGAGTCAAACCGAACAATATGATCATGTGCGATACCAAGGGGGTTATCTACAAAGGGCGGGTCGAAGGGATGAATCCCTACAAGGCTCTCTTTGCAGCTGATACCCCTTTCCGGACGCTGGAAGAGGCTGCTGCTGGTGCCGACGTGCTCTTTGGCCTCTCTGTCAAGGGGGCCTTTACCTCTGAGATGGTCGCCAGCATGGCTCCCAATCCGATCATATTTGCCATGGCCAATCCGGATCCGGAAATTACTCCTGAAGCTGCTCACGCAGTCAGAAGTGACGTGATTATGGCTACAGGTCGTTCTGACTATCCAAACCAGGTCAACAATGTTCTTGGCTTTCCTTTCATTTTCCGTGGTGCCCTGGATTGTCGCGCCAGCTGTATAAATGAAGAGATGAAGCTGGCTGCGGTAAAGGCTCTTGCCAGCCTAGCCCGCGAAGAGGTGCCGGATTCGGTCTGCAAAGCCTATGGCAACGTCAAATTCGTTTTTGGGCCAAATTACATCATACCTAAACCGTTCGACCCCCGGGTATTACTTCATGTCGCTCCAGCCATTGCACAGGCGGCCATGGACTCCGGAGTCGCACGTCAGCCAATTGAGGATATGGCAAAATATGTTGAGAATCTGGAATCTACCCAGGGTAAATCCAAAGAGGTCATCCGCCAGATTATCAACAAAGCCAAAAGTGATCCAAAGCGGATTGTATTCCCTGAAGGAGAGCATGAAAAAATCCTTCGTGCCGCCCAGACCCTTATAGAGGAAGAGATTGCCATCCCGATACTTATCGGAAATGAAGCCAAGATCAGATCAACCATTGCAGATCTCGGCATAGATCTGAACGGTGTAAGCATCATCGATCCTGCCACATTTGAGAGATCAGAAGAGTATGCCCAGGAGCTGTTCCAGCTAAGGCAACGCAAAGGATTGACCCTTACTGAAGCGCGGCGGCTCATCACCCGCAAATCCCGCACTCATTTTGGTTGCATGATGGTACGCCAGGGCGATGCCGACACTCTACTTGCCGGTATCGACACCCACTACCCTGAAACAATCCGACCGGCACTTGAAGTCATAGGCAAGCAGGATGGTCTTTCCAGCGTCCACGGCCTCTATATGATGGTATTCAAGAAGGGGATCTACTTCCTTGCTGATACTACAGTCTGTATCGATCCGACTGCTGAAGAGCTGGCCGAAACCGCCATTTTGGCAGCAGAAAAGGCAAGAATACTTGAAATTGAACCAAAAGTTGCCATGCTCTCTTTCTCAAATTTCGGTTCTGTCAATCATCCGCTTGCCCGGAAAGTGAAAAAGGCGGCCGAAATCGTCAAACAGCGGGCTCCGGAACTGATAGTGGATGGTGAGATGCAGTCCGACACCGCTGTAGTCACTGAGATCCTTCAGAAGAGTTTTCCCTTTGCCAACCTGAAAGAGGCGGCCAACATTCTCATATTCCCGGATCTGAATTCCGGCAACATCTGTTATAAACTGCTTCGTCATCTGGGTGAGGCCGAGGCTATCGGGCCGATTCTAATGGGGATGAACAAGCCGGTGCATGTACTGCAACGGGGCGACGATGTCACTGACATTGTCAATATGGCCGCCATTGCTGTTGTGGACGCGCAGAATATAGTCTGACTTTTAAGGAGTCAGTAGTCAGGGGTCAGGGGTCAGAATGTGAAACCTGAATCCTGACTCCTGACTACTGATTACTGTGAGGATGCTTATATGAACCTGCTTGATTCCATTATCAGAGCCAACCGGAAATTTGTCCATCCCGGCGCATTTCCCCCTCTTCCCAAAAACCCGAAAAAGCAGTTTGCTCTTTTCACCTGCATGGATACACGACTTGTGGACTTTCTGGAGCCGGCCATGGGGATCAGACGAGGGGATGCCAAGGTTATCAAGAATGCCGGCAACACTCTGGTCGATCCACTTCATGGCGGAGTCATTCGGAGTCTGGTTGCGGCAGTCTTTATGCTGGGAGTTGAAGAGATAATCGTCATTGGTCACAAAGATTGTGGAATGGCAGATGTTAATCCTGAAAAGTTGAAAAGCGATATGATTGTCCGGGGGATTTCCCCTGAAGCAATTGATTCCCTTGATCCGGATCTGTCGCAATGGCTGGGCTCGTTTGCCAGTCCTGAGGAAAACGTGGTTGAAGTTGTTCGAAAAATTCGTGCCAATCCTCTAATCCCTAAGGATGTGCCTGTACATGGTCTGATTTTCTGTCCGAATGACGGTCGCCTGGAGGTAATGGTGGATGGTTATCAAGGGCAGGAGATAAACTGAGAACACCCCCCTTCCTTTTATATGGGAAGGGGGGTGTTTTTTCAAAAGAAACTACTCAAGCTCAAGTCTCTGAATCGCATGATACGGGATGATGGCGAGCTTTCCACTGTTGTCCTTCAACACAAGAGTGTATCCTGCTGCCGAGTGATCCATCTGAAGGATCCTTCCGGAGACAGTAATCCCACTGGCAAGATTGATCGTAACAGGTTTCAGCTCTTCACTGAGCGCCAGCAGATTCAGACCCCCGGCTCCGGTAGCCTCGATGCTGAAAGCAACGCTTTCCCGATAAAGATCGGTAGTATTCCTGACTCGATCAGCAAGTATTGCTGCAATATTGCGGTAAAATCCTGCTGCAATGGCAGGATTTTCAGTCTGAATTTTCTGAAAGGCTGCTGATGAAAGAAGATGAAATTCACTTGCTTCGCTGGTTCTTGCACCGGCGCTCCTGCGTGACTGATTCACAAAACTCATTTCGCCGATGACATCTCCAGGCCCAAGCGATGCCAGCGTCCTGTCGACATCACCCCGTATATTCTTGAAAACCTCGACTCTTCCAGTCTGAATAATCCAGATCGAATCACCTGCATCCCCTTCTGCAAAAAGCTCTTCTCCTGCCATTAACAGCCGCTCTTCACAGGCACTGACAATCACATTGACCTCGGCTGCGGCAAGATCTGCAAAGAGCCTCCATCTGTTCAGGTTCAGGTTGTGGGACATAACTCTCCTCCGTAAATTCTGGTCAAACTTTTTCGTCACTCCAATGTCCCCGATAGCCGCTTCTGGTCAGCATAGGGCCGAACTCCTTTTTCTGCGGTGACCGGTCGTAAGCCTCCTGTGGCTCGACAGTATTCGCTTTCACCAGGTCAAGCAACGAATCATTCAGAGTCCTCATCCCGAGTGATTTTCCGGTCTGCATGATTGATGGTATCTGAAATGTCTTGCCTTCACGGATCAGGTTGGATATGGCGCTGTTAACCACAAGAATCTCAAGCGCAGCCACACGACCGCCACCTCTCCTTTTCAGCAGAGTCTGAGCTACAATCCCCTTGAGGGATTCCGAAAGCATGGTGCGCACCTGCTGCTGTTTTTCTGCCGGAAACTGGTCAATAAGGCGGTCGATGGTTGATGAGGCAGTATTGGTATGGAGCGTCCCGAAAACAAGATGTCCGGTTTCTGCTGTTTCAATTGCAATCGCCACTGTTTCCAGGTCGCGCATCTCTCCCACTAGAACGATGTCCGGATCTTCACGCAACGCAGCTCGCAGCGCGTGCTTGAATCCCATGGTATGTGTTCCGACCTCACGCTGGTTGATATGACACTTCTTGTCCTTGTGGACGAACTCTACAGGATCTTCAATGGTGATCAGATGATCCTCTCTGGTGGAGTTGATGTAGTCGATCATGGCTGCCAGAGTGGTCGATTTTCCGGATCCGGTAGGGCCGGTAACAAGCACCAGCCCCTTGTCGAAATCGCAAAAACCAAGTACCACAGGAGGGAGTCCCAGCTCTTCGGCAGATAATATCTTAGTTGGAATCTGCCGAAAGACACCGCCAATTCCGACGATGTCCCTGAAAACATTGGCTCTCATTCGCGAACGTTCACCCAGCTCATGAGCAAAATCGGTGTCATTGGTCTCCCTGAACTCAATTTTGTTCTTCTCCGGCATGATGGCATGCAGCAGCGCAGTCAGGGTTTCGCCATCAATCGGAGCGCGACCGGGCATGGCAAGCATCGAGCCGTCAACGCGAACCATCGGAACTTTACCGCTTTTAAGATGAATGTCAGATGCCTTCATGTCCAGCATCTGATGAAACAGCTCGTCCAGATGACTTACTGTCCCGCCAGCAGACGGAGCTGGCTCGGGTTCAGTTGCAATAGATGAAATCACAGGTCTGGATGGAAGCAACGGGACTGGCGCAACTTCGGGCAGAGCGACTATTTTTAGCGAAGGGCCTTCAACCGCCGATGTTACGTGCAGCTCGAAACTACCGTATGCAGATGCATAGGGGAACACCCCCCTCCCTTCAGACAGGCGCTGCTGGTAATCGGGCAGTACTTCAATCAGGAGCCCATGAACCTGGTCAGCGGTTGTCGGTCTGTTGGAGACTGGCCGCATCTGGCCGCCAGCAGTCATTTCAACCATTCCGCCAATCCTGAGCAGTATGGTTTCTGCGCGCTGTTTCTGCATCGCTTCAAGGTAACGATCTATTACAGGCACGGGAAACCTCCGTACATTTTTCTATCGGATTCAGAAACAGGAGCTCGAATCTGTCTCCTGGCAGATAAATATCATATTTATTAAAGAATCGCTCATAAATTTATATGCTTACTTTAACTTTTTCTTTTCCAGGCAGTGGCACAAGCCATACATAGGGGATCATCCCGTAGTTCCATGCCAGGCAGAGTCTGCGGTAGCCGGCAAAGAGAAGAGCTTCACCATTTACCAGCAAGATGACAGGAGCCGGAAGGGTCAGGCTCCCTTCTCGCTGGAGGGCGGTTTCCAGCTGGTTGTAGTTTAGACGGTAGCCCCGCTTTGCCTTGGCCAGATAACGGCAGTAGTCATCAAACGTATGATAGGAGAGCGCAACCGGGATATTGTTGATTTCACTGCTGCGGGGATATGGAACCAGTTTGCCGATGGGAAAAGCAGCAGTCAACGTTTCCCAGGAAAGAGCATGTTTTTGATAAAAGGGCTGTTTGGCGGGATGCTTTGTAAACTCCCACTCTTCAGTGGCAAGTTCCGGCTGAATCCAGTCGATGTAGAGTGACGAGACAGAGCGCATCAGCAGACCCTTTAACGAAGTTATTAACTTGAAAAATCAGTTGAACACAGAGACACCGAGGGCACAGAGGAAGATCTTTTGATTCAACAAACAGTTAGCGCTTCGACTCCGCTCAGCTCACGTCTGTTCCCTGAGCGGAGTCGAAGGGAACAGACCCAGAAGAAGATCAAAATACTCTGTTCATTTAATTAAAACACAATGATTCCTCTTTTTTCTCTGTGCCTCAGTGTTTCAATTTCTGTTTTTCGGTTTAATAGGCGATGCTCCTTTGAGGTGCTGTTCCGGCCAGGATCTGGGCGAAAGCCTTCCCCTGATCTGCATTGATCAGCAGGTATCTAGGGAGCTTTCCGATACTTTCAGCAGCTGTTGCATGGCGGCGTTCAATAGTAAAAGTAGCGCTGTAACCGGCCTCAGCAGCCCGCTTTAGCAGATATTCATCATAGATGCCGAAAGGCCAGGCCAGCATGTCAACTTTTGCACCAAGCTCTTTCTCGATCTTTGCCTTTGATTTGGCAAGTTGCGTCCCGACAGATTTCTCGAACTCCTCCGGCTTCATCATCTTTTTGTCCCGCTTGAAGTTGGGGTGCCAGTAGGTGTGGCTCTGGAAATCGAACAGGCCGCTTTTTTTAAGCTCACGCAGCTGATCCCAGGTCATGGCATATTTTGCATTTGAGATGGCTGACGGATAGACGAAAACCGTCACCGGTACATTGTATTTCCTGGCAAGCGGAAACATCTCGCTGTAGACACTCTTGTGAGCGTCATCCTCAACAATTACCACTGATTTTGGTGCAGGCGCCGGGCCTTTTTTCTGATACCAGTCTGTAAGTTGTCGCAGCGGAATTACCTTGTAACCATTCTCTTTCAGGTATTTGAGGTGCGATTCGAAAACCGGCGTGGTGATTGTCATGCCGTCAACTACGGCTGACCCGAAGCGATGATAGAGGAGGATCGGCACATTTACGGGAGCAGGGGGTGCTGGTGCACTCTCGGCGACAAAAGGGGCAAGAGTGCCGCAAGCAAATACAAACAGGGTGAAGATGAGACGCATGATCATAAATAACAAAACCTCCGGAAGTTTGGTTCGGAGGTTTTGTTATAACAGATATGCAGACAACTTTCCCTATTTTATGTCAAGCAGTTCCACTTCAAAGATCAGGGTGGCATTCGGCGGCACGTCCCTGCCTGCGCCACGTGCGCCGTAGGCCAGCTCAGGCGGACAGACCAGCTGGGCTTTGCCGCCGATCTTCATCATCTGAACCCCTTCAGTCCAGCAGGGGATTACTCCCGAGAGCGGAAACTTGATCGACTGCTTGCGTTTGTAGGAGCTGTCAAACTCCTTGCCGTTTGTCAGGGTGCCGCGATAGTTGACTTCCACTGTACTGGCGGCAGTCGGCGATTTCCCTTTCCCATCCTTGATCGATCTGTAGACCATACCGGACGAAGTTTTCACCGCCCCTTTTTCCTTTGCAGCCTTGTCAATGGCCTCGTTTGATGCGGCAAAAGCCGGAACTGCAAGAGTAGTGGCAATAGCTGCAATGATAAGACGTTTCATTTTTTGCTCCTTGTTTGTTTGAATTTGGGGATTATCCTACCATTGAAAATTTGTCGGCGTCAACAGGGAGATAGATAGAATCTTAAATCCACCACAGAGACACGGAGGCGCGGAGAAAATCTGAGAAAAGCCTGACAGCTTGTTGTTACACGGAAAAATCAACAAGTTACAGACTTTATCCAACCTACTTAATTATTCAGCTCATCAAGTCAAAATCTGTTTTTAACAGGGATAAAGGGGATCAAGGCGGATAAAGTCAATAGCCCTTTGGAGTTAAACAAGAAAAGTCTTCAATGTTTTTATGGTTTCATCCTGTCCATCCTGTTCATCCCTGTAAAAAAGTTTTGATTTATCTTCTATTACAATAGTGCTGAATAATTACAATATACTTTCCCTTTTAGAGGTTTAACCTAAAAACGGCAGTTGAAACACAGAGGCACAGACACAGAGGAAATCATTGAGATTATTTGAAATCACCGTACAACCTGAAAGGTGAACACAAATGAAGCTGATATTTTATCTAAGTCTCTGTAATGATTATCTCAGTGCCTCTGTGTCTCTGTGTTAAATGCTTTTTCTA
>JANNRW010000231.1:0-9614 GCA_031401815.1 Geobacteraceae bacterium | reverse complement strand
GCCTGGTTCAAGGATTTTACCACGCCTCTGGTTATCATGGCGCCTATCCCCTTGACTCTTATCGGGATTCTGCCTGGGCATGCACTGGTCGGGGCCTTCTTCACTGCAACGAGCATGATCGGTTTCATTGCCCTGGCAGGGATTATCGTCCGCAACTCCATCATCCTGATCGATTTCGCCGAGATGAAGAGGCGTGAAGGGATGGCACTGGATGAAGCAATCATAGAGGCGGGAGCGGTCCGTTTCCGACCCATGCTATTGACTGGCGCAGCAGTTGTGGTTGGCAGTTTCGTAATTGTCTTTGATCCGATTTTTCAGGGGCTTGCCATTGCCATGATGTGCGGAGAGATTGCGTCAACCACATTGTCACGGGTAACAATACCGATACTCTACTATCTGGTGCAAAACTGGAAAGAGAGACATCATGTCGGCATTACGAAATTTGAAGGGGAAATATGTTCTGGTTTAAAAAAGCAAAATCCTCTCCTGTAAATCCTGAAATAGCTGAAAAGTGCCGACAGGAGGCCGAAGAGCTTTATCGCTCGGGCAAATATCACTGTGCTGAAGCTGTTGTCGAGGTAATTCGCAAACAGTTCTCTCCCGAAACCCCTGAATCTGTTGTCAGCGCTGTCAGCGGCTTTGGAGGGGGCTCAGGGAGTGGCTGCATCTGCGGGGCAATTTCCGGTGGGACAGTAGCACTGGGGCTTGTCAGTAAAGAGAAAAAAAAGTGTGCCCATTTGACACGGGAGCTGCACACCTGGTTCAAGGAGAGGTACAGGGTACCCTGCTGCAAGATAATCCGCAAAGAGAACGACAAAGGGGTCTGTCCGGTGCTGACCGGTGAGGTGGCAGGAAAGATCGCCGAGATGCTTCAAAGAGAGAAATGATGATTTGGGAGTAACTCTATGAAAAGAATTGCTGCAGCACTGTTACTATCTCTCTGGGGGGCACTTGTTCTGGCAGCTCCGGCCAGAGATATCACTTCCGTTGAAGCAAAGGGGATTATCGACAAGACAAAAAATGTTTATATTCTTGATGTGCGGACTCCAGATGAGCGGAAGCAGGGTTATATTGCCGGTTCTGAACTTATTCCGATAGACATGGTTGAAAAAAGGATAGGAGAGATCCCGAAAAACCGGCCCATAATAGTATACTGCGCCGTAGGCTCCCGTTCACGTGTTGTGGCGCAGGCGCTGGGTCGCCAAGGGTATCAGAATGTCTACAACATGCGCGACGGGATTTTCGGCTGGCAGAGGAATGGCTTGCCGATCAAGCAGTGAATGAGGCGAACTTTTCTGTAATGCCGCTTTGCTTTGGAATCGGATTTACAGCAGAACCAGATTATCCCGGTGAATAATCGCATCACCATAACGATATCCCAGAATCTCCTCGATACGGGAGCTGTTGCACCCGAGAAGCAGTTTTATTTCACTGCTTGCGTAGTCGGCAATCCCTCTGGCAAACTCCGCGCCAGACGGATCAGTTACCCTGATACTAGCCCCTCGCTCGAACTCACCTTCAACCTCTATAACCCCTGAGGGGAGCAGACTACGTCCATCCTGACGAAGAACCCGGCTTGCTCCGGCATCTACGACTACTCTCCCTTGCGGTCGCAGTGTAAATGCAATCCAATGCTTGCGGCTGGTAAGACTTGATGCAGAGGGGAGGAAAATTGTCCCCACCTCTTCACCTTCTACCCCCCTAACAATTATCTCGGGGAGCAAGCCATTCACAATCAGTGTGGCAGCGCCTGATTTAGCCGCTTTCCTTGCAGCCGCCAGCTTGGTTGCCATCCCCCCTGTTCCGAGATTGGAACCACTCCCTCCGGCAGCTCGCTCCATCTCTTTCGTGATGGACTTGACCATGGAGATGAGTTTTGCTTCGGGAAAACTTCTCGGATCTGCATCGTAAAGACCGTCAATATCCGTCAGTATAACCAGAAGCCCTGCATCTACAAGATTGGTGACCAGGGCGGAAAGGTTGTCATTATCACCGAACTTGATCTCTTCAACAGCAACTGTGTCGTTTTCATTGATTATCGGGATGATCCCGCATTCAAGAAGGGTCTCCAGTGTTGACCTTGCGTTCAGGTAACGGGTTCGGTCGGCAAGATCGCCGCGTGTCAAAAGGAGCTGGGCAACAGTGATAGCGTGAAGGGCAAAAGCATCTTCGTAAGCCCGCATCAGCCTTGATTGACCTACAGCAGCAGCAGCCTGTTTCTGCGGAATGGTTTTTGGCCGATCTGCCAGACCAAGAGCAGATCTGCCGGCAGCAATTGCACCGGAAGTCACAATTATCACTTCGCGGCCTGCTTGCCTGAGCTTTGCCACTTGCGCGGCAAAGCCGGAAATCCTGGAAGAGTCAAGATCTCCCAGTTCGTCACTAAGCACCCGACTGCCGATCTTGATGACAATTCGTCTGATGTTTTGAAGATGACCTGAACGCATAAGCCCCTGCGGAATGAAGTACTCGTCCCTACTCATATAGCATTTAAGCTGAGTAATAGCAAATCAGACCTCCGGATAACCGGAGCTGCGTACTCTGTTTTGCATGAATTACCAGATAACTTTCGCAATCTCGTCAAGCAGAGCCGGAATCCCTTCACCTGTAGCCGCAGAAATCGGAAAGACCTTTAATCCCAGATTCGTAAAATAGGGGATAACTTCAGGCAGAAGCGCCTGAACATCCGGAAGATCAATCTTGTTTATAACTATAATTTGCGGTTTTTCGGCAAGTTCCGGATTATAAAGAGCCAGTTCATTATTGAGGGTCTCGAAATCCCTGAGCGGATCAGAGTCGTGTGTGCGGCAAGGGTCAAGCAGGTGGAGCAGGATGCGGGTTCGTTCGACATGTCGCAGGAATCGGTGTCCCAGACCGGCACCATCGTGGGCACCTTCGATAATACCGGGGATATCAGCCATGACAAAAGAGCGGTAATTTTTATATTCGACAACACCCAGATGCGGTTTAAGAGTGGTAAAAGGGTACTCTGCTATTTTCGGACGGGCAGCGGAAACTTTAGTGATCAGAGATGATTTGCCAACACTGGGAAACCCTAGCAGGCCAACGTCTGCCATAAGCTTCAACTCCAGCCTTATGGTCAGCTCTTCGCCTGGCTCGCCCGGCTGGGCGAACTTGGGAGCCTTGTTTGTAGAGGTGGCGAATCTGGCATTCCCCTGACCGCCACGCCCCCCTTTCAGCAGAATCAGTCTCTTTCCGGGTTCAGCCATGTCAGCAAGCAGATCGCCTGATTCAGCATCTTTTACAAGCGTTCCGAGGGGGACGGTAATGACAAGATCCTCACCGCCTGCCCCGTGCCGGTCGCTTCCCATGCCGTTTTTTCCCCGCTCTGCTCTCTGATGGGGATGAAGACGGAGATCATACAGGGTTGAGAGGTTGGGAGAGACTTCAAGGATGAGATCGCCACCTTTTCCGCCATCCCCCCCGCTGGGGCCTCCAAGCGGGATAAATTTCTCCCTGCGGAAGGAGACACACCCTGCTCCTCCATCGCCGGCACTGGCAATTATTTTTGCTTCATCGATAAAACTCATAATTATTTATCCGGTGATAATAACGACAAAAGCCCGGAGCCGTTACAGGCTCCAGGCTTCTGCCTGAAAGTTAAAGCGCTTGTACTTTACTAGTTTGCCGGATAGACGGAAACTTTCTTCCGCTCACGCCCCATTCTCTCAAATTTGACAATTCCATCAATCAGTGAGAAAAGTGTGTAGTCCTTGCCGCAGCCGACATTATTGCCAGGGTGAATACTGGTGCCGTGCTGACGATAGATAATGTTGCCGGCGCGTACCGTCTCGCCACCGAATTTTTTGCAGCCGAGTCGCTGACCGTCTGAATCGCGGCCGTTTCTGGAGCTCCCGACCCCTTTCTTATGTGCCATTTCTGTTAACCTCCTGCTTGTTTCCGAAAACCACCTGGTAGTTACCGGTTACTGCATTTACGCGTTGATAGACTCTATTTTGAGGACAGTCCTGAGTTGGCGGTGCCCGTTAAGCTTACGGGAATTTTTCCGGCGCTTGGACTTGAAGACGAGAATCTTCTTGTCTTTGCCCTGTTCGACAATTTTGCCGACTATAGAGGCGCTGGGCACTAACGGTGTTCCGATTTTTACCGTATCGCCGCCAACCATCAGGATCTCTTCCAGCGTAATGGCATCACCCACTGCGCCTTCGATTTTCTCGACTTTCAAAAAGTCGCCAACGGAAACTTTATACTGCTTCCCTCCGGTTCTTACTACTGCGTACATAATATGACTCACCACCTTTATTGTAAATTATTCCGAGCATTGAAAAATACCTTATAGCCTGTCAGCAAGTCAAGGACTATTTCACAACCTCTCTTGCTCGCAAATATAAAAACAGCTCGGATATTACGGGTATTCAACCTTGACAACCTGATTCCTGCCGCTGTTTTTTGCTCGATACAGCGCGAGATCCGCCTCGTTTATGTACCATGCAGCATTTCGCTCTCTTGTTGGCAGCGCCTCCACTACTCCAAAGCTCAAGGTTACACACTTTGCCACTTTTGAATATTCGTGCGGAATTGCCTGAGCTATCATTCTCAGCCGAAGTTTTTCAGCAAATTCTCCTGCACTGCCAGGGGGTATATCTGGAAGAATCACTGCGAACTCCTCACCCCCGTAACGCGCAGGAAGGTCACTTGCCCGCTTGAACTCATGGATCAGGATCTGACCTATGATCTGCAGGCAGCTGTCACCAGCCACATGTCCGTAATTGTCGTTGAAGTTTTTGAAAAAGTCCACGTCGCAAAGAATCAGCGACAGTAACTGATGGGAACGATTTGCGCGGCTGATTTCAGAATCGAGAACCTCGTTGAAATAGCGGCGATTTGCCAGCCCTGTAAGTGCGTCTTTTCTCGCAAGGTTATTGAGCTCACGATTTTTCCTGTCGAGTTCAATTGTCAGCTGTTCCAGTATGTCGCGGTGATGTTTCAGCTCCAGATGATTCTTGATACGTGCCTTTACAATCGGCGGGCTGACCGGTTTAGTTATGTAATCGATCGCCCCGGAATCAAGCCCTCTTGCCTCATCTTCCTGATTACTCATGGCAGTGATGAATATTACAGGTATCCTGGATGTATGCGGATCGGTCTTGATCTTTGAGCATACCTTGTACCCGTCCATCCCGGGCATCATGATATCCAGAAGAATCAGATCAGGAAGCTCCTGCCGGGCAATCCTTATACCGTCAGGACCATTGGTGGCAAAAAAGATATCGTAATCTTGCCGGAGAAATTCATTCAATACCTGGATATTATCCGGAGTATCATCAATAATAAGAATTTTATACCGGCTATTGTCGATTGCGATTTCAGAGGTCATAAATCTATCTCAAGGGCTTCAGCAACTGCTTTGAGAATGTTGCCGGCATTTTCGAAATTGAGGCTGTTAATTGCAACATCCAGCCTCTCCCTGTTCACACCCGCAAGCAGAGGTTTCATCTGCTCCCAGACACCCAGAGCAGTCATATTGTTCGCTTTGAGAAGGGTGGACAGCTCTCTGGAGAGAGCGGAAATTCGCTCAATATCAATATCAGGCATTTCAGAGGCAAGTTCATCTGATTTTTCGACAGATTCAGCTTTTGCCCCCTCCATAATGTGAATCGATTCAAGCACCTCCCGCAGCTTCGCTTCAAACAGTTCAAGCACTGAGTCCAGAATATCCGCGTCCCCACTACTGATCGCCTCTTCCAGAGCAAGAGCCGAGCGGCTCAGCTCATTGGCACTCAGATTCCCCCCCACCCCCTTTATAGTGTGAATGATCCGCCTGGCCATCTGAACATCTCCATCGGCAATGGCATTACGAATATTATACATTGATTCAAGGTTCTCTTTCCGGAAAGATATCAGCAGCTTTTTAAGAAATGCAACGCTCCCGAGTCTCTTGACAGCCTGCTGCATGTCAATGCCGGATATGTTGTCAACTTCAGTTGTCGTTTCGACTGCTTCATCTGCTCCTGCTGATACAGGGATCTGGAATCTGACCCACTTGTGCAGCACTTCAAACAGTTCCGGCACATCAATAGGTTTTGTTACCTGATCGTTCATCCCTGCCTTGACACAGAGCTCACGGTCACTGCTCATGGCACTTGCGGTCATGGCAATGATCGGCAAGGCATCAAACCTTTTTACGGCACGTATCCGCCGGGTCGCTTCCAGCCCGTCCATTACCGGCATCTGCACGTCCATGAATACTGCATCGTAAGTTATTCCGGAGACGATAACCTTTTCCACCGCCTCGGCACCGTTTCCGGCAATATCGACCTTGATCCCCCGCCCTTCGAAGATCTCTCTGGCCACCTCCTGATTGGTGAGATTATCCTCTACCAGTAAAATGGAGACATTGGCAAAGCTTTCAGAGAGGAGAGGCGACTTGGCGAATTCAACAAGATTATCTCTATCAGACGCAGCAGGAGAAAATTGAGTCTCTTCTTCCAGGTGGCAGCCGAAATTGGCAGTAAAGCTGAACGTGCTCCCTTTTCCCGGCTCGCTTGTCACCCGAATATCTCCGCCCATATGCTCGACCAGCTGCTTGCTGATCGCAAGTCCGAGCCCTGTCCCGCCGTATTTGCGGGTTGTTGACGTATCAGCCTGGGTAAAGGGTTTAAAGAGTTTCCCCTGCTGCTCCGGCGTCATGCCGATACCACTGTCATGTACCGAAAAACAGAGCTCCACCTCATTTTCACAATACACCATCCGCTCGACATTAATGATGACTTTCCCCTTTTCAGTGAACTTGATGGCATTGTTAATAAGATTGACAAGCACCTGCCCCAGCCGGAGCGGATCACCTGTCAGATTGTCCGGAACCTCCGGGCTCGTAGTAAACAGAAGCTCAACCGGCTTATCCTTGATAGTGGCCATCGCCACGTCACCGGCGTTACCAAGTACAGTGGAGAGGCGAAATGACACTGAGTCCATCTCCAGCTTTCCAGCTTCGATTTTTGAAAAATCCAGAATATCGTTGATCACCCTGAGAAGAGAGTTTGAAGCGGTCTGAGCCTTGGAGAGATAATTTTTCTGTTTGTCAGAAAGCGGCGTCTGTTGTAGCAGGTAGAGCATCCCCAGAGCAGCATTCATCGGTGTCCGGATTTCGTGGCTCATGTTGGCCAAGAATTCACTTTTCGCTCGAGTAGCCGCCTCGGCTGTGGTCTTGGCCTGGCGCAGCTGCTCTTCTGCCTGTTTGCGCTCCGTTATATCGAAAAAAGTCACAACTGCCCCGACAACCTTGTCACCGCTCCTCTGGGGATACGACCAGTACTCTGCCGGGAAGCCGGTGCCATCGGCTCGCCAGAGGAGTTCATTGTCAACATGAAAACCTCTCTCAAGGCGAATGGATTTGTACATCGGACACTCTTGTGAAGGATAGGGTGTACCATCCGGACGTGTGTGATGAATAAGGGCATGTATGTTCTGCCCCAGGAGCTCGTCCGGGTGATTGTAGCCAAGAAGCCTGGCGCATGACAGGTTGGCAAAAGTGCATCTTCCGAGCAGATTGACACCATAGATCGCTTCGGCAGTTGATTCGAGCAGAAGGCGGATCTGTTCATCACTTTTCTTCAACTCCTCTTCCGACCATTTCCGCTCGCTTATATCCTCCTTTACGCAGACAAAGTGAGTGATTTCACCTGAAGCATTATTGACAGGGGCAATTGTTGTGGCCTCCCAGTAGAGAGTCCCATCCTTTTTTTTGTTCCTGAATTCGCCATGCCAAGTATGCCCTTCAAGAATAGTCTCCCACATCTCCTTGTAAAACTCCGGTGTATGGCAACCTGAGTTGACTATTCGAGGGCTTTGACCAATCGCCTCTTCCGCCGAAAATCCGGTCACCTTTGTAAAGTAAGGATTTACATATTCGATGATCCCTTCCCGGTTTGTGATCATGACAGTTGTCGGAGTCTGGTCAATGGCAAGTGTCAGCTTTCGCAATGACTCTTCAGTCCTCTTGCGTACAGTGATATCCTGCAAGGTTTCTATCGCAGCAATGACCACTCCTTCTGCATTACGGATCGGGGCAGCATCGAAGAATATATACCTCTCCTTGCCGTTGAGTGATGCATACCACCCTTCGGCTTGCAGCACTTCAGGAAAGAGTGAAGAGCGGCTGAAAGTACCATAGAGAGAGGAGAGCGAATCAAGACTGTTTTTGAGAACTACATCTGCGAGCACGGAGCGTTCTGCATTATAAAAAGGTTTCCATTGATTCGTAGTTCCGATGATCTCTGTTGCCTTAACGCCGGTCAACTCCTCACAGGCAGAGTTCCAGACTATCACCCGATGGCTGCTGTCCAGGACAAAGGTAGGGACTGCGGAAAACTGGAGCAGATTTGCACTGAACTCCTTTTGCTCCAGAACCGCCCCCTTTTGCCGGTTCACCTCGGCTATCATCCGGTTGAATGCTTCTGCCAGCGTCCCGATTTCATCCTGTGATCTGACCGGTATAGGTTCCAGCTGATCCGGACTGCCTGTAATCTGTTCAACGTGTCGGGTAAAGTGTAACAGCGGAGCGGTCAGATAACGCATGAATCCCCAGGTCACCAGAATAAACAGCAGCAGCATCATTACAAATACGGCCAGCAGATACCCCTTGACCCTGGAAATCGGGGCATAAGCTTCACTCTGCGGATAATTGGCTGCCAGTATCCAGTTGGTAGTCTGTAATCGCTTGAAGCTGCTAAGCAGGGAGAGCCCTCTCGAATTTACTGTCTCACCAGTACCTTCAAAGCCTTTTATCGCCAAATCGAAAAGCCTGTTCGCCCCTTGTGGCACATCCTGTTTGAGGATTCTTGTTCTGTCCGGATGAACTATTATTGTTCTTTCTGTATTATAGAGATAAAGATATCCTGTTTCTCCCAGTTTTACTGTCGCGAGCTTCCCAAGAAAGTTGTCTTTCATCAGATCCAGGCTGCCAGCCAGGATCATGCTGATTCTCCCCTTGACGTCAAAGACAGGGGCGGTGAACATTATTATTGGATGCCCGCTTTTCTGGGTTGACAAAAAGGGCTGTGATATCTGTGGTTTTCCGGTTTCAACTGTTTTCTTGATATAATCGCGGTAAGCGTAATTTTTACCAATCAGTTGCCGTTCCATAGGGTGAGCCGCAATTAGTTCACCTGAAGATAAAAAGACAAAAACGCCGCTGTCAAATATTGCTGCTGTATCGGGCCGGTTTTCCAGAAACTGTTGTGCCCTTTCGGAATCGCTCAGAAATTCAGATCTTAGTGTGCTTGCAACAGTAACAAGTTCGGTCTGTGCAGTTCGAACCTTGCTGTCAATTTCCTCTGCCATGGCTGAGATCATGGTGTATTGCTGCCGGGAAATCGTCTCTTTGAACTGTTTCTCGAAATACCACGTTGCCGCTAATGTCATAAGCGACAGTCCGGCAGCCGCAAGCAGGGAGACAACAAGGCTCATCTTTGTTTTCAGATTCAAGTGCGGCATTTTGAAATCCTTGCAATCTTTGCTGTTCAACTCTACAGAATCTGATTATAGCTTATTTTAGGAGTTATGCATGAACCTCTTTTTATTCAGCGTTGTCCGATTAGCTCTTTGCATTTTGCCTCCCCTCCCTTGACGGG
>JANNRW010000230.1:0-11627 GCA_031401815.1 Geobacteraceae bacterium | reverse complement strand
GGAGAAGATCAACCTCTGTAGGACGGAAATATTTCGGATCGATCTGGATGAGCAGCTTGCCGCTGTTCCGGTCAATCCCTTTCTCTGCAACACCTGAGCCCTGCCACTCAAGCGGCATGCCAAGACGCTCGAAAACCATCTCTGCAAAAGTCCTCACCATCCAGGTTTCACCGGTAGCAATAACATAGTCATCCGCCTTTTCCTGCTGCAGCATCAGCCACATTGCTTCAACATAATCTCCGGCAAAGCCCCAGTCGCGTTTTGCATCAAGATTGCCAAGATAGAGACAGCTCTGCGTCCCGAGTTTGATCCGGGCAGCAGCACGGGTGATCTTCCGGGTCACGAATGTTTCGCCGCGACGTGGCGATTCATGATTGAAAAGAATGCCATTACAGGCATACATATCATAACTTTCCCGGTAGTTCTGCGTTATGTAGAAGGCGTAAGCCTTGGCGCAGGCATATGGAGAGCGGGGGTAGAACGGGGTCGTCTCCTTCTGCGGGGTCTCCACCACTTTTCCGTAAAGCTCTGAAGATGAAGCCTGGTAGAATCTGGTCTTGAGTTCGGTTTCACGAATCGCTTCCAGTATCCTGACAGTCCCGAGGGCATCAACCTCTCCGGTGTACTCCGGCACGTCAAAAGATACCCTGACATGGCTCTGGGCTCCGAGGTTATAAATCTCCTCCGGCTGGATGTTACGTAAAAGCGTGTTGATTGAACTGGCGTCATTCAGATCTCCGTAATGGAGAAAAAGCCGCACATCCTTTTCATGAGGATCCCGATAAATGTGATTAATCCGTCCGGTGTTAAACGATGAGGATCTCCGGATCATGCCGTGGACCTCGTAACCCTTTGACAGAAGCAACTCTGCCAGATAGGAACCATCCTGACCGGTAATCCCGGTAACTAACGCTTTCTTCATCTTAATACTCCCTTGTCAAGCCCGAAAGCTGTCCTGATTATTTATGAACCATTCGTAAGTTTTTATTATGCCTTCGCGAAGAGCTGTTCCTGCCTCCCAGCCAAGTGCCTTCATCCGGGTGACATTCTGAAGCTTTTGTGGCGTGCCATCAGGCTTTGATCTATCAAATTCTATAGACCCTGAAAATCCGGTCACCTCCCGAACAGTCTCTGCAAGCTCCCTGATCGAGGCGTCAAGACCTGTTCCGAGATTTACAAAACATGGCTTTGGATAACTGAGCAGTTCCGGAATCAGCAGTTGATCCTCCAGCTGCATCAGATGCAGACAGCCAGCCGCCATATCATCAACATAAAGAAGCTCGCGTCTTGGAGCACCACTCCCCCAGACAACCACTTCATCAAGCCCCTGTTCACGTGCTTCATGGAAGCGGCGAATAAGCGCAGGCAGAACATGACTGTTTTCCGGATGGAAATTATCTCCGGGGCCATACAGATTTGTCGGCATTGCAGCAATAAACTGTGTGCCATACTGCCGGTTGTAGGCTTCGCACATCTTTATACCGGCAATCTTGGCAATGGCATAAGACTCATTGGTCGGCTCAAGTAGTCCGGTCAAAAGATGCTCTTCCTTCATAGGTTGTGGTGCCAACCGGGGATAAATACAGGAAGAGCCGAGAAAAAGGAGCCGCTTGGCTCCATTTAGCCATGCATGGTGAATCACATTGTTCTGGATCATCAGGTTTATATGGATAAACTCTGCCGGAAAGCTGTTATTTGCGTGAATACCGCCTACTTTTGCCGCAGCAAGAAAGATATATTCCGGGCGCTCCCGTTTAAAAAATGCAGCTACAGCCTCCTGACTAGTCAGATCAAGCTGGTCAATCTCGGGCAATAACAGATTTGTATAACCGGCTCCCTCCAGCGCACGTACAATAGCTGAACCAACGAGCCCTCCGGAGCCTGCGACAAAGATTTTTGCTCTTTTTTCCATCAGCTGAATATATCCCTTCTGAGAAGATAGCACGCTATTCCTGATTAAATTGGACTTTATTAGATACAATAATCCGGCATCAAGCGTCAAGCAATATGAACCGAGGGTCGGAAGGTCAGAGGGTCAGAGGGTCAGAGGGTTGGCCGACCTTCCAGCCTTCCAGCCTTCCAGCCCTCCGACCTTCCGCTCTTCCAACATTACCAGCAAAAACTACTTTTTCCTGCTATAGTTTGAAAATGATGCAATCTTCCGGAGGAGATCATGAAAACATTTTTTTATATGGTATTTGCTGCTGTTGCACTTCTAACCGGCTGTGCAACGATTATCAGCGAACAGTCCCGCAAACTGGTCGATACTGACGTAAAGTTTTCCCGCTTGAGAGAAAGTCCTGAAAGCTATATCGGCAAGCATGTAATGCTCGGCGGGCGGATTGCAGGGGTCAGGAACAGTATTGACGGCTCCCGGATCGAAATCGTACAGTTCAGTCTGGATGACAACGGTATCCCTGAAGAGTCGATGGTTTCAAATGGCAGATTTCTCGCAACAAGCAGTGATTATCTGGATGACATGATCTTCCAGAAGGGTATGCTGATTACTCTTGTAGGCGAGATAAAAGGGAAAATAACTTTGAGGCTTGATGACATGGATTATTCTTATCCGGTAATCGCAATAAGGGAGCTGCATCTCGTGCAAGGCGCTCCTGACAGGGCTTATCTGAATCCTCCACCCTACCAGCAGTACAACCCTTACTTTTACGGTTACGGTTATGAACCTTTCTGGCCCAGACACAATGGACTGATCATCAGACCACGTTAACAGCCCGGAGGGCTGGAGGGTCGGAAGACTGGAAGGTCGGAAGACCGGCCAACCCTCCGACCTTCTGACCTTCCGACCTTCCGACCTTCCGACCCTCTGACCCTCTGACCCTCTGACCATCTGACCCTCTGACCCTCTGACCCTCCGACCTTCCGACCCTCCGACCTTCCGACCCTCCAGCCCTCAGCGCCTTCTATCATAATAAACCTTCATCCCTATCAGAATCAGATAGCAGAGCAGCGAAAAGGAGTTGGCCGCAATGAGCGGCAGATCATCAAGGACAATTCCGTATGCAAGCCAGAGAGTCAAGCCAAAAAGCAGCAATAGAGGCTGCCAGATGGAAATATCCGTTGCATGCTTTGTCCGCCAGGTGCGGACAAGTTGTGGAATAATAGCTGCGGTGGTTATAAATCCGGCAGTCATCCCCAGCCAGTCAGCTTTCACTATCGCCCCTTTTTCCCTTTAAAATTTCCGGCAGCCCAATCTATTTGTGAGAGCATCCCCCGAATAATGGCAACTTCACGTTCATCAAGCTCTGACCGGGAAAAAATCCGGCGAAAGCTCCGCATCAGATGCGCCGGGTTTTCAGGATTGAGAAAACCTATTTTAAGGAGCACTCGCTCCATCTGGTCATACATCGACTCAAGCAGCACTCCGGGTGCAGACTCACGGCTGTCGATCACTGATGGAACAGACAACCCGCCAAAGAGTTCATAACAGAAGATAAGGACTGACTGCGCAAGATTTAGAGAACCATACTCTGCCGATGTTGGAATTGTTGCCTGCCAGCGGCAAAGAGCAACCTCTTCAGTAGTGAGTCCGCTATCCTCTCGCCCGAACACAAGCGCAGCAAGGTTTTTCCCGTTATCTGCAACGATCTTTGCGACAATCTCCCGTGGGCTCCAGATCTCCTGACGGTATTTGCCATGCCTGCGGGTAGTGGCAACTGACAATGAAATATCAGCAAGTGCCTCCTCAAGTGAAGAGAATAAAACCGCATTTTCCAGCAGATCTCTGGCTGAAACAGCAAACTTCAATGCTTCCGGATGATCGATCTGGCAGGGATTGACGAGACGGAGATTTGAAAGCCCCATATTTTTCATAGCCCGGCAGACCATTCCGACATTACCTGGGCTCTGTGGTTCTACAAGAATTATGGAGATGTTTTTTGCCATATCATCACTGTCGCTCAAGCAGTATCTCCATCAGCCTGAACCCTTCTTCCACAACAAATCCCGTCTTATTGGCAGACTCTTCGTCATATCCTGCTACTCCACCCTGCACAATATCCTCGCCTCCAAAAATGATAAAAGGGACAGGATCTGACGTATGGGTCATACGGGCAAGTGGTGTCGGATGATCAGGGGTACAGAGGATTCTGTAATCACCATATTTTTTTACCCCCTCCATAACCGGGCCGACTATCAGGGCATCAAAATCTTCAATCGCCTTCAGCTTGTGCTCAAGATTACCGATGTGTGAAGCCTCATCAGGCGCTTCTACGTGGAGATAGACAAAATCGGACTTCTCCAGCGACTTCAGTGCAGCGTCAGCTTTCCCCTTGTAATTGGTATCGATATAGCCGGTAGCGCCTTCGACCTTGACAATATCCAGCCCGGCATAAACCCCGATACCGCGAATCAGGTCAACAGCTGATATCACGGCACCTGACAAGGCAAATTTCTCCTGATAACTCTGCATGCTCGGTGCCTTCCCCTGCCCCCAGAGCCATATGGAGTTTGCCGGTATTTTACCGGCGTCTACCCTGCGGCGAAACTGCGGGTGATTGTGAAACAGCAACTGGGAACTGTTCATTAAAGCAATGAGCTTGTCAGCCCCTTCCCCTTGGGGAAGAAATTCAAGAATCGGTGCCCCGGTAATATCGTGCGGCGGAGTTGCGGTAATCTGCTCACTCCCCCCTCGCCATACCAATAAATGCCGATAACTGATTCCCGGATAAAACTGAAACTCATCGCAGCCAAGCTGCACCTGAAGCGCCTCTACAAGTTCACGCCCTTCAGCAGTGCTGATATGCCCGGCAGAGTAATCCTTCATCAGCAGTCTGCCGCCACGAGCTTCCAGATTTACCAGGTTTATCCTGAATGCAACATCTTCTGACCCAAGCTCAACCCCCATACTGGCAGCTTCCAGAGGTGAACGCCCGGTGTAGCAGCTACGCGGGTCGTAACCGAAAACAGAGAGATTGGCAACATCACTTCCAGGCGGAAGCCCTTCCGGAACTGTTCTGGCAAGACCTAGTCTGCCACGTTTGGCCATGTAATCCATATTGGGAGTGTTGGCAACCTGTAGAGGGGTCTTACCCCCCAGTTGATCCATTTTCTCGTCAGACATGCCGTCTCCGAGAAGAACTATGTATTTCATCTATTGGTTCCTTTCTTCCTTTTGAGGGTCGGAGGACTGGAGGGTCGGAAGACTGGAGGGTCGGAGGACTGGAGGGTCGGAAGACTGGAGGGTCGGAGGGTCAGCTGACCTTCTAACCTTCCGACCTTCCGACCTTCTAACCTTCCGACCTTCCGCCCCTCTGACCTTCCGCCTTTCGAGCCTTACCCTCTGGGATGTATCTCCTGATGTATCCTTTTGAGCCGCTCCCTTGTAATGTGCGTATAGATCTGTGTTGTGGCCAGATCAGCATGACCCAGCATCAGTTGTACACTGCGAAGATCTGCTCCGTTTTCAAGAAGATGTGTTGCAAATGAATGGCGCAACGTATGCGGAGATATTTTCTTGTTAATTCCGGCAGCAAGCGCCCTTTTCTTGATAATGTTCCAGAAAGACTGACGTGTCATTCTGTCGCCCAGCCTGGTAAGAAAAAGAAAGCGGTTTTCACTTTTTCGATCCTGCCGGACTCTGGTTGATGACATATACTCTGAAACGGCATTTCTGGCACATTCGCCAATCGGAACCAGTCGCTCTTTTTCGCCTTTGCCCGTAGCAATCAGATAGCCTGCAACAAGGTTCAGATCGGTAATTTTCAGTGAGACGAGTTCAGAGACCCTGAGTCCAGTAGCATAAAGCAGTTCCAGCATTGCGCAATCCCTTGAATCTGTTGCTTCATCACCGGACGAGGCTTTCAACAGAGTCTCCACCTCTTTTGCACCAAGTATCTCCGGGAGTTTGCCAAGCAGTCGTGGAGACTCTATTATCGCAGTAGGATTATTCGTCGCATAACTCTCTACCAGCAGAAAGCGGTGAAACATCCGGACTGCGGAGAGTGCTCTTGCGCGACTGCGTGGAGCAAGCCCCGACTCTTTCAGCCAGGCTATAAAGGCAGCAACATCAGAGGGTCTTATATCAGAAACAACCAGACGATCTGACTTTTCCAGAAAAGTCAGATACCCGCCTACATCGCGACTGTATGCCTCAATGGTATTTTTTGTCAATCCCTTCTCAACAACGAGATATGACAGAAAAAGATCAAGATAATCGTTCATTGATCTATGGCCGCCAACAGCCGAGCCCTTATTTCAACAAGCTTTTCTTCAACAGTTATCTTGTGACCGAATATGTCCCGCACATAAAAAACATCAGCCACCTGATCAACTTTTGTGGATATTTTGGCAACACCTATATAAAGACCAAGCTCACTCAAAGTATGGGCAATCCTGTATAGAAGACCAACTGTGTCATGCGTATAAATGTCGACAACCGTATAGTCAACCGAAACTTCATTATCTATCTCAACTCTGGTCGGAAAGCGTGGCTTGGTTTTTCCGGCCAGCACATTGACCTGGCGGCGCTTTTCAACAAGAGTCTGAACCTTCACCTTTCCTGAAAGGACAGAGCGCATGTCATCGTTAACACGTGTCCATCTGTTCTCGTCAGTAATGGCGAATCCCTGAGGTGAATTGACCTGAAGAATATCGAGAGCTTTGCCATTACTGCTTGTATGAATCTGGGCACCGAGGATATTAATGCCATTTGCCGCCATCACCCCGGTAATCCTGGCAAAGAGTGCCGGCAAATCAGGAATGGCTATCGTATAGATGGAAAACCCCTGCTCGTTGAAGTGGCTCAAGTCGATTATCAGCGGCTCCTTTTCCAGTCTGAGAAGAATCCTGAGATGCCCGGCCAGCTCTTCCGGTGTATGTGAAAGAGTATGGCGAGTCGTGAGAGCCTTGAGTTCATGCATTATATCCTGCTGGGAATACTCGTTTTCCAGAATTGACATGACTCTGCGTCGAACTGCCTTGACCCTCTCGCTGCTTGCTTCAAGTCTGAAATCTCCACGCTCAAGCACCTGATAGGTTTTTTCGAATAGCTCCCTGAAAAGCATCTTCTTCCAGTCGTTCCAGACATCAGGGCCAACCCCTTTTACATCTGCATAGGTAAGAAGATAGAGCATGACAAGATTCTCGCTGCTCTCCATCTGTCTGGCGAAATCAATGATCATCCGCTCATCGTGCAGATCGCGACGTTGTGCAATATGGGCAAAAAGAAGATGCTGGCGTACGAGAAACTCCAGCCGCTCGCTATCTTCTTTCGAAAGACCCATTCGACGGGCAATTGTACGGCAGAGTTGTGCCCCTTTTTCTGCATGTCCACCCCCCTCCCCTTTACCTATGTCATGCAACAGAACAGCCAGCAGAAGTAACTCCCTCTTTTCCACACCTCTGGCGACTGCTGTCAGTTCTGGCAGTTCCGCCTCGTGCGCCCCCTGCCACAAGGCAACAATCTCCTCAACACAGAAGAGTGAATGGATATCAACTGTAAAAACATGATAAAGATCGTGCTGCACCTTGCAGTATATCCGCTCAAATTCGGGTATGAACCGATTCAGGAACTCAAGATGATGCATCTGCTTGAGTATCTCTACAACACCTTTATCAGCGCGGAGAATATTGAAAAAAGATTCGTTGACCTCTCTGCTCCTGCGGAACTTGTCGTTGACAAGAGCCAGAGAGCGTCTGACAAGTGACTTGGTCTCCACAGCAAGCTTCACACCCTGCTTTTGAGCCTGCTCGAATATTTTGATCAGCAGAACAGGATCTTTCTCCAGAACAGTCTCATCAGGAACAACCAGCTCTCCCCTGATGACGTAAAACCCGTCTCCCAGAGGCCTCCTGATAAAGTACCCCAGGATTTTGCCTGGGCTTTCATCACGGCGCCTGCATCTGGAGACCAGAGATGCGGAAAGGTGCTCTATTTTGTTGGCATTCAGGTAATAATCTCGCATGAACTCTTCTACAGCAAGAGATTTGCCCTGGTTCTGGAAGCCGCAAAAAGCTGCCAGACCAATCTGGGCTTCAAAAGTTATCTGGTCGTTTTTCCTCCCGGTCAGATAGTGGAGCTCATTTCTCAGCCGCCATAGGTATGTTTTCGCCTCTTCAAATGCCTCCAGCTCTTCTTCCGACAGAACACCTTTAATCACAAGCTCCCTCATGGAGGTTATCTTGTATTTCAGTTTTGCCACCCAGATGGCTGTCTGAATATCGCGGAGCCCCCCTTCACTCTCCTTGATGTTCGGCTCAAGAATATAGACTGAAGATCCGTATTTTCCGCGCCTGGTTTCAAGTTCCTCTATTTTGTCACGAATGTAGGCATCACTGCTTCGAGACAGAAGCTGACCTGAAAATGCCTTCCAGAACTCCTTGAAAAGCGGTTCGCTACCCCCCAGTAAGCGGCTGTCAAGCATGGCGGTTCTGATTGTTGAATCGCTTTTACCCATTTCAATGCAATCACTTATCGTCCTTACTGAAAAACCGACATCCAGCTTCATATCCCAGAGGAAATAGAGCAGTTTCTGGGCTATCTCTTCAATAAATTGCGGCTGTTTCCCGGCATGAAGAAACATCAGGTCAACATCGGAAAAAGGGTTAAGTTCTGCGCGACCATAACCACCGACAGCTATAATAGAGATCTCGGCAGACCTCAACTCTCCCTGAAGATCGCTCATTATCGAAGAGTAGAGTTTCAGTATCAGTGTGTCTGTCATACCGGTAAGCAGTTTGACCACTTCAAATCCGGAAGCACCTGCAGTGTGCCGGTCTCTTATTATTTGACGATAATTAGAAAGGAACCTGCGTGAAGCAGCCAGATAAAGCGGGCGTTTCTCTTCAAATGTCGCTTTGCCTGCATCACCTTCTGACTGTGTTTCATCAGGGAAGTATCGATCTATTGTGTATTCCATCAAATCCTCTTGCTTACCGGATCACGGGCGAAATGTTTCGAATTTACATGAACCAAAACTCTTTGGCTATATGAATTCGCAACACCGGCAACCCTTGCTGCTGCACAAAACCGTTTGCGCTAAAGCCCTGCAATGAGTTCATCATGTCGGACTCTTTCAAGCTGCTCATGCGAACTATACGATATGAATAAATTTTGTATTGATAATGATATTCAGTTGCAATTCCCGAAGAAGCTGTGTACTATGAAATCATAAGAAGTAAATAAATTAGAAAAGGAGTTGGCCATGAGAAATATTATGAAAAGAATCGCTCTGTTATCTGCCACTCTTCTGATAGCAGCATTGCCTGTAATGGCAGAAGAAGCAGTAAATCCATTCATTGAGCCAGCATTTGAGCATGATAAGGATCAATGCTTGATCGTAGCTGCGAATCCATGTGACAGGGTTGGAACAGTTCAGGGTAAAATTACCGGGATTGAAAGAGAACTCAAAAAGGGAACTGATGTTTATACTGCTGATGAGCTGAGACTCTTGAGAGAAAAACTTGATGATGCTAACAGGGACATGATTGACGCTTATGGTGGCGGTTCCTAGCATCAATGGTATCAGTGGGTCGTTGGCAGTATTAACAGCAAGTAGCAAGGAAAGGGTCACGATGTAAAGTGGCTCTTTTCATGTTACTAATACAAAACCAGGTGCTACTGGTTTCCCTGGAAAGGACGAGCATGTTTTCTACTTCAGTGAAGATATATAGGAGATTATCCCGTCCAGAATCCCCTCAGCCACCTGTTCCTGGAAATCAGGCTCTTTAAGCCTGGCTTCCTCTTTCTCATTACTTATGAAAGCTGCTTCAACCAGTATGCTCGGCATTGTTGCTCCGACAAGCACATAGAACGGCCCCTGCTTGACCCCCAGATTTTTTACCCCAGGATTGCGACTTTCAAGCTTTCTGTGCAGCGATTTCTGCACCTCTTCAGCCAGATGCGCTGAATCATTCAGCTTGTAGTTGGCCATCAGGTCAAAAAGAACAGCCTGCAAGAGGCTGACTTTTTCAAGTGATGTGCCATTCTCTCTGGCTGCCAGTTGAGCAGCTTTTTCGGTTTTCGCCAGATTAAGATAATAGGTCTCAATACCGGATGCAGACCGGTTGAGCGCAGCATTTACATGAATCGATACAAAGAGGTCAGCCCCAACCTGATTGGCTATTGCTGTTCGCTCCTGCAGTTCGATAAAAACGTCGGTTGACCTTGTCATCACGGCATCTATGCCAAGCTCTTCCTTCAGTTTTTTTGCCAGAAGTAACGACACTGAAAGCACGATATCCTTTTCCTGAAGACCTGATAGACCAACTGCCCCTGGATCTTTGCCGCCATGCCCGGGGTCAACCACTATCCGCCTGATTTTCCCCGGCTTGACTGCTGTTCTTGTAATGGATTTGACCGGCTGCGTCTCTTTGTGAAGAGCCAGCTGCTCTTTCGGCAACGAACCTTGCTCCCCCCTGGCCACTGATTCCGTTAAAAGCGGTGATGACTGAATCGTCGGCAACAGATTACTTATCCCGGCTGCACGTTCTCCTTTCACATCAACCAGGATTCTGAACGGGTCGGAAAAAGTAAATATCTTGTAGTCCTTGATATTCTCGACATCCAGGACTATCCGCACGGTATCTGCCTTATACTGCCCTGCCCTGGCGCTTTTGAGGAGTCCATCCCCAATCGGTATGTCTTTAACCCCCGGTGCCAGCCTGGCACCGTTTATATCAAAATATATACGACTCAGTACTGAAGCACCGGGTGACCTGGCAATCTCATGTTTTTCAAATGGGGCTTCATGATCCAGTGTTACAGCAATCCGTGTGTAATCAGGTGTTGACCAATATTTTACTTCCGTAACCAAAGCAGGCTTGTCAGGGATTTTAGGCTGGGGAATAGCAACTACAGCCGGTTTGACACTCTTTTTCAGACGGGTTTTTCCTGGTGTTTTTGTTTTTTTCGACTTTTTGGTCTTTTTAGTTTTTTTCGTCTTTATGCTTTCCTTGCTGCTTTTAACTGACTTACTCACTGTCTTGGTCTTTTTCACATTTGCACTCTCACCCTCTTCAGCAAGCGACTGCATGGAGGTGAGGGAAAAGATGATCAGCATTATCCAGAGTATTTGCCTTCCCATCAGAGCATCCTCTTGAGTTCGTCCAGCAGATTCAGCGCTTCCAGAGGGGTAATCGAGGCGACATCAACACGCGCAAGCCGCTCTTTTATCAGGGTTGAGCCGTCATCGAAAAGGGACAACTGGGGCGATACAGCTGCCGGAGAAGTCCGTTTGCTCCTTGAGATTCGTGGAAGACCCTCTTCTGAAAACTCACCTTTTTCAAGATTGCGGAGAATCTCTTTTGCCCGGTCTATAACCATGAGCGGCAGACCGGCAAGTCTGGCAACCTGGATGCCATACGAGTGAGAAGCCCCTCCGGGAACGATTTTACGAAGGAAAATAATCTGATCATTCCACTCTCGCACAGCAATATTAAAGTTTTTAATCCCTTCGCGTGTTACCGAAAGCTCGGTCATCTCATGATAGTGGGTGGCAAACAGAGTTCTTGCTTTATGCTCCCTGTTGTCGTGCAGGAATTCCGCAACCCCCCAGGCAATGGAAACTCCATCAAAAGTAGATGTCCCCCGCCCGATCTCATCCAGTATCACAAGACTTTTTGGTGTTGCATAACGCAGTATATTGGCTGTCTCCATCATCTCCATCATG
>JANNRW010000229.1:0-3782 GCA_031401815.1 Geobacteraceae bacterium | reverse complement strand
ATCACTATCCCACGACTGTAATAGTTGAAAGTGATCTGAGTGCCTGTAGTTTTTCGATTTCCAAAGTTTACGGTCTTATTCCTTAGTCATAAACAATTTCCTTCTAAAGAAGCTTTCAGCAGTATACCTATTGGCTATAAGGCCCTCACCCGCAACTGTAACTGGCGATACCTGCTGTTGATTTCCGATCTATACGACCTTCAATCCCCTGATTATTTTGAACACTTGATGCAATTCCCACTCTTTTTGAATTCGGGGTGATTTTACTCACCCCTCTGATCTTGTGTTTAGAGTAGTTCTGTCGCAGCCAGCCGGACATTCTCGGCCGTCACGAAGGTGGATTCGGTTCTGGCCGCCGCAACGATAGCGCCTCTTGCCAGATGATTTGCTTTCCTGAAGAGTCCTCCGGCACCTTGATGAATCGCAGTTACGGCCGCATCATCGAAGATCATGCGGTTTACGCCGGCAATGGCAAGATGATGACGAAGATACGCAGCCATCGTTTCCAGATCACTACCTTTAAGATGGCTTCTTGCCACAACCCGGTTTGCCAGTGGAAGACAGTTTCTGTAGCGCAAGCTGTCAACCAGGTTGGCCTGTCCGGCCAGTATGATCGGCAGATATGGCTTGGAATCCTGCTCAAACTGAGTCAGTGTATGCAACTCGGTAAAAACCTCCAGGCGCAGTAATGATGCCTCATCGATAATCAGGGCCACCTTCATCTTCTTGCCTTGAGTCAGATCAAGTACTTCCTGTTTGATCTTTCTGGTCATGGCAGATCTGGATGAGCTGGTAACATCTATTGCCAGTTCATTGAGGATTTGTCGATATAACTCCAAGATAGAGCCTGATGACGCGGTAACATAGATGATCCGGTATTCTGAGGGGTGCAAGCCACCGAGCACATAGCGTAGCGATGTTGATTTTCCGCTGCCGATCTCACCGGTGATCAGGGCAATCGCTCCCATGCGTATCGTATAATGGATACGTTCTTCCATAGCACTCAAGGCTTTGGTCACCATGATGTCCTTCCGGGGAATGTCAGCGCCGAAGGGTTCTTTCGTAAGCGCAAAAAACTGTCGATAACTCGTATCCATCATGCACGCTCCCACAGCTGGCCGCTGATGCCGGCGTTTTCGCCCGGGATGGCAACCTGACCGCTGGCAGCGGAGCTTTTACCCACGAGCTCTATCTGGCCGTTTTTGTCCCGCTTGACCCGGTTGTTAACGTGTAGATCAACCTGTCTGAGCAGCCCATAGGATGTACTCCCGCAGCGAATCTCCACCTGTTCCGGACTCTCCTCGAAGTAGAGTATTTCCACCCGCTTGCCAATCAATTCCACCGGAGCCTCGTACAGGTGGCAATCCACAACCACTGTGCGATCTTTGTTGACCCTGCGCCGCACTGTTTTGCGGAAGTAGTCTTGCAAGTTGTCCGGAGCCGCCCGCAGGCACTCCATCTTGTTGGTAAAACGTTTGAATGGGCTTTGTTTGGTGGAGCTGTGCTCCCGGCTATGATACTCGCCAAGCCAGACATCAAAGGCTGCGTTTATCTCTTCCAGGGTAGTACCGCTGAAGGTGGGCAGGAACTGCGTTCGCACGGTTTTAAAGAACCGTTCGATCTTACCCTTCCCTTGGGGCTGATACGGCTTTGCATGTATCAGGGCGATACCTAATGCGGCAGTTGTATATTCAAGCTGGCGGGAGCGGAATGCCGAGCCGTTATCGACGTAGAGTTTTCTGGGGAGACCCCGCTTGGAGACGGCGGCAGCAAAGGCTTTCATAAAGGGAATTACTGCTTCGGAGAGGTAAAATTGCCCATGAGGTATCAAGCGGGAATGGTCGTCGATAAAGGCGATCAGATAGCATTTGTGCTGCTTGCAGCCAGAGGTGACATGCGGGCCGTGCATGACATCGCTTTGCCACATATCATTGGGCAACTCTGCCTCAAACTTGCGCCGGTCGGTTGGAGCGCCCTGCTCTTTAGTCATCAGATTGTTGCTGTGTAGAAAACGGTAGACAGTACTGAGGTTCAGGACGGTACCGACGGTCACCAGATCCCGCTGGTGCATGAGTTTGATCAGTTCTACAACTGTCAACTTCGGCATTTGGCGGCGTAAATCAGCCAATGCCAAACAGGTATCTTCATCCAGAGCCCGCACCTGACCGTTGTCATTTCTGTCCTTCGGGTAAAGGGATTCGAGTTTATTGCTGCTTCCTGAGTAGATCCGTACCCAGCGTAAGAGCGTGCTGCGACTGATACGGCTTCTGCCGGAAAAGGGGATAAACCAACTGTGGGCGCACTTCTCCGTCAAGAGCTGCTCCTGCTCTCCATGATCCAGCCTACGTCCACCAACAAACTCGTTAATGATGCCGTAGCGGAATACCGCCACCTGTTTCTTCTCGTCTTCTGTCATAAAGTGACTCCTTTTCTGATAATTGGTGATGATGACCGACCATATATCAGGGGAAAGGGGAAAGCAGCGGCAGAGGTCACTGGGGTGATTATGTACTGATCGCAATTGCTGGATTAGATGGGCCGACTTACCGGAACGTGCCCCATAGCCAGTAAACGGTCAAAGGCGGCAATCAGCCCTTCCTTCCAAGTCTCGGTCAGGTGGGCAATGGCTTGGCGAGCCAAGTTCGCCAGCCAATGACGCATACGGGGTGGTGGTAGGGAAGAAGGTTGCCAGCGGCCTGTTGTTATGCGGAGAACAAGCAAGGCGCGGATGGTTTCTTTGCAGCAACGAATCCGGGTGTAATGGGTATCAGGACGGGACGTCATAACGCAACGACACTCGGGGCAGCGATAGCACTTCATGTACAGACATAAAACAAAGCCATCAAAAAAACGAGGGACGAAACCATGGCCCCAAACCTTGTAATGGTGGCATTTCAAACAGGCTGCGGGGCGAACCCACTGAAAATCCTTACCCTGCTCAAAAATCTCCTTGAGTTGAACAGCAACAAAATCTATCATGGAACCTCGTTTGTAGTATGGGGAGTCACCCCAAAAAGTAAAAGGGCGGTGAGTTCTCGAAAACTCACCGCCCAAATTAATTTAAAAAACCTTCCTCTAAACCGAGTCCAAATAATCCGACAACCTACGGACTCTTGTCAATCTATTCTAAAAATCAAACCCTCCATCAAGTCAAAACAATCCGGGTACTAACACAGGAACTGACTATGATCCCAGTGAATATTGCGCAGCTATCTAACAGCCAGTAAACATGGAGTAACACCAACTAAGCACACAATAGAATACATGCTTACCTAGGCAGCTTGTTAACCCTATTAGACCATTCACACTGTCTAAACATGAAGTTGAACGAAGCTGGCAGTGGGTACGGGCAGAGATGGGGCTGGAAGGAGATAGCGAGTTCGTCATTCATTGTGCTACTAGACATACCTTTGCTAGTAGATTACTCAACAAAAACACACCATTAGCTGCAATAAGAGACCTGTTAGGACACTCTAGCGTATTGATAACAGAGAGGGTATATGCTCATCTGTGTGCTAGTAAACTTGTGGAGGCTATTGAAGCGTTGGAATGAAGTAAGTGTATCAGTTGTATTCCCATATTGGGAGTAGAACCTAAGTCCTAAAGAATTAAATAGCTCTTGCAATAATGTAATCGAAGTAGTAATGCTGGATACATAAGAAAACTGCTACACTTTTGCTACACCAACTGCTACACCGGTAACAATACTAGTAAATTTGCATGTAGTAAAATCGTTAAGTTACGGGATTTTGGGTTCGATGCTTCGACTCCCACCACCTCCA
>JANNRW010000228.1:0-2518 GCA_031401815.1 Geobacteraceae bacterium | reverse complement strand
TGTGGCCCAACGTTGACCTGTTCTATCAACAAAGAAGAGGCTTGAAAATTGTGGGTATTGACTTACCAGATCCAATAAAAAATCATTTGCTATTTTCCCGTCACCAGCCTGCACTATTGGAAGCCGGGACAGCATGTTCAGCAAGAGTTCTGAGCTCTCCGTGATCTGGCTGATCAACTTGGCTGTCTGTTCGGCATGAATGGCAGATTCGTGGATGGCCTTCTTAACCTGAAGACTCCGCTCAACAACAAGCGAATAGACCATGAAAACGAATGGAACAATCGTCATGACGATTATCAGGGCAATAATATTATTACGAATAGACATGGATTTGAATTGTGGCACAAATTACTCCCGATACCTTTGGCCGTCGAATTTATATTTCTCTTGCCTTGTAACACATAGGCTTGAGAAATAGTCTCATTAAAAACAATAACACATGTAATCCTGCAAGCAAGTAGACATTTACACGCTTTGCGCATTGGTGCTTCGAGCTTGTACTAGCATTAATTGATGCATTCGCAAATTCTCTAAAAAAGTTCCCTCCCCCCTGGCGGACCCAAAGGGCCTAAAGGGGAGGGTTAGGGATGGGGGGAAGTTGCCAGCATATCAGCCGGTTGCAGCTTCACCCACCCCCTGACCCCCTCCCGTCAAGGGAGGGGGAAAAGACTTTTTGCGAGAGCATCATTAATGGGCTGATCGGGATTTTGTGAGAGGGCGTCGATTCAGGGAAGGGATGTCTTGAGGCTTGAGGCGATTCAAAAAACCTCAAGACATTCTCAACCGGACTTGGCAAACCCTTTGACATTTATTAGAAACAAGGAAATAATGCGCACTAATATGCTGGCATGGTTAGCCCGACCTTTAGCCGACAACAGGGCATTAACCCGCATGAAACATTGGGGTAAATAATGAGAAAAAAAGAACAGAAAATACTGATCGTGGATGACGAACCGTTTGTGAGGGAAATGCTCTCAGAAATGCTTATGTCGCACGGTTATATAGTGAATGCTGCCGCTGACGGCCAGGAAGCCTACGAGCAATTCAAAAATGATAACGACTACACACTGATTGTCTCCGACATGATCATGCCTGTCATGTCAGGTCTGGAGCTGCTTAAAAAAATCAGGCAAGAAGGCGGAGATATTCCTTTCATCATTCTTAGCGGTTCGTACGATGTTTCTGCAGCCGTGGAGGCCATAAAATCCGGTGCAAGCGATTACGTCCTGAAAAGCGAGGACGCAGAAGAAGTCCTCCTCATTTCTATACAAAAGGCGCTCGACAATCAGCAAGTACTGAGGAACAACCGGCTCTTGACCGAAGACCTTGCAGTGAAAACCAGACAGCTTGAGACTTTTAACAATGTCCTTAAAATTACCGTGGATAAGCTGACCAAGGTTGGGGCGTCGCTTATGTCCGAGAGAAGCCTGTCCAGGCTTCTGGATATGATAGTAAGAGAGTCCCGTGACGTAACTAATGCTGATGGAGGAACTCTTTATATTCTGGAGAACGACCTGCTTCATTTTAAAATATCGCAAAACAGATCCTTGAACATTTCCCTTGGGGCGATTGACGGTGAGCCAGCGATGTTTCCCCCTCTGGAGCTGAACGAAAATTATGTCTCCGCCTATGCAGCCATTAAAAAGGAAATTGTCAACATACCTGACGTTTACAAATCCGATCAGTTTGACTTCACCGGTCCCAAGCGCTTCGATCAATCAACAGGCTACAAGACAAAGTCCATGCTCGTGCTTCCGATGATCGATAGGGAAGGCATTGTCATAGGGGTGCTTCAACTCATCAACTCCATGGCCCCGGAGACCGGGGAGATTGCAGGATTTACCGAGGACCTCATCGAGATTGCAAAGGCCCTGGCATGCCAGGCAGCTGTCTGTATAGAAAACGCCAGAAGCTATGAAACCATTCAGAGAAAGAATATTGCCTTTGGGCGCTTTGTGCCTAACGAGTTTCTGATGTTTCTCGGAAAGGTAGAGGTCGAGCACGTTAATCTGGGCGATGCCACCGAGCAGGAACTCTCGGTACTCTTTTCCGACATTCGCCAATTCACCAGTATTTCTGAAAAGCTCACCCCTCAAGAGAACTTTCGCTTTCTGAATGAATACCTCAAATGTATAGGCCCGGTAATAACCGGTAATGGCGGATTCATAGACAAATATATCGGCGATGCGATAATGGCACTTTTCCCCGGCATACATGATGGGTTCGCCAACGATGCAGTTTTGGCAGCCATTGGAATGAGGCGCAAACTTTCTGAATACAACGAGGGGAGAATAAGGTCCGGACAGCCGGCAATAGATATCGGCATCGGCATCAATACCGGCAGGATGACCCTGGGCACAATCGGATTTGAATCAAGGATGGACAATACCGTTATAGGGGATACCGTGAACCTCGCCTCCCGGATCGAAGGGATAACAAAGAACTATGGCATCCCGATTGTGATATCGGAATATACGGTAAGGAAACTGAAGGATCCCGAACAATTTCATATCCGTGA
>JANNRW010000227.1:0-14234 GCA_031401815.1 Geobacteraceae bacterium | reverse complement strand
CCCCCAATGGCGCGCTGCTGAGCCATTCCGCAGTGCTCACCCAGAGCCTGATGATGGCGAACCTGCAGCGCATCGACCCCGAGTATCGTCGTATATGATCAGGGCATGCTTGCCGCTGTCACGGAAGAACTCTCCCATGGTAACACCGGTGTAAGGGGCGATGAACTGAAGTGGAGCTGGCTCGGAAGCAGTAGCTGCAACGACAATGGTGTAATCCATTGCGCCGTGCTCTTTGAGCTTGCTGACAACTTGTGCGACAGTAGAGCGCTTCTGGCCGATAGCGACATAAATACAGATAACATCGCCACCCTTCTGGTTGATGATTGTATCCATGGCAACGGCTGTCTTGCCGGTCTGACGGTCGCCGATAATCAGCTCCCGCTGACCTCGCCCGATCGGAACCATGGAGTCAATCGCCTTGAGACCGGTCTGCATCGGCTGGTGCACCGATTTCCGCTGAACAATACCTGGTGCCTTGATCTCCACCTTGCTGAATTGAGTGGTATTGATCGGCCCCTTGCCGTCGATAGGCTGACCGATAGCATCAACAACACGCCCGATAAGAGCCTCTCCGACAGGAACCTCGACAATTTTGCCGGTTCGCCTGACAGTTGAGCCCTCCTTGATTCTCTCGTTGTCTTCACCGAGAATGGCGGCTCCCACGTTGTCTTCTTCAAGATTGAGAACCATCCCGAAAATCCCTCCCGGGAATTCCAGCAGCTCTCCTGCCATTGCCTTGTCAAGACCATGAATACGGGCAATACCATCACCAACCGAAATGATGGTACCGGTCTCGGAAACCTCGACCCCCTTGCCGTAACCCTTGATCTGCTTCTTGATTATTTCGCTGATTTCTTCGGCTCTGATTTCCATAGGATCATCTCACCCCTTCTGTAATATATCTTCAATTCTTGTTAACTCTGTTTTCACACTTCCATCCAGAACCTTGTCGCCGATCCTGGTCACCATGCCGCCTATAAGAGCCGGTTCCACTTCAATTCTGAGCATAACCTTCTTGCCGGTACTCTTCTCCAGAACACTCTTAATTTCTGCTATCCTGTTATCGTCAAGAGGGAATGCCGAGGTTACTACAGGGCGAACAACACCTGAAAGTTCATCTGCAAGTACGCTGTAGGTTGAGACTATGGCAGGAAGACAGGTCAGGCGATTTCTCTCCTGAAGTAGCAGGACAAGGTTTCTCACAGTTGCCGAAAGGAGCATCTTTTCCGAGATCTCTTTCAGTATCTCCAGCTTGTCTTCGATACCGTAGGCAGGGTTCGAAAGAAGTGACCCGAGCTCGGGATTCCCGGCCAGCAGTGCATCAATCCCCGAGAGCTCGTCCTGATATTTTTCTACTGCATCCTCGTCCGCAGCGAGCTGCACGAGGGCTTTGGCATAACGCCTGGCAATTGCATTTGCGCTCAATGTAATTCCACCACCTTGGTAAGGTATTCTCCAACCAGCCTGTCCTGATCATCGGCCCGGATAGCACCCTTGAGTGTCTGTTCGGCAAGCTGCACAGCAAGTCTGGAAGCTTCTTCACGAAGTTCTGTGCGCGCTCTGGCAACCTCTTGATCCGCCATATCCCTGGCCTGAGCCTTTATCTTTTCAGCAGAAACACCTGCCTCGGCAACAATCCGCAGCTTCTCGGCAAGTCCCTCTTCACGTATGGTTTTTTGCAACTCTTCCACTTCCCTGTTGGCCTGGGCTAGCCGCTCGTTATACTCGGCAAATTTCTTCTCTGACGCACTCCTGATTTCGTCAGCCTCTCTGAGCGCCTTGTCAATCCCTGCCTGGCGGTCTGCAAGAGCCTTCTTCATTTCAGCTTTTTTAACGCCCCAGACAATTATGAGAATAAGCGCTGCAAAATCGATACAGCGCCAGAAGAAATCCTTCCACTGGGCAGCGCCATGACCTGCACCGTGAGCTGCATCACCACTTCCGGAGGCAAAAGCGAATCCGGCCAGAGCAATAATGGCCAACACCACTGTTGCGGTGCCAACAAGCGGCCTGCTTGATATCCCCTTACAGCGCTTCATATTACAAGCTCCTCCCCAGAACCTTTTCACAGATATCAACTGAAAGCGATTTTGCCTGCTCCTGAAGCATCAGGCGGGCAGCAGCTGCCTCCCGTGCAACTCGCTCCCTGATAGCTGAAAGCAGTTCAGTAGCATCCTTGCGCGCAGCTTCAAGAATTGCGGCCTCTTCTGTCTGAGCCTCTTTAATCAGTGCTCCACGCTCATCGAAAGCACCTGACTTCATCGCCTTGAGACGTGCTTCGTAATCGGCCATTTTTGCCTGAAGTTCGAGTTCCACAGACTCTGCAAGAGTTTTGGCAGCAGCAATCTTGCTGCTCCGCTCGGCAAGCGCCTTCCTTATCGGTTTAAACAAAAAGATATTAAGCACAAGCATCAGGATCAGAAAGTTGATCAACTGAATAACAAAGGCCCAATCTAAATCAATCACGTTGCCACCTCTCGCCCGGCAAAAGTTTGTATACTGCATACACAAAAACGCACGGGTAAACCTATCCCCCGGGCGTAAAACATGAAATAGCTATCACAGGCGAATCAGCCATGTCAAGGGTTTTTGACCGAAACGCAGATTATCAATTGCTAACAATCTGTCACAGCCCCAACAGGTCAATGATCCTGGACAGCTCTTCCTTCCCGCCATAGCTGATCTCTATCTTACCGCCACGTCGCTGGGTCCTGATTTCAACTTTTGTCTGAAAATGCTTTTTAAGCTGTTCTGACAGCTCTGTAAGCTCCCTGTCGATCTTTTTCAGGGGTTTGTTAACTGTCGGGCTCTTAAGCCTTCTTACCAGTGCTTCAGTCGCCCGGACATTCGGATGTTTTTTGAGGATCTCTTCGCGAGCCTGCCTGACAAGTTCAGGATCATCAAGAGAGAGCAGGGCTCGTGCATGCCCCATGCTGAGACGCTCTGCAATGATATCAAGCTTGATATTTTCAGGGAGTTTGAGCAGTCGCAATGAATTGGCAACCGTAGAGCGATCCTTGCCAACGCGCCGTGCCAGCTCTTCATGTGACAGGCCAATCTTCTCCATGAGCGCCCGATAGGCTTCAGCCTCTTCCACGGCATTCAGATCTTCCCGTTGGATATTCTCTATCAACGCCATTTCAAGCGCAGTATCCTCGGATACGTCCTGTATCACCACCGGCACTTCATGCAGCCCGGCTTTCTGGGCAGCACGCCAGCGACGCTCTCCTGCAATTATTTCAAAGTGGCTCCCTTTTTTAATCACTACAAGGGGCTGAATGATCCCTTTTTCCCGGATAGATGCGGCCAGTTCATCAAGCTTTGCAGAGTGAAATGTTTTCCGGGGCTGAGCCCTGTTGGGCTTTATCTCTTCAATCGGACAGAGAAAATAGCTGGACTCCTCTTTTTCTACCACAGGAAGCAGCGCACCCATCCCTTTGCCCAGACCGCTCTTCTTAATCATCTGCACCTCCACGCTCCAATATCTCTCTGGCCAGCTCAAGATAGGCTGTTGCCCCACGAGAGGTAATATCATATAGAATTATTGGTCTGCCGTGACTTGGAGCCTCGGAAAGCCTGATATTTCGCGGAATCATGGTTCTGAAAACCTGCTTGCCGAAATGCGTGCGAACCTCTTCCACCACCTGCCTTGACAGGTTGTTTCTACCGTCGAACATGGTCAGCAGAATCCCTTCGACCTGAAGTGCGGGATTAAGCCCTTTCTGAACAAGCCTGATTGTCCTGATTATCTGTGACAATCCTTCCATGGCGTAGAATTCGCATTGAAGAGGGATCAGGACACTATTGGCTGAAGTCATGGCGTTTAGTGTCAACAGCCCCAGTGAAGGGGGAGAGTCGATAATGATGAAATCGAAACGCCCTTTGAGCGGTTGCAGGATTTTTTTCAGACGGCTCTCGCGCTCGACTAGATCAACAAGTTCAAGCTCTGCGCCTGCAAGATCGGGAGTGGCAGGAATTATTGACAGGCAAGGGAGCTCAGTCGGCAAAATAACCCCCTCGGGAGCCTCTCCGTTTATAATCAGATCATAGATACTTTTATCCAGAGCTGTTTTGTCAACCCCAACGCCACTGGTTGCGTTTCCCTGTGGATCGATATCTACAAGCAACACCCGCTTTTCAGCAGCAGCAAGGGAAGAGGCCAGATTAACGGCAGTTGTTGTTTTACCAACCCCCCCCTTCTGATTTGCTATGCAGATAATACGAGCCATTGCTTAAAGATTCCTTTGCTTCGATGGATAAAGAGGATACTGAGATAAAAGAGTGAAGTTACAGATGAATTTATTATTTTCCGGGGGTGAAATCGATCAGCCCAAAACCGTATCTTGGGTGCTGTGATGCGTGAGTATTCGGGTAAAGGGTGAAGATCCACCCCTTGAAAACATCCTGACCATTTTCAGTTATGTGAATCTGTACAGCCGGATTTTTAGGAGCATTGGAACTAGATGTAAGAGTTGTTCCATCCATGATAAAGTGTGGGAGAAAATTTTCTACCTTGATTACCAGGTTTGTGCCATTAACCTTCATCGTCTTTCCGATATCAATGACAACAAACCCCTCCCTGTTGGTCTGTTTGTCCATTATGCCAATCTTGACTGACTTCCACTTCCCCTTGACATTATCAGGAACTATGACTTCAGTCTGTTTTCTGATAACTGTATCTTTTCCTGGCGCAACAGCCTCTTGAGGTTTTTTCGGCTCATCTTTCTTGCTGCAACCGGGCAATAGCGCGGTCAGGCATAAAAAGAGCACTAAGAGTGTTATCGCCGGCTTCCTTGGCATCAAGCTCCTCATTATTAATTTGTATTATCCGCAAAAAGTGGCGGAGAGAGAGGGATTCGAACCCTCGATACCGGTTTCCCAGTATACTCGCTTAGCAGGCGAGCGCCTTCGACCTACTCGGCCATCTCTCCGTAAATCGTAAATCTGTTAAACGCTAAAAGTTCCAGGTTCAATGTTTCGGCTCTTGAGCTTTGAACATTGAACCTTGAACCAATTATTTGGCGGAAGAGGTAGGATTCGAACCCACGTAACTTTCGTTAAACGGTTTTCAAGACCGCCGCCTTCAACCTCTCGGCCACTCTTCCGCAAAAATCTTGTCCAATATAAAATGACCCTCAGGATATGCTGCTGATTGTTTCCAAACCACCCATATAGGGGCGAAGAACTTCCGGGACTGTTACCGAACCATCAGCTTTTTGGCAATTCTCCAGAATAGCCACCAGAGTTCGCCCTACTGCCAGACCCGAACCGTTCAGGGTATGCACGAATTCAGGTTTTGACTTTTCTTCGTCCCGAAACCTTATGCTGGCGCGTCTGGCCTGAAAATCACCGAAATTGCTACAGGAGGAGATCTCTCTGAAACAGTTCTGTCCGGGGAGCCATACCTCGATATCAAAAGTGCGGCAGGCTGAAAACCCGATATCTCCGGTACAAAGATCCACTACCCTGTAAGGGAGTTCAAGGAGCCGCAAAACCTCTTCTGCATTATCCAGTAACCTCTCCAGCTCAATATCCGAATCTGACGGACGGACAAACTTTACAAGCTCTACCTTGTTGAACTGGTGCTGGCGAATCAGCCCCCGGGTATCCTTGCCGTACGAACCGGCCTCACTCCTGAAGCAGGGGGTATAGGCAGTATAGGCTATCGGCAGCTCCTTCCCGGAAAGGATTTCGCTGCGGTGAATATTGGTGACCGGCACCTCTGCTGTCGGTATCAGGAAATAATCAACCCCTTCCAGATGGAAGAGGTCGGCTGAAAACTTCGGAAGCTGACCGGTTGCGGTCATACTTTCCCTGTTTACCATAAAGGGGGGGAGTATTTCAATATAATTGTGCCGGGTTGTATGGAGGTCAAGCATGAAGTTAATGAGCGCCCGCTCCAGCCGCGCTCCTGCACCCCGGTAGAGAGTAAAGCGGGCACCGGTTATTTTTGCACCGCATTCAAAATCAAGTATCCCGAGATTTTCTCCGATCTCCCAGTGAGGCTTGGGCACAAACTCCAGAGCAGGAATATCCCCCCAGCGCCTTATCTCCTGGTTGTCAACCTCTGAAACGCCAAGAGGCGCATCAGGAGAGGGGAGATTGGGAACGGTCAGCAAAAAAGAGCGCACCTCCTCATCCAGAGTCCGCAGCTCTTCATCAAGCACCTTTATCCGCTGTGAAACCGTGCGCATCTCTGCAATTCTGTCCTGCTCAAGAGATTTGTCCCTTACCAGGCTGATCTCATCAGAAACCCTGTTGCGAAGCGCCTTGAGCGTCTCCGCTTCCTGTAGCAGATCCCGCCTGCGGGCATCAAGCGCATGAAAGCCGGACAGTTCAACCCCTGCCCCCCGGCTTTTGAGTCGCAACTCCACATCGTGAAGATTTTCGCGAATGTAACGTATGTCGAGCATACTGAAATCCTTTGCAAAGATTGGGATAAGGTTCTATCTTGTAGCACTTGCCTTGAGTATAGTCAATAATCTGGCTTCAACACGGTTTATCATGCCCCATTTACTTGTTTTATTTCTCATTCTGCTCCTTCCGTATTACTCTGCCGCAGAACCGGTTGTCATCAATGCTGTCGGCGATATCATGCTGGCAGGTTCAGGCGCCCCTTATTTCAGGAAACAGGGCTATGATTACCCCTTTGCAGCAACCCTTGACATATTGCAACAGGGGGACGTTGTAACAGGCAACCTCGAAGCCCCTATTGCCAGAAGCGGTGAAGAGTTTACCGGCAAAAAGTACCGGTTCAGAACTGATCCGGCAGCAGCGCCTGCCCTCAAGAGAGCAGGATTTACCCACCTTTCGCTGGCCAACAATCACATCATGGATTTCGGTGCTCCTGCACTGCAACAGACCATGGAGCTTCTGGACAATCATGACATCGCCTTCACCGGTGCAGGCCCGGATCTGAACTCGGCGCGCAGCGAACGGATCATAGTGGTGAAAGAGACAAGAATCGCTTTTCTCTCCTATTCACTTACATACCCCGAAGAGTTTTTTGCTACCCGCATCCGTCCAGGAACCGCTCCAGGCCATCTGCCTTTTGTTACCAGGGATATTGCACGGGTAAAACCACTCGCCGACTATGTCATTGTCTCGTTTCACTGGGGAGAAGAGCTGTCAAACTACCCGAAAGAGTATCAGAAAAGGGCTGCGCACCAGGCGATTGACTCAGGCGCTGACATTATTCTTGGACACCACCCTCATGTTATGCAAGGGGTTGAATATTACCGGGAGGGGGTTATATTCTACAGCCTGGGCAATTTTGTCTTTGGCAGTCAGAGCAAACACTCGGATCGAAGCATGATCGCCCGGATTACTCTTGATGATGGGATAAAAGAGGTTGAAATTATCCCGCTTAATGTTTTAAACAGCGAAGTTCATTTTCAGCCGAAAGTTCTCAGCGGTGACTTTGCAGCCGACGTTGCCCGAAGACTTGACAGCCTCTCCAGAAACATGGGGACAAGAATTGAGTTAATTGATGAACGGTTTATTGCCACCCCGTTTTCAGGGCAATCTGGACTATTGTCAACAACGTTTGTCATCCCCTAACCAGATTAGCGATAATCTTCCGCTAAACTCACCAAACATTCCCTCCCCCTTGACGGGGGAGGGTCAGGGAGGGGGTGAAAGTGCCACATTCACAGCCAGTTAAAGCTTCACCCACCCCCTGACCCCCTCCCGTCAAGGGAGGGGGGATACTCGGGAATGACATCTTTTTCTTATGCACTGAATAGTCACTTAAGCTTCTGTAGCAGAAGATCGTTCACCACAGCCGGATTGGCCTTCCCTTTCGAGGCACGCATCACCTGACCGACGAAAAAACCGAAGACTTTTTCCTTCCCCCCCCGGTACTCTTCCACCTGCCCCATGTTGGCAGTCATGATCTCGTCGATGATCTTCTCGATCTCGCCTGTGTCAGAGACCTGCACCAGCCCCTTTTCTGCAACGATCTCTTCCGGTCGCTTGCCGGACTGCCACATCTCATCGAAAACCGTTTTGGCGATCTTGTTGGAGATCGTCCCCTTGTCGATCAGGACTAGCAGTGCAGCAAGGAGTGAAGGAGTCACCGGGCAGCCGGTTATATCGAGACCATTATCATTCAGCCATCTGGTAACCTCACCCAAAACCCAGTTGGCAACAGCTTTCGGCTGTGCACCGGCTGCAAGAGTTTCTTCATAATATGAAGCGAGCCCCCGTGTAGCGGTCAAAACCTCCGCATCATAGAGCGAAAGGCCGAGTTCACTCTGGTAACGGGAAAGTTTTGCCTCCGGGAGTTCAGGGAGCCCTAGACGGGTATCCTCGACCCATTCATTCGAAATAATCAGCGGAACCAGATCAGGATCAGGGAAGTAGCGATAGTCGTGAGCATCTTCCTTGCCGCGCATGGAGCGGGTTGTGCCGCTGTCGGGATCGAAGAGCCGGGTCTCCTGGACGATCTTTCCCCCGTCCTCGATGACTTCGATCTGCCGCTCGATCTCGTATTCGATGGCCTGTTTCACAAAACGGAAGGAGTTGACGTTCTTGGTTTCCGTGCGAGTGCCGAAGGTGGAGGCGCCGACCGGCATGACAGAAACATTGGCATCGCAGCGAAAACTCCCCTCCTCCATATTGCCATCGCAAATGCCGAGGTAGACGACTATCTGGTGCAGTTTCTTGAGATAGGCGACCGCTTCGTCCGCAGTTCTTATATCCGGTTCAGAGACGATCTCCAGAAGCGGTGTGCAGGCCCGGTTCAAATCCACTCCTGAGCCGCCGCCAAGACCCGGCAGGTCGCTATGCACAAGTTTACCCGCATCCTCTTCCATATGAATTCTTGTGATACCGATCCTTTTCCCAACCCCTTCAACTTCGATGTCCAGATGTCCGTGCTCGCAGATGGGAAGTTCATACTGACTTATCTGGTACCCCTTGGGGAGATCAGGATAAAAGTAGTTTTTCCGGGCAAAAACAGAGCGGGGGGCAATAGCGCAATCGGTTGCCAGACCGGCCTTGATGGCATATTCCACGACCTTTTTATTCAACACCGGCAGTGCGCCGGGCAGGCCGAGACAGACCGGACAGGTCTGCGAGTTGGGGGTAGCACCGAAGGTAGTGGAACAGCCGCAGAAGATCTTGGTGTCGGTTTTCAGCTGAACATGGACTTCGAGACCGATGACGGGTTGGTAGTTCATTTAGTTACTCCGGACAAACTTTTATCGCTGCATTGTTTGATCGTTAACCTCTCTAAATCGAGAGGTTAACCTACTTTTGCCATGAATCCAATCTATTGAGCAGCTCTTCCGTGGTTATGACGCAACCGGCATCCGCGTCGGCAATCCCCTCGAGAACTTCTTCCATGAAATCAGTTATTATCTTCTCGCTTGCTTGAAATGTTTAATGCCGCAGAAAATCATTTCCTTGTTTTCCAGTAGTCAGGGTGACGATGAAGATTCATGATTGCCAAAATGAAGATCCGATCCGGTTCAACGCTATATAGCACACCAAAAGGAAAACGATGAACGAGACAGCGCCGGACAGGATCATCAATTATTGGCCAGGCGGCAGGAAAAGATAGAATATTTCTTATTGCTGAGTAGACTTCCAGCGAAAAATCTTCACCCAGACCATGTTCACAATCCTCATAGTAGTTTATTGCCGCAACCAGTTCGGCCTCAGCCTCAAAATGAAATGAGTAATTCACCGGTCAAACCTTTCCCGTATTCTGGCAAAGACTTCATCCCCTGGAATTTCTTTTGCTCTGCCAGCACGGAGACCGGCAAGGCGACGATGTGCAACAATAAGCCATTCTTTTTCAATATCAGGATCGGGAGTATTAAGCGAACGAAGCAGTGAATCAACAACAAGAGCCCGCTCTTCAACCGGCAAGGCAGTTGCTTCCTTAATAATCTCTTGTGTGCCGTGCATATTTACCCCCTTAAACTTCTGCCGAGTTGACGTAGACTTATAAATCATTTGACCCCAAAAACGGCGATTGGTGCTCCTCGCTATTGATGACTTGTTGGTATTTCATGTTGTTTGTTCATGTTTTTACTCACTAAAAGCTGGCTTTTCGTTTGTGCCACGCTGTCGCCTGTTCAAAGGCATAACCGGCACGAATTATCTCTTCCTCGCCAAAAGGGCGCCCGATCAGTTGCAGTCCGATCGGCAGCCCCGCAGAGCTTAGCCCCGCAGGGACTGAAAGGGCGCAGGTGCCAGCCAGATTGGTCGGTATGGTGAAGATATCGGAGAGGTACATCTGTAGCGGATCATTCGTCTTCTCTCCTATTCTGAATGCTGGAGTTGGTGTAACCGGTGTGAGGATGACATCAACCTTTTCAAATGCCTTGAGGAAATCCTGCATGATGAGTGTCCGCACCTTCTGGGCCTTCAGATAATAGGCATCGTAGTAGCCTGAGGAGAGGGCGTAGGTCCCAAGCATGATCCGCCGCTTGACCTCGGTGCCGAACCCCTCAGCTCTGGATTTGCAGTACATATCCAGCAACCCTTTGGGGTCACCAGAGCGATGGCCAAAACGGACTCCGTCATACCGGGCGAGGTTGGAGCTCGCCTCGGCAGTTGCGATCAGATAGTAGCAGGCAACAGCGTAGTCGGTGTGAGGGAGGCTGATATCGATGAATTCAGCCCCAAGCCCTCTACAGGTTTCAATAGCCTGATCCATAGCTCTCTGCACATCCGGATCGAGCCCGGAGATAAAATACTCTTTGGGCAGACCTATCTTCATCCCCTTGATATCAGGTACAAGAGTTCTGGTGTAATCCGGAACCGGCCTGTTCACACTGGTTGAATCGAGCGGATCATGACCGGAAATGGCACCCAGCAGGATGGCAGCATCCCGAACATCACGGGTGATTGGCCCAACCTGGTCAAGAGACGAGGCATAGGCAATGACCCCGTATCGGGAGACTCGCCCATAGGTCGGTTTTAGACCGACACAACCGCAGTGGGCAGCAGGCTGGCGGATAGAACCTCCAGTGTCGGTTCCAAGGGTTGCTGTTGCCTGTAGAGCCGCTATTGCCGCAGCAGAGCCGCCGGATGAACCACCAGGGATGCACTCCAGATCCCAGGGGTTACGGGTTGGGCCAAAAGCGCTCGACTCACAGGAAGAGCCCATGGCAAATTCATCCTGATTCAGCTTCCCCAGAAGCACCGCCCCCCGCTCCTTCAGTTTCTGCCAGGAAGTGGCATCGTAAGGGGGGATGAAATTATCGAGGATCTTCGAAGCACAGGTAGTCCGAACCCCTTTGGTCAGGAAGATATCCTTCAATGCCACCGGAATTCCGGTCAGGATGTCAATATTGCCCGCAGCAATACGCTTGTCAGCCTCGTCAGCGCTTTTGAGCGCCTCCTCTGAAGTCACTGTGATAAAGGCATTCACCCTGTCGTCGGTCGCCTTTATACGAGCCAGCATAGCCTGAGTCGCCTCTACGGAAGAGAGTTCCCTGCGTTTCAGCTTGTCGTGCAGTTCGTGGATGGTAAGGTCAAAAAGTTCCATGAGTGTGAATCTCCGAATTAAGGATCAGGTTTAGGTTAAGGTTAAGGTTAAGAAAAATCCTCAACCTAAACCTTAACCTAAACCTGATTTATTCAATGACTTTAGGTACGCGGAAGTAATCTCCGATCCGTCCCGGAGCGTTGCAGAGCGCGCGCTCAGCACCTATCGAGGGGCGCATCTCGTCAGGCCTGAAGGAGTTCTCCATCGGCACGGCATGGGCAGTAGGAACAATGCCATCTGTATCAAGTTCGTTCAACTTCTCTACATACACAAGGATAGCATCCATCTGGCCGGTAAAGGCATCGATCTCCTCACCTGCCAGCTCCAGCCTGGCAAGGAGTGCCACCTGCTCAACCTGCTTGCGGGTAATCTTCATAACTGCTCCGGTTCTGTTTTTTTTATTATCAGTAGATCGTGTAATTATCCGTGGAGGAGAAAATCTCCCTCAGCAGCAGATTGTTCAGGTAGTGCCCGGTCTTTTGCGCCTCAATCTTCCCGAGGATACGGTAGCCGCTGGTGTAGATGTCTCCGATAAGATCAAGAATCTTGTGGTTTACCAGCTCCTTGCCGTAGCGCAGACCATGCGGATTTACAATCTCGTCAAGCCCGATCACAACAGCATTGTCCAGTGATCCACCCTTTGCAAGCCCTGCCTTCTGTATTGCCTCTATCTCTTCCTGTAGCACAAAGGTTCGCGAATTGATGATGGAAAAGGCATTTTCAACATCCATGACCCGCTTCTTCTGATTCCCTACCGGCAAGCGGAAATCAATCGACATGGTTATATCCAGGGTATTCAGAGGCTTTACCTTTATAAAAGCATCATTGTGCCTGACTTCGACAGGCTTTATCACCTTGAGATAAACCCCTGCTTCCGGGAATTCGTAGATCCCGGCGCGCCACATTTCGTGATAGAACTCCCAGGCAGAGCCGTCCATTATCGGTATTTCCGGGCCGTCTATATATATCAGGCAGTTTGTCACACCGGCAAAATAGCATGCCGCCATCAGATGCTCTATGGTTGATATTGAGAGGCTGCCAGAGGCAATCTGCGTCGAAAGGCGGGTATCAGCCACCATGTCGTAGCGTGCCGGAATGAGGGTGCCATTGATTGAGAAGGCTATGCCGAACTCACGGCGGGGGAGGAACTCAAGGGTTACTGTTTTGCCCGTATGAAGACCGATACCGCTTATCTTGAAAATCCTGTTTATGGTTGTCTGTCGTTTCAGCATGAGTTAACCCTCTCCAGAAACGCTTTTACCTGCGGGGTAAAGGTTTCATGTTCGAGCAGAAATGCGTCATGTCCGTATGGCGAAGGGATAAGGTGATACTCGACATCCTTGCCAACCTCTTTGAGGGCATTAGCGAGCAGCTCGGTCTGGTCTGGCGGATAAAGCCAGTCCGAAGTAAAGGCAAAAAGCTGGACAGGGGAGCGGATCTGCGACAGCGCCTCCTGAAGAGATTCATACCCCTGCGCAACATCGTACAGATCAAGCGCCTTTGCAAGATAAAGAAACGAATTTGCATCGAAGCGGTCTACAAAATTGTAGCCGTTATAACCCAGATACCGCTCGACCTCGAACTGTCCGAAAAAGTCGAAAAGCCCGTCCCTGGCGGCAAAACGCCGACCGAACTTGTCCTGCATCGACTTGTCGCTTAAAAAAGTAATATGCCCTATGCCACGGGCAAGCGCCAGTCCATCTTTCGGGTTTTTCCGGTACTCCCCTTTTTTCCAGGTCGGGTCGTTGAAAATTGCCCATCTGGCAACAGCATTAAGGCTTATGGCCTGTGGAGATGGTGCCGGAGTCGTGGCAAGGGCAATGATCGATGCGACCCGATCCGGGAACTGCGTTGCCCATTCGAGCGCCTGCATCCCCCCCATGCTTCCGCCCAGAACTGTTACGAGCCTGGTGATCCCCAGATGATCAAGCAGCAGAGCCTGGGCTCGCACCATATCGCGCACAGTTATGACAGGAAAAGAGAGATTATACCGCTTGCCGTTTTTCGGATTGATCGATGCAGGCCCGGTAGAGCCGTAGCATGAACCAATGACATTGGGGCAGATGATAAAGTAGCGATCCGTGTCAAGAAGTCTGCCAGGGCCTACAATGGCATCCCACCAGCCAAGCTTGGGATCATCTTCGCTCTGTCTGCCGGCAAGGTGAGCGCTCCCGGTCCAGGCATGCGCCACTAAAATGGCGTTGGAACGGGCTGCGTCAAGCTCGCCGTAGGTCTCATACACCTGGGTTATCGGGCCAAGAATCCGTCCGCTCTCCAGTCTGAGATCAACATCAAAAGTTATGCTCTGCTCTTTCACTATACCGACAGACATGAAAAAAGCCCCTTTTCATGATGAGAAGGGGCTTGCCGACGTTAAAGTCTTATGCACCTATCTCATCGTTCCCGCTTCGGGTAGGATTTAGCACCTGACAATCCCTTATCGGGAACCGGTTGCTGTGGTTTCGTCGGGCCTATACCCTCCACCACTCTTGATAAGACAGCTATATTCAATTGTTAATGAAGCATACGTAACCGCAGGAAAGTTGTCAACCAAATACTCTTTTCAGCTACTTGCAACCAACCCCACCCACCATCCACCACCCACCACCCCCGAGCCCTCACCCCCGAGCCCCGAGCCCTCACCCCCGAGCCCTCAGCCCCGAGCCCCGAGCCCCGAGCCCTCACCCCTCAGCCCTCACCCCCGAGCCCTCAGCCCCGAGCCCCGAGCCCC
>JANNRW010000226.1:0-13308 GCA_031401815.1 Geobacteraceae bacterium | reverse complement strand
GTACAGGTGTCCCACCCTGGTTATGATTATTATTAAGCTCAACATTATAGTGACAATTTGTACAGTTTGAATAAGTACCGGACTGAGTAACGGTTCTTGGCAAGTGACCTGCAACTGTGTGCGCTCCGCCACCTCCGGAGTAGTCCTGGAATTTGGCATTTGAGTAGTTATTCATTATGCCCAGGCCGGACATGTCACGAACCGGTGGGTAACCGTGACAACCATTGCAGCCACCAAGACCCTGGAACGCGAAGGTTATTGGGGATGTAACTGTCGGCTTGTGCAGATGGCATGTGAGGCAATCCTTATTTGCATGACTAAGCGTTGGAGGAGTATTCTTCCTGAAGTATTTCGTCTTGGTATGACAAACCTGACAAAGACCATTATAGACTCCATTGCCGTTCGGAGAGGAGACAAAAAATCCGGTAGAGCCGTCAGTAAATACAATTGACTGGCCATTTATAACTGTTCTTATGCTTGAAAGATTTGTTGTGCCGTGGGTGTCATGGCATCCGGAACATGAGTTGGCACGTCCGTTGTCAGTTGTTGTGTAGTGGATGAAAGAATTTATTGCGCCACCATGAACCATCAAATCAATTCTGGGAGCAGGCAGACCTTTTGCTGCAGCCGCTGAATGGCATGATGTGCAATCATTGCCGACTGAAGAAAGTCTCTTGTCACTGGAAGTGTTATCAATGTGGTTTGCAGATGGATTGTGACAGGTTGTACACCTTACGTGTGTCAGTATGGCAGATGAATACTGGCTGTGACCATTCACTCCAATCAGAGGGGCAGTGTGAGTGACTGATTGAGAAAGTACAATTGAAGCCGTACCGGTATGACATGATTCGCAGGTAACTTTGGCAGTTGTTGCCCATATCGGCGTAACAGCAGCAGCAGGGTGACAGGGTGCGCACGAATTGCCTGCTTTGAGATTTGTCACACCATTGGCATGAGTTGAAGCACCGGCTGTGTAGTCGTGACAACTCGCGCAATCAGGACTTGAGCCCAATTTGGGTCCGTATGTTCCTGTAAAGTGCAATGGATGAAGTGTTGTAACAGGAGTAGCAGCGTGACAGGTACCACATGCTCCAGTTGACAGATCAGTCCACTTGGCGGGTGTAGCCGGACTAACACCAACCCCGTTGGTATGACAGGAGTTTACACAGGTTGCAAAACCAGGTCTGCTATCAAATGATGCAGAAAACACGCTCTTATAGTTATCAGGAAGCGTTATGAATGAAACATCCTTTGCACCATTAACATGATTGTTACGATTAATGATTGCACCAGCACTGCTCACGGTGGCGTTGTGACACACGGTACATTTTATCGAGTTTGTTGTAACGTGCTTGTAGTGAGCGTTGGTAACCAGAGTGTTGCCACTTTCATGACATGATGTACATTCAAAAGCCTGGCCCACTATCTGATTCCTGCCATTGTTCCATGAAGGGGTTGAGGATTTCCATGCGATCGATCCCCCGCGCGGATTTCCATTACTGTGGCAGTAGACATTATTGCAAGTTCTGCTGACAGAAGAGTAGTGGGAGAAGTTATTCGGGAACCCTGCGCCAGCTCCAACCGAGCCTGCCGTATCGACAAATACGTCTGCAAAAGACTTGTTTGCAGTATTATGCCTGTCCTGCCTTACTCCATCGTAATGGCAATTTTTACATGCATAGTTGTAATAACCTGTACTTGCATGTGTTGCATGAGGAGTAAGGCTTTCATCAAGCGTATAGTTCACTGATGATTTGCCGTAAGGGCCTCCCACAGTGTTTGAAATCGGTGGCTGGCCATGACAAGACGTGCATGATACTCCGGAAAAACCGTTTGCGTGAGTATGACAGGTAGTACAGCTGGCCTTGCGTGCATTAGGCTCAACTATATGCGGAACCGTATGGCAAATCTGGCATATACCTTTATTATCGGCTCTTACAAACTTAAGTGAAGTTGCTGTGTTGTAAATAACTTTTGTGTTTGCCGGAAGCTTTATCTTGGTTGTAGACATATTGGAGAAATCACGACGTACAAGATAAAGGTTTTTTGCAGTAGCATCACCGGTATAATCAACGTGCGCACCGTGACAATGATTGCACTGGATGTTCTGACCATTACCGTTATGATTGAGATTTTTAGTCTCCTTGTGACAACTTGAACAGACATTTATTGCATTTGCAGTAGCCCCAAAAGGATCGGTTCTGAGCAATTGCCCTTTTGACTCCTGTAGCTGCCCTAAAAGTCCGCTAGTATATTTTGCAAATCCGTTTGCAGTACTTCTGTTCCCCAGTGTAGCGCTGCTTGAGTCAGCATAGTGAGGTGCATGACATGTAGTACAGACTATTTTCCCGCTTTTAAAATAATTGCCCAGCTTTGCGGTCGGATTCATTGCATTGGGACTGAGTGGGACTTTGCGAAATGCCGTAGTATTAAGCTTGTAAGCAGTTGAATATGCCCTGATGGCAATCGGGTGAGAACCCGTCACTGCCGTGTTCGTAGGTGTAAGACGGGAGCGGTGACAGTCAGTACATAAAGCATCATTTGCATTTGTAACACGCAGAAAAGGCTTGCTCTTCGCTGAAGTAGAGTCGTTATTATCGTTTTTGGCATCGTGGCATCTTATGCACAATACCTTATTTCTAAGATCCACGCTGTAATTTACTGAAGTATTTAATGCTGCAGTCTGGGCTTCCTGAACCATGGCGGCTGCATTATAAGGAGTAGCTGCACCCCAGGTATGTGTACTTCTTGATCCTTTTGCAGGCTGCCCTGTAGCTGAACCGAAGTGATTCGACATGGCATCGACATCAATCGGCATTCTGGAAGCCTCGGCAGTTGAATTGTGACACGTAAGGCAACTATTCGTTGCAGCCACAGCTCCGGTCCCGACAAACTTGCCATGACAGTTGTCGCAGGCAAATTGATGTGGTGCAACAAGCGCATGGCCTGCTGTGGACATCATGATAATCATCGTCACCGTGAGTACTGCTACGATAAATGACCTGTTCATAGTACACTCCTAACACTGCTTATAAGAAAGTAATTAAATTCTGGATATGAACTCACTGCCATGTCTCCTAGAAGTTCAAGAGTCCATAAGACTTCTTCAGGATCAGAGTTGCATCAATTACGTTTACATTCCCGTCGCTTGATACGCGTCCATCGATCAGCGAACCGACATCAGCTTGCTCAAATGCACCACCTACAAGAGTTTCAGTCCCGGCTGAATGACGCAAGGTAGCCAGAGCATCCGAAAGCCGCACCGTACCATCTAAATCAACGTCACCTTTGGGCAATACCATCGAACGTGTACGATTCTTACTGTTACCTGAAGGATCTGTTGCAGTAAAAGAGATTGTATCATATGCCTTGGCAGACAGATCTACGTGCCAGATAAAGGTGTTCGTAGCACTGTTATACGGGCTGAATGAAAAGAGCGATGAAGGGATGTCCACAGCAACTGAATTCAAGGATGCTGTGGCAGTGATCTTAGCGCTCCCCTCGACACTTCCGGATATGGTTGCAGGCATGCTCCTTGAATCGGCCTGAATTCCGACAATCGGAGAGTTATTGTCATATATTATGTTACGGATTGCACTGGTTCCACCGGCGGTAGTAACCTTGATTGAATGAGAACCTTCCGAACCGAGGTCTACCATATTACTGAATTCGCCGGTTGTTTGATTAGGAGTGACTGTAACCGTAAGACCACCATCCACAGAGATTGTAAGGTCTGGGCTTGAAGCTGCGACTTTACCTGATACCAGGATTGTCTGGCTAGATGTTGCCATATCCGCTGGTGGATTTGTAATGGCAAGCTGATCATAGGATCCGTTCAGAATAGTTCGTTTTACCTTGACAGTTGCGTTGCTCACTCCGGAGGCTGTGAATTCATATGTTCCAAAGCCTGGAGCCACAGTCAGATCACCACCCCAGGTAGCCACCGGATTGCTTACATTAATACCTGTAGCAGCAACTGTATCAAAACCGCTGTCAATATTGCCGTTTGCCGTAATTGAACTGATATTGGGTTCAAATGAGTTGTCTGCAGGGAGACCGACAGAAAAACCGGGAGCCTCAGGTTTGAATGTAACTGTGCGAGACTCTGATACGAAGTTACCTGCACGGTCTGTAGCTAATACAGTTATTTCATTTGCTCCACGAACAAGTGTAACCGGAACGGAAAAATACGTGTTAGAGCCAATGGTCACTTTTGATGCATCAGGCACCACAAATCCATTAACCTCTACGCTGGCAAAGTTGGGCTCCGTAATAATACCGTCAATATTCTGGACAGCAATGTTTGTATTTGCACTGTTGCTTAAAGCTGAAACTACCATCCCTGGTGCAAACGAATCTCTAATAACGGTAACTGCTGCGGTAGAAGAGTTTGTTCCTGGCTTCGAAGCATTGACTGTGATTGTATTGCTCCCCTCGGCTAAAGCTACAGAGCAGCTCCACCTCTTGCTTGCATCGGTCGGGCTGCATGTTGACCCGGCAATGGCGATGTTAACCCCGGCAGAGTTCGATGTGCCACTTAATGTCACTGATGAATTCTTTGTAAAACTTCCGGATGATGGAGATGTAATCTGAAGAGTAGGTGCTGTTCCGAGAGAAACTGTATAGTAAGTATTCGCCTGTACATATTTTGTAGCGGTTCCGTTTGAAGCGCTACAGGTTATAACATTTGCAGCTGAGGAAAGTGGAAGATTCATACTCCAGTTTGTGCCTCCGGAACTGTATGTAGTGCTGTTGATTCCATTGGCGGTACAAGTCACACTAAGCCCTGAAGCTACCGTACCACTGATTGCAATCGGTGTTGTTCCAACAGTGTAGGGTACCGATGCAATTGACAGGTCAAAACCCGGATTCGGAACAGTGCCTGAATCTATTCCAAGGGCAATAATGTTGGCAGGAGATGCAGTTGCAGCATTACTGGCGTAAAGGACGCCACCTGTTGCTGTCTTTTCAAAGATAATCCCGGAAGGGAACTTCATGTCAGCATTCGTTACACTTGTGCCGTTAATCCTGCTAAGACTAAAACCAGTGACAGGATCAACTGCAACTATATCCCCTCTTCCTCTCTCTGCTACATAAATTCTGTTAAGAGCAGTACCTGCATACTCAAAGGCAATGTCAGCAGGATCACCAAACCTTACAACAGTTGTATTATCATCAACCGGCGTACCTACGTTAATGCCGGCGGGGTCACCAATAGATTTTACAAAAGTACAGCTTGAACCATTGTATTTTGTAAAAAAGAGCAGCCTCTGATTCATGGTATCGGCAATTACGATATTTGTGCTCTCTTTCTCATAAGCAATACCCATCGGCTGCTTGAACTGACTGCTGGTTGCCGATAGTGGATCTGTGATTGGGGTTGTACGACTCCCGAATGCATAGAGATATGCTCCAGCAGAACTATAGACCCTGACTCTGCCAACATTAACCGTGGACGAGGTAGAACTGTCGCCTGCATCAACCACATAAATATATCCACTTGGATCTATGGCAATAGCTGAAGGGCGATAGAGTGGAGAAGCTGGAGTTTCGAATTGGGAAAGCTCAGTTCCGTCCTGGGAATAAAATGCTATATAGGCACGGGGTGCCTGCAAGGCAACTACGAGTCGGCTGTCCGGCATTACTGCTACAGCGGAAGGGCGACCTTTCGTCGGGATAAAGACGCTGTTTCCGCCCAGACGGTCTGTCTTCACTATCTGCTTACCCCAGAAATCAGTCACATAGAAGTTGTTAGCCTCGTCCCGAACCATTTTACCTGGAGCACCTGAAAAACCGGGATTATACCGCGTCAAAAATGCAACTGACGGTGGACTCGCAGCCAGAGCAGCGCCTGTCAGTGAAATAACCACGACCAGCAGCGAGATGGCGAGCGAAATCATTTTCCTAGTCATGCTGGATACCATATGAAAGCCTCCGAGTTTAATGGAGATGTTGAAATTTGCATGCAAACCTGTCCGACAGCTTATTGCCGGTTTGCTTAGATTACTGCAACAACAGTGCCCAGCGAACAAATCGGCAGTCAAAGAGTCGTGGAGGATCTCTGCTTCCTCTACATCTTTAACAATAATGATGGCACCATCAGGGGGTTAATTAGCTGTTCAACCCTCTCATCATTTTGATATTAAAGAAAAATCAACCGGTATTACAACCGTACAATCAGTTAATTCCTATCTCTTCCTGTATATAATTTCACTTTAAAAACCCGAATTTTTTCATTCTGTAGCGAAACGCATCAACACCAAGATTCAGCTTTTTAGCAGCTTTTGACTGATTCCAGTCGTTGTTTTCCAGTGCCTGGCGGATCAACTCCTTCTCCACTTCTTCGATATCGATACCTTCTGGCGGGAGCTTGAATATCACCAGCGATGTAACAGGTGCAGATCCTGCTCTGGAAGTTATTTCTATCGGAAGATGGTCGACAGTCAATATCTCTTCATTACCCAGAATTATGGCTCTTTCAATTACATTTTTAAGTTCACGAATGTTACCAGGCCAGTAATAGTCGACCAGTAATCTCTCTGCCTGTGCTGATATCCCGTTGACATGTTTTGCAAACTCACGCCTGTAAGTGTCAATAAAATGCCTGGCCAGCTGAATGATATCTTCCCTCCGCTCTCTCAAAGGCGGAAGGAAAATTGGGATCCCTTGCAGGCGATAATAGAGGTCGTTACGAAAATCCTTTACTTCGATCGCTTTTAACAGATCCTTGTTGGTAGCAGATATTATTCTGACATCAACACTATTTACTTTTGAGCCCCCTATCCTTCTGAAGGTTCGGTCTTCGAGAAAACGGAGAAGTTTGGCCTGCATCCCCATCTCCATATCACCAATTTCGTCCAGAAAAACAGTCCCTCCGTCTGCCAGCTCGAAAAGCCCTTTTTTCGTAGCTTTTGCATCGGTAAAGGCACCTTTTTCATGCCCGAACAGTTCGCTCTCCAAGAGGGTAGCAGGGACTGCCGCACAGTTAATCGCCATAAACGGTTTCTCAGCACGATTCGATTTATAATGAATCCACTTTGCAACCAGCTCCTTTCCTGTGCCGGATTCCCCCTGGATAAGGACTGTTGCAGCTTCGCTACGTGCAACCTTTTCCATCATGGCAAGGATATTCTGCATTACCTGACTGGATCCGATTATATTTGGCAGTCCAATTTTTTTCTCGCTGCGAAGCGTTGCAACTTCCCGCCTTAAATCGGAAGTCTCAAGTGCCTTGCGGATTACTATGGACATTTCGTCAAGATTGAATGGCTTGTTCAGATAGTCGTACGCCCCTATCCGCATGGCTGTAACAGCAGTCTCAAGGCCGCCATGAGCCGTAACCATTATGACAATGGTCTCCTCATCAATATCCTTGATCTTCTCAAGCACCTCAAGGCCACTGATACCGGGGAGCTGGATATCTAGCAGAACCAGTTCAGGCTGCTCTTCCCTTACTATACGCAAGGCATCCTCTCCACTTCCTGCCGTAAGAACTTCGTACCCCTGCTTTTTCAGGTTCTGCTCCAGAGACCATCGAATCAGATGTTCATCATCAACTACAAGAATTTTGATTTTTCGCATTATCAGCCCCTTGTTTCGCCTTTCTCTGAGTCAAAATTATTACAGTGCTCTTCTGTTGTTGTGGCAGGGAGCTCTATGCAGAAGACTGTGCCTGCCCCCTTTTCACTCTCAACAGTGATTGATCCCCCTTGCTGCGATACAAGTTTATGACATATCGCCAGACCAAGGCCTGTCCCTTGAGCTTTTGTAGTAAAAAATGGCATGAATATTTTCTCAAGTATCTGATCCGGAATCCCCTGTCCTGTATCAGCAATACTTACATTTACCCATTTTTTCCCCTTATCTTCTATCAGGGAGCTTCTTATAGTCAGGGTTCCCCCGTTCTGCATCGCCTGAATTGCATTCAGAATCAGATTCAGGAATACCTGCTGAATCTGCTTAGGATCTACGTAGACCGGAGGGAGATCATCCTGCAGGTCTAGGATCGTTTTAATATGCCCCCCCTTGCTTCCGCGATGTTGAGACGCAAAAATCAGGGTTTTTCTCAACGCCGTATTAAGATCGGTACAGGCAGGCTCAGGCTCAGCCGGCTTACCGAAAAAAAGAAGGTCATTAACTGTCTTGTCAAGTCGCTTTATCTGTTCGAGAACCTCTCCCAGTATCTCCTTTTTCGGATCTGATGCCGGGAAATCATCATTGATAATTGTAATTGCGGAGGCAATTCCCGTGAGAGGATTTTTTACTTCATGCGCTATGCCAGCCGCCATCTCACCGATTGATGCAAGTCGATCAGCTCTCTCCATCTGATTGAAATGATATGTGTCAAGCTCTTTTTTAGTCTTTTCCAACCTGTCAGTCATTGAGTTAAAACTCGTCGCAAGACGACCGATCTCATCCCGGGGCGTATAATTCATCCTGACAGAAAGATCCCCCTCCTCTACCTTGGCCATATTTTCCATAATACGGTTCAAGGGTGAACGGACAAGCCTGAACATGACGAATCCGATAGCAAGAGAAAGAAAAGTAATTGTAGCTATTGTAGAAAAAACAAAAAGCTGAGTAACTTCAAGCATTCTTCGGCGGGTTTCAGCAAGCGAGTAATTAACATTAAGAACGCCTATAACCTTGGTCTTACTACCGTGACAGGTATAACACTGCGGCGAGTTATAGATCGGCTTGATCATGCGCAGGATTTCACCATGCTGGTCAGCATAGGTGATCCCTTCAAAACGATTATTCAGGTATAGCTGGTAATCTTCCTTATTGACAGACTGACCTATTTCTGAAGGTCTGGAAGATTTAAGTATTGCACCGTGAGGATGGAAAATACGAACTGCAACCAGCTTCTGATTCTGGGCTACCATCTCAAGAATACTCTGGGTCTCTTCAGTGTTCCCAATTCTCATCGAGTTATAGATGCTTCGCTCAATAGTCTGAAGCAGGAGGTCGGAACCTTCGCGTGCAGAGGTAACCAGCTGTCCACGTTCACGCTTGAGGTTCAACAGTGCAAAAACACTGATGCCAAAAGCAAGAAGGGCTATCGAGATGACAATAACTTTTGATGTCAGGCTTTTGAAAATCAAAGTGGCTCCGGAATGAAGCGGTTAAGGCCCTTCAGGAGTAGATAGTGGCAGACTGAGAACCTTCGGCACGGCTCCTGGGGGGGTCGCGCCTGCCGGAGTAGCTCCTGCCGCAGGCGAAGCCGTCTTCTTGAAAACAAACTCCCACTCACTATATTTTCCCTTCCCTTCAAAATCCTTGATAACTTCAGGGAAATTGGACATTTTCATCGGAGAATCTTCACTTGTGCTGGCAACGCCATAAATACCGAGATTCGGATCCTTCAGCACTTTCCACTCCTTACCTGTAACCGGGTCATTGTACAGCCTTCGAAGATGACTTTCTCCGGTAAGAGAGCGTGGATCTTTCAAAAGAAACTTGAGCTCCAGAAGAGGCATGACCCCTTTCATATTCCAGCGCTCGATTGCATCCCTGTATTGAAGCCCCCGGAATATAAGCTCCTTTTCTCTTTCGCGCTTCATCACAATTTTCATGCTCTGACCAACAGCTCCCAGCATGATCCCCATTACAACCACCATGACAAGCGCGGCAATATACGTAAATCCTGCGGAAGAGTTACAACGACTCAGAGTCATTTTTTCAAAAGTACCTCTTTAGCTGCGTCCACCAGATTTTCCGGCAGAAGACCGAAATATTTCAGAAGATCCTCAGCCTTGCCTGAGAGTCCAAATCGATCCTTGATTCCGACACGCTTCACCGGAACAGGACAACGCTCGGAGAGAAGTTCAGCAACAGCCCCTCCAAGGCCGCCAATGACAGAATGTTCTTCGGCAGTTACAACAGCTCCTGTCTCCCTGGCAGCAGCCAGGATCAGCTCTTCATCCAGCGGTTTGATGGTAGAGATATGAATTACCCTGGCAGAGATCCCCTTCGCCTGTAGCTGCTCGGCAGCAGCAAGCGCCTGAGCTGTCATGAGACCGGTTGTAATAAAGGAAAGATCGTTTCCACCCCTGAGCTGACACCCTTTACCGATAGCAAACTGGTAGCTGTCATCAAAGATCGTCGTAACCTTGTTCCTCCCCAGTCGCACATAGACCGGCCCCCTGTATGCAGCGGCAGCGCGGATCGCCAGCCTGGTCTCAACTCCGTCAGCCGGGACAATTACCGTCATGTTCGGCACAGCCCGCATGATAGCAATATCCTCAACCGACTGATGCGAGCCGCCATCCTCTCCAACAGTAACTCCGCTGTGAGTCGCAACAATCTTTACATTCGCCTTGGGATAGGCGACAGACTGCCGAACCTGCTCCCATGCCCTCCCTACTGCGAATATTGCAAAAGTAGAGGCAAAGGGTATCTTCCCGGCTGCAGCCAGACCAGCTGCCGTACCAATCATGTTGGCCTCGGCAATCCCCATATTAAAGAAACGATCAGGAAACTTCCTGGCAAATCCTGATGTTTTGGTAGAGCCAGAGAGATCAGCATCAAGCGCCACCACATTTTCATTTTCAATGCCGAGTTCAATCAGCACTTCACCGTAAGCATCTCGCGTTGCAATCATGTTGCTCATATATCTGTTTCACCTTTCTTGTATTCCCTGGTTTCAAGGCACTCCAGAGCTCTCGGGAGCTCTTCATCCGATGGTGTCACACCATGATAGGAAGCCTTGTTTTCAAAAAACGAGACCCCTTTACCCTTTACCGTTCTGGCAATAATTGCCGTTGGTCGTCCCTTGACAGCTTCTGCCTCATCAAGCGCTGAAACAATGGCGGCAATGTCGTGTCCGTCAATCTCCAGAACATGACAGCCAAAACTCCGGAACTTTTCTGCAATCGGCTCAACATTCATCACAGTTGCCACTTCACCATCGATCTGCAGGCCATTTGCATCAACCAGAATACAGATGTTATCTATTTTGTAGTGAGCGGCCGCCATAAGCGCCTCCCATACCTGCCCCTCCTGAAGCTCTCCGTCTCCCAGTATCGCATAAACCCGGCTTTCGCTGTTATCCAGCCTCAGGCCAAGAGCCATACCGTTTGCCATAGAGAGACCCTGTCCAAGAGAACCTGTACAGACCTCTACACCAGGAGTCCCCTTGCTGTCCGGATGCCCCTGAAGATGACTCCCTAACTGCCTGAGCGTCTTCAGATCCTCTTTCGGAAAGTATCCTGCATCAGCCAGCGCCACATACTGAGCCGGCGCAGCATGCCCTTTTGAAAGCACCAGCCTGTCGCGCCCCGGCCATGACGGCTCTTCCGGTTTATGACGCATTTTGTGAAAATACAGAACAGCAAGCATATCTATAACAGACAGCGAACCGCCGGTATGTCCTGATCTGGAATTATGCAGCGTCCGGATGATATCAACGCGCAGTCCTCTGGCCTTCTCCTGCAAAGCAGCAACAATCTCTTTCACTAATAAATTCCTTTCATCGTTTTATTGCCTTTCATCACCTGCTGAGAGAAAATCAAAAATAAGGTCGTCAAGACTCTGTTTTTTCTTCGGACTGTCAGTTACTGGTGGGGGGGGCGAAGGTACTTGCTGAATGGCAGGTTGTGGCAGTGACTGGGTAGCTGGAACCGGCATCTCCGGCAGAACCGCTGATCCGGTTTCAAGCACGGAAGTAGATACCAACTCTGCTTCAACAATCCCGTCCAGACCCAGCTTCAGATCGAATTCAGCACTTTTGAGCCGCCGGAGCATATCCTTGTGCTGCTCTTTCATCAACTCCTCAACCACCTGGCTGAGGTTACCCATCTTTACAATATCGGCATAGCTGGTCTTTTTTGAGGCGATAATATTGCCGCCTCGATAAAGAAGAGTGATTATATGCGGGGTATTAATGCCACTGTCCTCTGTCTGGACATGGAAGACCTCCCCCTTGTATCTGATATTGTGATTATAGCCTACAACCATTGCCTCAACCTGTCCGCCAAATGACGTAATTGATGCAAACTATCATGAATATCATGACTGTTGCAATATATCTGTTTAGCAATCATTTCCCGAGCATTGCACGAACTTTGGCTACAGCCTCCAGAGCATCCCTGGCATACAGATCAGCTCCGATACTGTCAGCATACTCCTGGGTTACCACTGCTCCGCCGACCATGGTAAATGTCCTGATTCCGGCTGATTTAAGCTTCTCAAGAACATTTTCCATCTCTGACATGGTCGTTGTCATCAGCGCTGAGAGCCCTACAGCATCTACATTATGCCTGCCTGCCTCTTCCACAATTCTTGCTGCAGAAACATTCTTGCCAAGATCCAGAACCTCAAAACCGTGGTTTTCGAGGAGGGTACAGACGATATTTTTCCCGATATCATGAATATCACCTTCAACCGTTGCCATCATGATCTTGCCAAGCGGCTCAATGCCACCCGCCCTCAACTCGGCTTTGAGACGTGAAAACCCTCTTTTCATCGTCTCTGCCGATCGCATTACCTGTGGCAAAAAGAGAAGATTTTTTTCAAAACGCCTCCCCACCTCCTCAAGCCCGGGGAGAAGCCCTTCATTACTGATCTGCAAAGGGGAAAGTCCCTCTGCAAGAGCTGCTTCCACGATAGCAAGAACCCCTTCTGCATCTCCGGCAATTACAGCCTGTGAGAGTCGTCCGCGCAGATCATCCTGACAAGGGGGGAGCTCGGCAACAGGGGACGAGGGGGTATTGAGAGTTCGATATGCCTGAATATAAGACTCGGCATTACAGTCTCTCCCCAAAAGCACCATTGCGGAACGAAAAGCAGCCATCATCGGCTCTTCTTTCGGATTGATAATGGCTGCATCCAGCCCTGCCTCCATTGCCATGGCAAAGAAAGCAGATGAGATAAGTGGTCTGGCCGGCAACCCAAAGGAGATGTTACTCACCCCCAGTACCGTATTGAGTCCAAGCTGTTCCTTGACAAGCCTGATTGCGCGCAGAGATTCCATGGCTCGCTTCTGCTCGGCGCTTACAGTAAGAGTGAGTGAATCAATCAACAGATCTGATACCGGAATACCGTGAGCCGTTGTCGCGACTTTGATCCGCTGCGCAACCTGGAGCCGCTCCCCGGCTGTCTGAGGGATACCACTCTCATCCAGGGTCAGCCCAATGACCGCCGCACCATATTTCTTTACCAGCGGCAGTATCCGGGCAAGGCTCTTCGCTTCTCCGGATACAGAGTTGACCAAAACCTTGCCATCCGCAGCCTTGAGCCCTCTTTCAAGTGCCTCAGGGCTGGACGAGTCAAGCACAAGTGGTGCCTGCACAGCAGCAGAAAGACAGA
>JANNRW010000225.1:0-20811 GCA_031401815.1 Geobacteraceae bacterium | reverse complement strand
CCCTGCGCCCCGAACCCCAAGCCCTCAGCCCTGAGCCTGTCACACAACCACCTCAAAGGCCCGGTAATCCGCCAGGAGAGGGAGGGCATGAATCTGAGCAGCATTGACATTGACCAGCGCCTGCAGCTTGTCCCGGTTCTCAGCCACGGCCAAGGTAGAAGCATTGATCTTCAGCAGATACAGAAAAGCCTCTGAAAAGCCTCTTGCCCAGGATACAATTATACGGTAAAGTTACGTCAAATTACCAGCGAGGTGTACCATGGCATCACACAGAGCACGGGTATCTTACAATGAAATGATTGCATCGCTTCCATTGCTGGAAACCGAGGAACAGCTTAATATGCTTGAGGCACTGTCATTAATGATAAAAAGAGCCGTTTGCTCAAAAGAAAGAACTCACAGCCTTCTTGAACTCGAAGGGCTCGGAGCAGAGACGTGGAAAAACATTTCAGCGGCTGACTATGTAAATGCGGAGCGAGATTCATGGAGTTAAGCAGAAGATTCAAAAATAAAACTCTCTTCCTTGATACTGCACCCATTATCTACTTCATCGAGAAAAATCCCCGCTACAATGAGCTCTTAAAAACCATCATCTCCCTGATAGATTCAAGATCAGCAAAAGGGGTGACCTCCACGGTAACCCTTTTGGAAGTGCTTGTAAAACCACTCCGGGATGGCGACAAGAAACTTGCCGAAAAATACAAGACTATCCTGCTTTCTGCAAACGGGCTTCTGGCTATAGAAATCACCCATGAAATATCCATACAAGCGGCCGGGCTGAGAGCTCTGTACAATATCAGGACGCCTGATTCTATTCAACTTGCCGCAGCTATCGCCCTAAAGGCAGACTATTTTATAACCAACGATCATGCGCTGAAACAAGTCAAAGAGATAAAAACAATTCTTCTCGATGAAATGCTGTAACTACCAGGCTCCGCAGTCGCTTCACGCCTTGCACCTTTTACAAAACTCAAAACTGCCTCCCCGCCTTCACGCTTTCCCCCAGAGCCCTGAGCCCGAATCTTCCTGCTTTCCCCCGAGCCCTCAGCCCCGAGCCCTGCGCCAAGAGCCTGCCTCTCCGCCGTTAATTTATAATCCATAATTCATAATTCATAATTGCCTTTCCTCTACCTCTACCTTAACCTCTACCTGATTTTACCCCCTATCCACCTCAAAGGCCCGGTAATACGCCAGGAGAGCGAGGAGCGAAGCCGATCAATCTCTGAGCTGCACGGATCTGACAAGCTGCCTGCCAAACGGATCTGCTCGTTCAACTCCCATACTCTCCTGTGATGCGTAATAGCCTGCTCTCGCATTGCCAGATATTGCGAACGTCCGACTTCTATCAGCCCATCCCCTTCATTTTTAGACGGATAAACGACTTTGCCCGAATTTTTCAGAATGTACTGAAGAATATCAAAACTGAAAACTGTAAGCTCTGCCGGAGAGCTGGAATCAGTAATATTGCAGACAACATCAGTATCTTTAATAAAATCTAAAACCTGCCTGGCGTACATCATCCCGTAATCACAGAACAGATCCCCACTCCAGTTGGTTTCATGCCTTACATGGAATGCAACCGGTGAAAGCAGCTCACGGCATTGCACCCCCCTTGCAAGAGGCACAAAAGGTGCCCAGTAATCCCACCAGGGAACCCCGAGACAAAAACCGGACAATGGAAAGCACTCAACAATCCGCCTGTTGAAAAAGAAGAAATCAAACCCGTAGATAAACTTTTCACCATCAAGATTTTCCATCGAGTCAACATCAATCCTGGAACCAAAGAGGAACCCGTCTCCGACTGTTTCAGCAACAAAATTCACAAACCCGGAATCAGCTTTCAGGAATATGTCCGAATTCACAATCCCGCATACTTCCGAACACTCTCCGGAGAGCGCAGAACAGACATCGTCAAAAAAGACAAATGGTCTTCCGCTCGTGGCTACAGCGGTTCTGGTTACGATTTTTACCGGGATATCAGGAAAATTCCTGGTGATTACTTCTGCTTCCTCAGCAGAGTTAAGGGAGATGACCCTGAATCCAAGGCTTAGCCAGCTATCCATGGCAGAGCGCTGGAGAGGGAAGTTTCTGGGGATAATGCTGGTTGCAATGGTTATTTCAGGCATCGGCGTACCCAGTCACCCAAAATTCGGAGGGGTTTGGTAATGCGCCAGGAGAGGGAAGAATAAATGGCTGATTTCAAATTGGTAAATCCAGAAGCAATTTCATTGTAACTGGCTCTTTCCAACTCAAGATTAGCAACTTGTGCGTGAAGATGCGTAATTTCATTAAGCAGAGGTTCTAGCTTCTTATTCACCATAAACTCATAATTTCCAGTCCAGTCATAAAAAAAACGGGATTCTTTCTTCTCTGCAAATCCTTCAATCGCACGGCAGTAGGATTCTTCAAACTTCTTTATTCCTCGAACCCAGCTAGCTTCCTGCACCTTTGCATCGGAATTGGCAATATTCTCCATGCGAAGCTGCTCATCAGATAGCAATAGCGCCATCTTTTCCGCCATCTCATCAGGAGAGTTCGGATCGAACACAAATCGCAAATCACCAATCGTATCCGGAAGCGAGGTAGTAGATGAACAGATTACCGGAACACCCTGCACCATAGCCTCCATGAGAGGATAGCTACCCGCTTCATAAAGAGTTGGAATTACCGCAAGTGTTGCACCAGAGAGAATTATCGGCATCTCTTCCTCTGGCAGATAGCCCAGGAAACGTACCGAATCTGTCAACCCTAAATCACTGATCGCAGTCTCAATCTGAGGAAAGTAGTCCGGATACTTGAATCCTGTACAGATCAATGGAATTTTAATCCCATACTTATCATGAAGAAGCTTAACCCCTCGAATCAATCCGATATGATTTTTATGCCGCCAGGTATTAGCCGAATAGAAAAGGTACTTCTCCGGCAGATTATACTTTTGCTTTATTACTTCAAATTGTCCTGAAGTTGCTGGCAATAATTCAGGCATTCCCATGGTACACACGTCAATTTTCTCAGCTGATATATTGTAGAATCTGACTATGTCCTCCTTAACATGCTGAAAGCTGACAATCACACGTTCGCCGAATTCAGCAGCCTTGCGGTAAAATATGTTTCGGAATTCGATCTCCTCAGGTGTAAAAAATTCGGGCAAATGGAATGGCTGAAGATCGTGCAGGGTGCTAATCATAGGGACAGACAGGGTAATGTTTGGAAAGATCTGCAAGGGGGTGTGGATTACTTCTATCCTTTCCTGTTCAATGATAGAACTTAACGACGAAAAAGATGAGAGAGTCACTTGGCGGAAATTGGCAGCTTCAGACAAATGATCAAAAAGAGGTTCACAATCGACATTGACTATGGCGATAACCCGGTTATCAGAGTAATTGGTTAAAGCCTGTACAAGCCGAATTGCACACTGGAAAACACCACCATATTGGTTCTCTTTGGAAATCCAGGTAAGGTCAAAACCGATAATCATTGCTTAATAAACCCTATCCTTTCATGGAAGCGGTTCAAAGTTGTAGTTAAACAGTTCAATGTCAGGTTTGAATGCCTCCCGAACAAGCGCTATCGACTCTTCATCATAAAATGATTGATAAGGCATCTCATTCGAAACATTTATTTTTGGCAAATCCACAGAAATGCCAATTCTTGAGCAGATTTGCTTGAAGTCGGCATTCAGATTCTCAAACCTGCCGACGAAATCAATCATTATCTTCCCATCTTCATCTACTATAAAATCCTTCTGAAACCTGACTTCTTCTGCACATCGCCACCTGATATATTCATTAAAGTCACGAAAACTTTTAACTAACTCATGTTGATGGTGCTCCTTGTAGCGAAGCATGAAAGTGTAGAGTGAGACCTGCCAATCCCATGGATTACGGACTATCGCAAAGGTAAAAAATTTATTAAACGCCTTTCTACCTATTTTTTCAGCAAGCGCAGACGCTTTAATGTGTATGTGAAATGGCTGAGGTTCAAAATAATTGATATTTATCTTCTTCAAATACTCGTTTGCCTTGAGTTGATGCTCTCCGGCAGCAAAAGGAAATAATGCACTGGTAATGCTGGAACCGGCATTCTTATAAATATGTATGAATATGAAATTGTGTTTTCTGGAAAGCAGCATAATCAAAGTACCTTACTGTATTGGGCTTAATTTTTTAGGCCATTAAACCCCAATCCGCAAAAGTATTGGGCTAATGCAGTGTAACATGCTATAATCCTTCACATAATTGCAGTGAAGGAGCTCACCCGAATGGTGAAAGACAATCTCGGTTTTCAGTTTGCAGCAGCCCGCCAAACTCTCACATCTGTGGCAGGATTGGAACTACTAACCGCCCTTATTCGCCGTCTCGATCTGATTCGAGCCATAAGAAGCGAGGTGCGGGTAAAGAAGATCGACTACGGCTTCCGGGAAGAAGAACATCTGCTCCCGCTTTTACTCAACATCGCCCTGCGCCGGACCAGCTATACTGATCTTGCCTGGTTGGCACGGGAAGAGAAGCTACTAAAGAAGTCGCTTGGTTTCGGCAAACTCCCCAAGGAGCGGGCTGTTGCCATGCACCTTGAAAAATATGGGAAAGAACAGATAGTCGGTCTCAAGCGGGTTGGGGCAAAGATCGTTTCCTAGGCGACCATCACTGCTGAACCGGGAGCTGAAGGTTACATCCCCTGTGATATTGATCCGAGCATCTTCGAGCAGTTTGCTCCCAAACGGGAAGGTGTCCAAACCACGTACAACGGCAAGCTCTGCTATACCCCCGTATTTGCTGTTGTCGGTCGTGAGCGGTTCTGCATCAATCACTGGCTGTTGCCAGGACGAGAGAAAGCTGTTGAACGGATTGACGAATTCATCAGGGAAACTACAGAACTGCTCCCCGAGAAGATAGATCGGAGTAAGCTCCTCTTTCGCTACGATGCCGGGCTTTACAGCATCAAGGCTGTCCAGGCCAGCGAAGATGCCGGAGCGTACTACCTGGTCAAGGCCAGAACCAGTGGAGCGTTGGACCGGGTGGTAAACGAGAATCTCGATGTCGATGTTATGACCCTCAAGGTCACTGACTTCGGCGGAGAGTTCTACGGGGAGTTCGAGTACACTCCAGCCGGTTGGAAGACCCCTCGCCGGTTTGTCTTTTGTGTACAGATCAAGTCCGTAGATGAAAAGGGAGAGCCCCTGTTGCTCAATGATGTCCGCTACCACATACTGGCCACCAATCTACCCAAAGAGGTCACATCGCAACGTGCATTCGAACTCTATCGGGGACGTGGAGCAGCAGAGGAGGCGAACAAGGAGCTCAAGCACGATCTGGATCTGGAGCGGCTTCCCTCACAGACCTTCAGCGTCAACGAAGTATTCCTCACATTGGGAACCATGGCCTACAATCTGCTGATTCTGCTGGGTCAGCAGTGGCGGGATGAAGCTGGTGAAGAAGAGGTGGATCGCCAGGCAACACCAGTGCGGAGACGGATCAAAACCATTCAGGATTATCTGTTGCGTAGTGCGGCAATAGTAGTCAATCATGCCCGCAAGAGTCTGCTCAAGGTCAACGGCTGGTGGCTGGAAAAGCTTCGTCCCGACAGGATACAGGCCAGAATCGGCAGGCTTCAGCCGGTAACCGACTAAAGGAAAGCTGAAAATGAGATTGTCAAAGAACAGAAAAGCAAGAACAAGGGTGCAGTTCGTCTTCAATCAGGCAAAAACACCGCCTGAAGAGGAAAATAGCGTGTCACTTTTTGTGATTTAGCGAAAAACGGTAATTGCTCCTCGTAATGAGTGAGGTAAATTCAAAAAAACACCCCGAAATCACCCCGCATGATTATATCCTACAGAGGTTTGCGGATTCGGGTTAAATCAACTTCGATGTCTAAATACCATGCGCTGTTTGTATCTATACTCCAGATAATTGCGGTTTATTTATGGGTTGGAGTAACGAGGAAGGAGGTTACCGCATAGTATCACTTAAAATATTTGTACCCAATTAAGTATTTTTCGTTGTGCTCCTGGAAAATATATCCTTGAGACTCATATAAATTAATTGCAACCAAGTTTTTTTTAATCACTTTAAGCATTGTTTGTTTACTGTTATTTAATCTCGCAGTTGATTCAAGATAGTTCATAATTAACCTGCCTAATCCGTATCCTTGATATTCTGGCAACAATCCCAGACCTATTGATGGAATTTCATAACCTTCGTCCCAGCCTCTCAGCATAAAATAACCGATTATTGTTCTCGATTCTAATATCAATGCATAATAAAGATCTTGTCCTTCATAACTACAAATTTTGCATGCATTTTCACGGTCAAAAGGATGTGGACTGAAAGCTTCAATGTATTCGGAATTATTTATCTTGCTAAAAAAATCTGACAACAATTCTTCATATCCACTACGCAACTTGATCACTTCAATAGTACAAATATTCATTTAGTCCTCTTCTCATTCGCTCAATTAACAATCTGTTTACAGTCCTCTAGACTATAAACCATGCGAGAGCAAATATACTCTAACTGTTCTTCCCGCAGTCCTATCCAACAAGGGATGTCGACAAACTGACAGAATGCCTCATAAGCCTTTGGATAGTCTTCAGGTTTGTAACCAAATCTATTAATATAATAATCCTGTATATGTACTGGAGGGAAACTTAACCGTGTATCGATATTATGATCCTTCAGCTTGGCAATAAATTTATCCCTATTGATGCTCTTATCTAGAGAAATACTGAACATGTACCATGAGTGCTGGTCTACAAAATCCGGTAAAACTGGAAGCCTTATCAGTTCGTGCTTAAGATTATTGTAATAGTAGCGAGCTATCTTCTCTTTCTCCTGAATAAGCCAGTCAATTCTTTTAAATTGCTCTATTCCGAAGGCTGCGGCCATGTCGGTCAATCGTGCGTTAAACCCAAGCTTTGTATGGTTGTAACGCCCCTCTTGTCCCTGATTGCGATAAATTCGAAGGAGTTCAGCCATTCGGTCGTCATTAGTTGTTACCATACCACCTTCACCGGTTGTAATATTCTTATTGGCAAAGAAGCTAAAGGAATGAACGGGTGCCTGATTTCCGATCCGTTTTCCTTTGTAAACTGCGCCTAGTGATTCAGCACTGTCAGCAATCAGATAAACACCTCTTTTCTTTGCCAGTTGAATAAGAGCATCATAATCAACCGGCATCCCCTTCAAATCAACTGCCATGATTACCTTGGTTCTGGAAGTAATCTTTTGTTCGATATCCTCGACAGTAACATTAAATGTCAGGGGATCGGATTCGCAAAGTACAAGTTCTGCATTCTGAAACAAGACGGCATTAGCGCTTGAGATGTAGGTAAGAGAGGGAACGATAACTTCATCGCCAGGGCCGACGTCCAGGGCAGCAAGAATAGATTGGAGGGAAATAGACCCATTACTGAATGCAACTGCATGCTTGGTGCCAGTATACTCGCAGAACATCCGTTCAAATTCTTCCACCTTCTTGCCCATGCTGATCCAGCCGCTTTGTACAACGTTATAGACTGCATCCGCTTCTTCTTGACCCACATAAGTATTGGCAATAGGTATGAATTCCATTTTAGACCCCTTAAACATTATTTCTGTACCATTCGACTGTGCGCCGTAGCCCCTCGTTTAGGCTAATTCGGGGTGAATAGCCCAATTGAGAAATTTTTGATATATCAGGACATCTACGAAGTGTGCTACCCTGTCGAAGTTCTCCAGCTTTAATCGTAAGTTCAATTTTCAATATACCAGCAATGGCTTCTAACAAATTCTTTATCGAGCACTCTTCCGATCGTCCAATGTGATAAACCTGCGCTTTTTCACCCTGGTCAGCAGCAAGAACAATCCCATGTATAGCATCTTCAATGTGACAAAACGCTCTGGTTTCCTCTCCGTTCCCCTGAATTTCTATTTCAGCATAAGATTTTTGCCAGTTGTCGGTAGCCACTTTAATCTTTCTGACAATTTCGGGAATTACATGTTCATATCCCATATCCTGTCCATAAAAGTTATGTGGGCGAAAAATTATATTTATAGTGTCCGTGCTTCTGAACATGTTTACAGTCAGTAATTCACCTAAAATTTTCCCGCCGCCGTAGCTAAACCGCGGGTTTAAAATATCGTCTACTATCAAACGTTCTGTTTCATTTGTCGGAACATGTGTTGGGGTCTGATAGACTTCGGAAGAAGATGCAAAAATATACTTATTAACCCGATGTTTCAAAGCTGCATCAATTGTGTTTATTGCCCCTTTTACACCAACTTCCAATACCAGTTCGGGAACCTCATAGAAATGTTTTGTGCCGTTGATATAGGCCAGATGGTAAACGGTATCAATCCCGGCAGTAGCCCTGTCTACAATTTCAGCATCTCTGATATCTCCCTCTATGAACTCAATATTTTCCATAACGTCAGACAACTTGGCAAGTGATCCGCGGGAGTTGTTGTCAAGTACGCGAACATCCTTGCCACGCCTGACCAGATGCCGAACTAAATTTGAGCCAATAAATCCTGAACCACCGGTTACAAGTATTTTTTCAGGCACATCCAACTCCCGTATAAATAATACCTTTGACAGAAGTTATCTCGACACGATCAAAAATTCTCCATGCATCATAAAACAAACAGGGAGTGGAAGTCGTTTCGAGCAAACTGGTAGTGTTCCAATCTTCATAAGACTTATGATTATTCATTACAAAAATCGCATCTGCACCTAAAAAGCCCTGTTTTATATCCACAAATTCAACACCAAGTGCAAGGATTTCACTAGCTGGCACAACAGGATCATACCCGTAGATCTGAGCTGAATATTTTTTCAATTCTGTTAAAAAATGCAATGTCGTCGAATCTCTCATATCGGAAGTCTCAGGTGTTCCTTTGAAGGCAAACCCGACAATAAATATCTTCGCCGTCTTCAAGTTTTTACCCTGTTTGACGAGCATCTGCTCAGCCTTAAATAGTATCTTTTCTGGTGCCCATTCGTTCACTTCCCTGCCAGCCTTTATCAATGGCGCATCTATCCCATATCTTCTGCAAACATCAAGAAGAATGTAAGGATCTTTAGATAAACAAGGGCCTCCCACTCCAGGAGATGGTTTCTTTATTGAATTTCTTCCATATTTGAGATTAACAGCATCTACCAACAGATCGAAATCCAGTCCGGTCTTTTCACATATTTCAGCCATTTGATTTGAATAGGAAAAAAGAATATCCCGGAAAGTATTGTCCATGATTTTGCACAATTCAGCAGCTTCCAACTCACCAACATCAACAATCGTGGCAGTCATTTCATTGAAAAATCGACTGGCCATTTCTGCACTTGAACGGTCATATCCGGCTATAATCTGAGGAATATGGGGAAGCTCTTCCAAAGCAGAGCCTTCGATGCTTCGTTCCGGACAGTATGCTAGGTAGAAATCTTCACCGACCTTCAATCCAGAACTCTTTTCCAACACAGGTATTACATTTTCACGAGTCACTCCAAGAGGAACTGTCGAGCGAAGTACCACCAGATTGCCTTTAGAAAGGTTAACGGCAATCGTGGTTACTGCCTGTTCAACATGCTCTATCCTTGGTTTTTTGGTTGCCCTATCTATTGGTGTACCGACTGTAATTATGTAAATATCTCCTCTGGCTTCTTCAGAATTATTAGTTACTAACAAGTTATTCCCGACATGATTAGTAATATACCGGGAAATACCTTTTTCAAAGAAAGGTGCCTTCATCTGCCTCAGGGAGTCAATTAACTTCTTGTCAACATCGAAGCCAGTAACAGAAAAACCCTTCTCCGCAAGTATTAGAGCCAGTGTCAAACCAACATAACCAAGGCCAATGATAACGACTTTTTTATTTCGAATATTGCAGAAAGGGAATTCGTTTGCCTGTACTGGAATGTATCCTGTCAATTTGCCGTGGATATCGACAACAGGAATGATTTTAAATATTGCATCAAGCAACTTATATGCATTACCAATAGGTTCACCTTCATTAAATGCAGTTATGCAAGTATTAGCAATTTCCTTAACTGCAGAATCAAGCAATTTACCATTTAACAAACCTTGAATAAGACCATCTTCAGAAACCGCTCCATACAAAGTTCCATCTGCCTTGACGATGAAACCTGTTTTAAATCTATTTACGCTGACAACTCCTAAAGCGCTGATAATTGTTGCATCTTCAGGTATGAAAACATCTTGTATGTTTTTACGAATCATTTCTCAACCCTCAAGAGCTTCTCTTATGATACTTATGTTCAAATTCAACTGTTCACCACTGAGTCTTCTCGATTCAAGTGTAAATTTAATGCCCCCAGGTATTGATGAATTCAGTTTATTTAGTCGTCTTGCCCAATCCAGCTGCCAGCAATCTTTACTTGAAAAGCACTCATGAGTATCATTGATAGAGTCATTTTCAGATAAATGAATTTCAAATATTTTATTTTCGAACCTGGAAATCATCTTTTCCATAAAAATGTCTTTGGAAAATCCAAAATAGTGAGCTGAAATCTGCAAATGGCCTAGATCGATCAATAATCCCATTTTCAGGTTATCGGCAAGATCGTCTTGTAATTTCTCAATTTCTTCTAAGCGACAAAACAGCGAAGACTCCGCTATAGATTCTCCCACTGGCATTGGAAAAAGATTTTCAACAGCAAACCAGACATTATGTTTCTTTGAAAGTAATTTGCACTGATTCAGGCTATTTTTGAAATTATTGTATGCAGTTCTCTTGTTCGTCTTAAGATACGGATCCATTATGAATTGGCCATTACTCGCCTCGATTGCGTCGTAATAATACCCAGGGTGAAATGCAAAAAGTGATGCGCCAACCTGGTTTGTCAGACTGAATGCGTCCTCCAGGTGCTGTATTGATAGATCTCTGATATCTGAATCATTTGTTGCAAGATTAAAAACAAAATTTGTGGGCGGAATGGGAAAGTAATTGTGAATAATAAACTCCATCCCTTTCTGACAATACAATTTCAAGTTATCTATCAGTTGATCTTGAGGTATGTGTTCGTGTGGCGCGCTCAATTCAACTTGCATAATGTTCGACTCGTGTAAGCAATCTAGAATTGGGAAAAGGGCTCTATCGCCACTTAAGCATGCTGTAGATATAAATAGTCTTTTCATTTGTAACAACTTTCTACGTATTGAAGATGTGCATTTAATAAAGATATTAATTTTGTTGCCTTAAATCGGTCGACTAGGCTACAAGATATTTTTTTCGTGCCAGGCTTTTTAAGAAGATATGCAAAACCTGTATCTGTATTAACACGTAAGCTTTTTATAAACTGAAGTCCAGCTTTCTCGGCAATTACATGCATCGCTTTTTCTGAACATAGCGATATATGCCAAGGGTTACGAAGCATTGGATGGTCTGGCAAACCTTTGCTCGGCTCCCACATTTTATGCAGCATGTAAGTACTATGAAGAATGTAACCACCTGCTTTAAGAAGTCGCCCCATTGTTAAATAGTCGTTGACAACATCAGCTAAATGTTCAGCAACGTCTAGACTGTATAATCCATCAAAAGTCCCTTCTGGTAGGCTCTCGGTCGGCAATTGTCGAATGAACCGACTATATGGTACTTTTGTCGAAATGTCACAACCCCAAAGATCTATCCCACGTCCACGCAATTCGTAGATATATGGAACATTATAACCGACTCCATAATCTAAGAACCTTGCGCCTCCAGAAAGCTTAATTACTTCTTTTAACAACAAAGGTGCAGCTTTCATTCGAGCTTCAGCCGGTCTGCGATGCCTATCAAAATTTGCTTCAACATATCGCTCTCCGTACTCAGACAATGTCAAGGCATCAAAAATATCCGTCCAAAGAAAAACACAGTGAGGACAGTAGTACTTAACATGTGCAGACCAATCAGGGGCGACAAAATCTCCAACTTTATACAGAAAATGTGGGTAATGTATAGTAAGTCCCCCATCTTCTCTCTTACATAACTTGCAAGGTTTACCAGTTTTTTCAATGTGAATTTCCATATTCAACTCATTTAGTGATCAATGTTTTTGCTGTGTTCAATACCGTGTAATTCGCATGTATTGCATGAAATGAACGAGGAAACCATAATTGTTGTAACGCTCTGAAAAATAACTTGTAGCGTGATTGTTTGCTATTTTTTTGCATAATTATAAGCAATGATAAATTTTCTCCTACTTTTTTGTATCTACGAAATTCATTTTTAAGAAATTGCAATATTCCCTGCGATTCCATGAAATTTAAGTCTTGCTTCATTTTTTTAATTATCTTTGGATGATCCCCTTGAAAAGGCACAATCCACGATGGAGGAAATTTGATTATATGGACTCGGAGGGGATTCGAAAAATCTATCCATTCTTTAGAATACCATTCTATACCATCTTCATGCCCACCACCCCACCCCATTCTGGAGTAATAATCAGCTTTGTATCTAACATATTCAGGGAAAACATAAGAATAGTGATATATATATACTTCGCAAAGAGTAATTAGCTCTTTTGCTGAGATTATGCGCTTGTGATTAAATGTGTGCCCACACTCATCCATCAAAGTAGGTGGGCGGTGGGTCTCATAACTATAGTTAGGTCTATATCGAAATATTCTGATAAAATCATCAGCGCCATAAATATAGGTAGCTCCCTGCAAAACAGCAGAAAATCCTCGCCAAAAATTTATTGTCTTAATGTCTACACGACTAATCTCCGGATCTGAAGCTAGTAGCATACGTACTTTTTCAACATCGTCTGGCTTGTAAAATTCATCTACATCTACTTGCCAAATATAATCACCAGTGCAAATATTCATATATGCATTGGCCATGGCATCCTTCTCAGGCCAAAAACCTTCTCGTTGAATAAGCTTAATTTTACATTCAGGATCAGGGAAATTTTTTATAATTTCAACAGTATTGTCGATGGAGTGTCCATCTGTCGTAGCGGCATGGTAAAACTTCTCAACTGCACCCTCAACTATCAGTATCTCATGGGCATGCGGATAAAGGTTTTCAAGATTATACCTAATGAACGGCTCACCATTTACGACTATCATTCCAAAGCTAATTTTAAGCGAATCAGCTTGCTTCATTATATTACCAACTGACGATGATTACCGCTTCTGTCAAAAAGATGAACGTTGAACTTATTATCCCACAAGAACATGTTACAAAACAAATCTCGATTATTGTAAATTAATTGTTTAACTGGGTTATCTTCTGTATTCTTCTGTTGATCAATAAAGTAACGAATCCCAGTTCCCTGCCGTTCGCGATCCGAATACTCAACAAAAATAAGTGCGTTTTCTGCTTTAGCAACATGCCAACGATGTAACCTGGAAAAATTGTAGAGCATGTCAGATGCTCTTGTTGGTGTTTCAATATAACCACGTTTTCCAATTCTCATGATCTCTCTGCATGCAGCAATTGGATCATTCACATGCTCAAGCACATGTGAGCAGTAAACAAAAGCGAACTCCTTGCTCTGAAAAGGCATAGACTCAATATTAATCTTATAGAAAGGCCGCTCATCTTTATGCAGCTCTGCACCTCCTCTATCAAAATTATCGTCCGTCTTTAAGTCGGCCAAGTGCGTTGCTAAGGGGAAAGGATGGTTGCCACTGCCTATATCAAGAACGGCTTCTCCTTTGGATATACAAAAATCGACATAATCAAATTGATACTCTCTGCCGTTGATGCATTGATGGTTTAAAGAAGCTTTACAGAAAGACATTATTTGATCTCCAAAAGGCGTGCATCAAGATGAATCAGTGCGTAAGGTGACTGCATGTAAATACCCTCTGGGGGGATAATATTAAAAGCATAAGCGTTTGACCACCGGAAGAGATGCGTGTTCATCTCTTCACTTTGAAATGATATATTTGCCATATAGCTGCCAGGATAAATATTGGGTGAAAGTATTTCCACCCGTATATTACCGTGTTCTTTCAATTTCTGAAATTCGTTATCTTCAAGCTTGAAATCAAAATTTACAAAAAACCTATACGCTGTAGCAGAAAAATTTACCCTTAATACGGGTCTGACTATAGGTTGAAATACTTCATATTTTATTTCTACGATAATGTTCTTACCATACTGTATTTGTGAGCACCCTTTCAGCTTATCACTTTGATAACAAGCGACTTCATGAACTACCAAATCTCCAGTGCCTTCACACTGGCTCTGATCATTTACTATGTTTTTACCAATTAGAGAATTCTCTTCGCCTATATAAGTTGCAACTGCTTCAAATGCATCGTCAAAATATAGTAAATTGCCATTATTCAAATAAAGTGCTCGTTTACATCCAGTCGTAATATCAGCCATATTGTGAGAAACTATTACCTGAGATATCTTATTATCTCTAAATTCATTCATCTTCATTTTGCATTTCTTTTGAAACCTCAAATCCCCTACTGCCAGAGCTTCATCAACAATAAGTATTTCAGGATTCACATTCACCGCTACTGCAAACGCCAGTCTTACAAACATCCCGCTGGAATAGGTTTTTACCGGTTGTTTGACGAACTCACCTATATCTGCAAAACCCAGAATATCATCCAGACGATTATCCATCTCCTCCTTGTTGTACCCCATAAGGGTTCCGTTAAAGTAGACGTTCTCAATGCCGGTTAATTCGGGATTGAACCCCGACCCTAACTCAAGCAGTGCGGATATCCTGCCGTTGACCTGAACTGTGCCGCTGGTGGGGGTAAGCACACCGGTTATCAGCTTAAGAAGTGTCGATTTCCCTGAGCCATTCTTGCCGATAATCCCTACTGTCTCCCCCTTCTTTACCTCGAAACTGACATCATTGAGCGCGTGAAAATCATGATGGTATTTACGCCGAATCGGGCTTAAGGCTTCTTTCAGCCTGTCCATGGGGGAGTTGTAGAGCTTGTATATTTTGGTGAGGTTTTCGACCTTTATGGCAATATCGTCAGACATGGGGAACCTGTGAATTTTTAAAAGTTAAATTTGAGGCAAATTTCAGAGTGTTGTGAAAGTGCTACAGCAGCAGTCTGTCGATTGCGGCTATTATCTCATTGCGATATGGTCGCACCGACGCAACCGGAAGGCCGAGTATTTTCCGCAACACAGCAGTAATTTCAGCTGTTGACAGCAAATAATCAACTGAGTTTACAGGAATGACAGGATTAAGGATAGTTGCTCCAGTGAAATATTCGGGGCACACAAGTGGAATAACAACGCACGTAGACAATCTGTCGACAAACCGCCCCTGAACTTCCAAAAGATATGGAGCCTGCTTGCGGGTTAGTGTCCCCGGATTCGAATAGACATCGAACTGCGCCATCAGAGCAGAAGTCCGATATCTTCCGTAAGTAGACCACGCTCTTCTATCATGCTGTTGTATGAATCAAATGAGGCTCTGCTCTCTTCTTTCCATTTGGCAAGCTGTCTTTCGGAAAGGAATTCAATCATTGACTTCTCCAGCAATGCTGAAAGGTTCCCTTTTTCACTTCTCACCCGGTTTATCAAGTCGACATTTGCAGACAAGTTGACTGACTTCCGAGCCAAAGGTCTATTCTGATTGATTTGCATGATTACCTCTTCAGATATTTGTGCACATTATAATGCGCATGGCAATACGTGTCAACGGCTTATCAGGTTTTATCCTAGCAGGGATGGACAGGACGAAGCCATAAAAACTATCCACCATCCACCAACACGTTATACGCAGAAACGGCGACCAAATTGCTTCAGTCGCCGTCTGTTTAACAAATATATTTAGCCTTGATTAGTTCATAACTGCAGTGCACTTCAAAGCTCCTGCAACACAGGAACAGATCTTCATGTTTGTAGTATCTAGCCATACAGGCGCATGGCCTGTGTAGGCTGTCATGGTTGCACAGGATGTTACTGCACCGGCAACTGTTGGTACATACAAAAAACCATTGGTAGCTGTTATAGCAAGAGAACCGGCGGCAACTCCTCCACTATTTCCAACAACAACATTTCCCGCAGCAGTTATTCTCATACGTTCTGTCATAATGTTGGCATCACCAGTTTGTGTGCTTGCACCAGAAAAGAAAAGAATAGAACTTGGCATTGTTGTTGTGCCAACTGTAGGCCCTGCATAACCGGCAGTTTCACTCCTGAATCCAAACTGAGCTGCCCTGTCATAACTAAGGCCATTCCAATACTGAGCCTGGAAAATTCCGATATAATCACCAGAGATAGGAACTGTAGGAGCAGCAATAGTCCCTCGACTCTTTTGAAAAAGGATACTAGCTGCTTGAAGGCCATTATTGTGTTGTCCAACAAGAACACCTCGCGATGGATTTGTCGTCATTTCTGCATTATGAAATGTAGCTTGCGGAACTGTAGTTCCAAGACCAAGCTTAGTCGCCACTGCCGCCCCCGTATTATCTACCGAAAAAACATTTGCGGAACCACCATCATCTTTCACGATCAACTTGACATCCCCAGGTGCACCCATCGCCGGAACCGCAAGAGCCATAACCGCTGCTGCTGCCAATATAACCTTACAAATCCTGTTCATCTGAAACCTCCTGTCTTTATTTAATCCGTGTTTAGTGTTTAGTTGTTAGTGGTTGGTGGTTGGTGGTTGGTTATTAGTGGCCAGTGAATTCACCTATGCACCATTCACCATTAACCATCTAAATGCCGTGATTTAACTTGCCAATTCTTGATTTGGCGTAATAGTTCGAATATTAAAGCAGATATTTAAAACATGAACAAGCTGTTTTTCAAGAGCTAACGGGTTTGAGCTTAATTCGGTGAAGTATTAAATGCATTGATAATGCCGAAGCGTATGGTGAGGCAGTGAAAAGTGAAAAGTGAAAAGTGAACCGTTCATTCAAACCGATAAACGCGAGAAAAGAGACTTTTCCTAACCTCCGTCCGCCAAAACCACTCCGGTGACTGACGAACTCATCTCAACCACTCAACGATTTACACTGGGTGATCATTTGATTAGCTTGATAAGCAGGGCTGCAATAAGTGCTGTCTGGAGGAATCCGGCACCAACAACCCAACGAATGAGATCGGACTTTGTTTCAGCGATTTTCAGCTCCAGATCCTTGATGTCATTCTTAGTAGCAAGTTCACGTTGCTCAAGATGCTTAACTGCATCAGCAGTTTCTTCGATTGCCTCAATGAGAGCCTTGCTTTCCGCTTCACCAAGTTTACCCTTGAGTATGTCGTAGAGCTCTATTGTACGCACCATTTCAACATATCTCCTTTTTAAGTAATTATATGGAACTCTTAAACAGACCTTTTTTTGTGCTTTGTCTTTAATTCCTGTAGTTCATCCGTGTAATCCGTGGCAAAAAGCCTTTTTCCTGAAAATCTTTAGCCACAGATGTCACGGATGTTCACGGCTAGAACTGATCCTGCGTCCGCCGAAACCACTTCGATTCATAAAGAATCACCTTGTTTTTCGAATTAAAGCAGATATTTAAAACATGAACAAGCTGTTTTTCAAGGGCTAACGGGTTTGAGCTTAATTCGGTGAAGTATTAAATGCATTGATAATGCCGAAGCGGGTGGTGAAGGGGGAAAATCGTTGGAGCATTTATTCTAAACCTTTTTCTCACAGGGGCACGGGATGAAACCTGAAAACCAATTGCTTGGGTTTAAACCAACAAGCTTTCGGTCTTGTTCTTATCCCTTGTATTTGACCTTATCCGCCTTGATCCCCTTTATCCTTGTTGAATTCAAAGGCTTTTTACAACTTACACCATTCACTATTCACCATTCACCGGTTTACCCTTCCTTCACCACATACAGCCCGGCATTGCCATGCGCCTCAGTATCTGCGCGATGCGCCTTCAGATCGGCAGCAACGCCATCGATCTTGTCACTCAATTTCTTTTCAACTCCATCGATCTTGTTGTTCAGGACATTGACAAGAAACGCTGTATGCTCGTGCTTCTCATTGGACTCATCCCGAGATTCCCGTATCTCTGAGCGCAAGGCGTCATGAGCCTCAACAACAAGGTTGAATTTGCTGTTCATCTCTTCAAGAAGTATTGTGAGATGCTCTTTTTCCATGGTTGTCACTCCGCTGTTATTTGAATAAATGAAACTAATCTTTTTTCTTAAACGCAAATATTCGTATCAAGAAGGTACTTCAAAGCTCTACTCTGCGTCCGCCGAAACCACTCCGATGAGTTGAGATATCTGCAATAATATCTTCAGCTGACCGCTTATCGTGCCACACTCCACAGAAACCGGTTTTTTGAGTGTCAACATTCGATCCCGGCTTTGCAACATTCAAAACCCCTTCTTTTAATAAACGCACCATTTTGAGCACTTGCGGCAATAAGGTCGCGGGAAGCGTCCTGATTTCATGTAACATAATTTCTTCATATTTAGTCTGAGTTCTCATAAAGAATCTCCCTATTTTTCGAATTAAAGCAGATATTTAAAACATGAACAAGCTGTTTTTCAAGGGCTAACGGGTTTGAGCTTAATTCGGTGAATTATTAGATGCATTGATAATGCCGAAGCGGGGGGAAACCTTTGGAAAAGGTTGAGTCGTTAAGTTGTTTAGTGGGAAACGGCAGTTGAGTGGTTGAGTCGTCGAGCAGGGTAACCGTTCAGTTGGTAAGTCGTCGAGTGGTCTACTCAACCACTCAACCACTCAACTACTCAACGACTTAACTACTAAACGACTCAACGACTTCCCCCACTCGACTGATGTTCCCCACTCAACCACTCAACCGGTTCACCTGACTTGACTAAAGCCTTCTATAGACCTCACCATCGTTTCTCTTTCCAACAAGGATGAGCCTGAGCGTGTCCACTTCCACATCATAGATAATTCGATACTCTCCCACATCAGATCTCAGGAATGTATACCCTTTAAGCTCCTTACTGTCATGCGGATGAGGATCGTCCAGCAGCGCAAACACTTTTTTGACAACCTGGCGAAACTGCTTTGGCGGGAGCATATCAAGAAACTTCTGAGCATCCTTGCTAATCTTCAGTTTTAGCATGCAACTTTTCCTGAAGCCACTGATTACCCTGCTCTTCAGCTACAAATCCGTTTTGCAGTGCGCTCAAGGCTTTCTCGCCCCAGTAGCGGTCATCAAGTTCAGCAAGTCTGCTGTACTCTGTATATGACAGCATAACTGCAACATGCCTGCCTTTCTTGTCAATGGCAACCGGTTCGATCATTGCCATGTCGATCAGCTGTCCAAATCTGTTTTTTGCCTCTGTGGCAGTTGTTTCCCTCATAAATACCTCTAGCTCAAATAGCTATTTAGCCCATATTGTCTACCATAGCCACAGCGTTGTCAAACTTAAATCAATCATCAACGACAACAGAACTTAACTCTCCTGTAAATGAAGCCAAAATATCTCGTGATTTATAGAATGAAAATCGATTCAAATCTAAGGCAGGAGCATTTTCTCCCAACGGTTGCAGAAAGGTGACAATAACCTCGACCGGTTTGTTTATCTGTAACGGTCTGTTGAAAGAGACTTTGCCATGGTCGTATATCCGCCTTGCTCCCCTTTATTCGAATGGAACGAAACAGAGGAGTGTCTGTTACTACTCCCAGTCTTCAACCTTGAGATCATCTACTCTTTTGAACTCTCGAGTATTGTGGGTAATGACCGTTGCTTTATGAACTACGGCTATTGATGCAATCAGGAGATCATTCGGGCCGATCAGTTTCCCCTGGCGCGATAGCAAAAAACGAACCTCTCCATATTTACGTGCAGCGGCATCATCAAAGGGGAGCGAAGTGAACCTGGCAAACAGTGCTTCGAGAAGATTCAGGTTTTCTGCTGAACGACTACTATTGACGGCGCCATAATACAGTTCTGCCTTTACAATCGAGCAGAGCCGAATAATGGCAGGGTCGGCAGAAAGCAGCTTTTCCTTTAACAGGTTTTCGCCTGGGTTCAGAAACCGGATCCATGCATTTGTATCCGGGAGCAGAATCATTGAAGCTCCTCACGGGTTTCAAATACACCTTGATCCGCTCTTTCCAGCGGTTCCCCAGACCAGGCGCCGGCGAATCGACTCAGCTCTACTTTATCCTTGACGGCTTTAGTTTCGACCTCAATTGGCAAAAGAATCATCTCCAGCAAGCGATGCTTAAGGTCATTGGGAATTTTTACGACCCCCTCCAGAATATCACTCTGGATTGTCTGACGAAAAAACAGTGCCGTTGAAGATGTTTTTTTCACTTTCATCGCTGCTGTACCCATAAGCCCCCTCCATTAGCGCTACCGACTTAAAAAGCTGCTTTGATACTAACAAACACCACCCAAAAAGCAAGCAGCCCTTTTATCGGCTACTTCAGACAGGCTTTTATCGTCCGTGGGTGTTGTAGTGCAAGATTGAAATGCAAATTTAAAGCAGATTTTTAAAACATGAACAAGCTGTTTTTCAAGAGCTAACGGGTTTGAGCTTAATTCGGTGAAGTTTTAAAAGCATTGATAATGCCGAATTACTGTAATCAGCAAAACCTTTCTCTCACGGAGGCACGGAGACACGGGGGAGATCAAAATCTTGAAAATCTTTTGGGTTAAAGCTTAAGCCTTTCTATGCTGCTCTGCGCATCCGTTTGATAATTGCTTTTTAAACCTGTTCTCTCACTGAGGCACGGAGACACGGGGAAAATCAGAATCCAGAAATTCTTTTGGGTTAAAGTTTAAGCCTTTCTCTGCGGCTCTGCGCCTCCGTGTGATAAATGCTTTTAAAACCTTTTTAAGCTTGGTCACGCAGACTTGCTTTGTTGAGTAACTTCAGGGGTGAACAGGATAACTGCGGATAAACCTGGAAACAAAGAGCGCTCAGGGCAAGTCTCTCACCTCTCCTCTTTTG
>JANNRW010000224.1:0-3873 GCA_031401815.1 Geobacteraceae bacterium | reverse complement strand
AACTGAGGAGCCGAAAGTGATCTGAATGGTTTCAGCAGAACTGTCAAGGGTCAGAGCAGTCACGGTTAAAATTGAGCAGCATGCTCCGACAACCAGCAGTTGCAGCAACGATTTTTTTCCGATAGCGACTGACATGATCTGCCTCCTCTCTGTTTCGTGGTGTTACTTAACCAATTACACAGATGATGCCATTTTGACTGTCACACATGATGCTGTATAACACAGTGTAATTATTGAATTTATTTTTAACATCATCTGGATATACTTACTGACTGCGAGATGGTTTTGTTGAATAGTTGAACAGGCATTAATTGTTTTTTCTGGCAAGCAGCTGAAATGACTAGGTTTAGTCAAAATACAGGCGGTTGAGCAGCCTTTCCCGATTTTGAACAGCCTGTTTATTCTATGAAAAGCATTTGAACCGCTGAGGCGCAGAGAATGTGGAGTAATACCGGCAAGTTACATAAAAACAGCAGCTAACCAAATGGGTGACAGCTTAATCCGGCTAACTCTTTGATTTTCTCGGCGAACTCAGCGTCTCTGCGGTTCATATTGCCGTTTATAGTTTTATTGAGTTGAATTAACTGTTGAAGTGGGCGTTGACTCTATGGCGCGATTAATTTTATTGACAATATTTTTTCTCTTGCGTAAAGTTAATAACCTTTACATAGAGTACCGGTCTACCCTGTGTCGGAAATTGAAATAAGGGGGGGTGAATATGAATGCCGGGAATCAAGGTAAAAGATACTGAGCCGTTTGAGCTTACTCTGAAGAAATTCAAGAAGCAGTGCGAAAAGGCTGGAATTCTTTCGGATGTTCGCAAGCGTGAGCATTTTGAAAAGCCGTGTATCAAGAAAAAGAAAAAAGCAATTGCTGCTCGCAAGCGTGCACTTAAAAAGCAGCGCAAGATGGTTGACTAATGCCTGGCAGTCGCTCGGGCAGGGTTGTAGCAGGACAGATTGATAATCAGTAGGGGCAATTATTGTGATTGCCCCTACTTTACTTTTCGGAACAGATGCCATAAAGCCATGACGGTGGAGGGCTGATGAATCTAGTTGACATTCTAATCTGGCTGATTCTGGCAGGGTTTGTTGTCAAGGGATTCAGCAAGGGACTGATACGTCAGGTATGTTCTCTCCTCGGTTTTCTTGTCGGCGGTTTTGCCGCGTTGAAGTATCATGCTTATCTTGCCGATGCGAGTCGTAATTTCATCCAGCTCCCCTCCCATGTGGCTACAATTCTAGCATTTATCTGCATCTTCCTGATTGTAGGGCTTCTTTTCTTCCTGCTGGGGCATCTTCTGACGGTGATATTCAGAATTGTCCTGCTCGGAGGGGTTAACAGGCTTGGCGGGATAGCTCTGGGTGCCCTGGAAGGGGCATTCATCCTCTGTCTGGTTCTTTATGCAGGAGCAAGTAAGCAGGCACCTGAAAAGATTAGGGGCTACATTCTGAAATCCAGAAGCGCTGAGCCGTTTATTTCAACAGGAAGAGAAATTGTAGCGGGCTGGGGAACAGTTCCATTGCCTGGCTTTAACTCCGGGAAAGCAAAAAGAGTGTCAACGCCCAGGGAATAATGACGTGAATATTCCTGAAGACAAAATTGCTGAAGTTCGCGAACGCATCGGCATAGTCGAAGTGATTTCGGATTATGTAAGTCTGAAGAAATCTGGGGCCAACTATCAGGGACTCTGCCCGTTTCATGGTGAGAAAACCCCGTCTTTCAGTGTGAATCAGTCCAGAGGGTTTTTTCACTGTTTTGGGTGCGGAGTCAATGGCAACGCCATCACCTTTGTCATGAAGATGGAGGGTTTGTCCTTTCCTGAAGCAGTGAAACTCCTTGCACGGCGAGTCGGTGTTGTCATTGAAGAGCGCCCTCTGACGATTGCAGAGAGAAAAAATGTTGATGAGAAGGAGCAGCAGCTTGCTATAATTTCACAGGCAGCTGCATATTACAGCCGCCTGCTGCTGCAAGATGAGGCTGCCGAGGCTGGCCGCAGATATCTTGAAGGACGAAAAGTCGGAAGTGACATATTTACCCCTTATCGTCTCGGTTATGCTTCCGGGGAGTGGGACGGGCTTGCCCAGTTTTTTAAACAGCAGCGAATTCCCCTGGATCAAGTGGAAAAGCTCGGGCTTATTCGCAAGAAAAGCAGCGGCAGCGGCTATTATGATCTTTTCAGAAATCGCCTGATGTTTACAATTGCCAATGTGCATGGCCAGCCAATCGGTTTTGGTGGCAGGGTTCTGGATGATTCCCTGCCCAAATACATAAATTCGCCGGAATCGCCCGTATATTCAAAAAGTGAAGTTCTGTTCGGGATCGATCTTGCCAGACAGGCAATGCGAGAGCAGCGGGCGGCAATAATTGTCGAGGGGTATTTTGATCACCTGGGGCTGTACAAAGCCGGCATATACAATGTTGTAGCAACCTGCGGAACATCGCTGACTTCCGGACATATCCAGCTATTGAAGCGCTATGCCGAGAAAGTCTTCCTGCTGTTTGATGCTGACAGTGCAGGGAAAAAAGCTACCTTTCGTGCCATGGAGATGCTTTTACCTGAACAGATGTCGACTTATGTCATTGAAATGCCGACAGGGGAGGATCCGGACAGTTTTCTCTCAAAACACTCCACTGTCGAATTCGAAGCTTTGCTGGCAAAAGCTCGCCCCGCACTCGACTATTTTCTGAGAGATCTTCTTTCCAGCCGGAATACTGCCTCGGTTGCAGGTAAAAAGGGGGTCATCGACAGTTTCAGGCCTATGGTGCAAAAACTTGCTGATCCTGTTGAGCGGGATCTCTACATGCGTGAACTCGCCCGAGTCCTGGCAGTAGATGTTCGTACTCTGGGCACTCTCAGCGGAAAAGGGAGAGAAAATGCTCTCTCTTCTGCCAAAGAGATGCCTGTTACAGGCGCAGTAGAATCTCTGGTCGCCCTGCTCTGGCGTTATCCGGAAATGGGATCTGAGTTCAGGCAACAGAATCTGCTTGACCTTCTGCCGCAAGGGTTGTTGCCACTGATCGAAAAACTGCTGCTGGCCGGATCAGGGGAGAAGAGCGAATGGTCTGAACTGCTTGCAACGGTTGAGCTACCAGAGCTGCGGCAAAAACTTGCATCCCTGGTCATGGATGATTCGCATCTGGCAGACATTGATCCTGTAAGAGCCTTGAATGATTATTGCCTGATACTGCAAAGGCAGTCTCTTCATAACTCTGATGCAAAGGCTTTGAGAAGTGAGCTGTTGCGGCTTGATTCCGATTCTCCCCGCTACTGGGAGATCATGGAAGAGCTTGATACCTTGCGAAACAGAAAATCGCAATTAACATAAATAACAGGCGGTCTGTTAACCGCTACCGTCGCATTGATTGTCAAAAATCAATCCGCCCGAACAAGGGGAGTATTCATATGGCCAAAAAAAACCTGGAAGAGATGAAGCAGCTGATAGATATGGGTAAAGAGAAGGGCTTTCTTACTTATGAAGAGGTAAATGACCTCCTCCCTCCGGACATGGTCTCTTCCGATCAGATTGATGACGTGATGAGCATGTTCGGTGAGATGGATATAGAGATAGTCGACTCCGCCCAGAAGGTCAAGATATCCAAACCAAAGCTTGGCCTTGAGGATGATGAAGATTCTGATGGCGAGCAGGAGCAGGAGTTCGAGCCGGGAGTGCTTGGTAGAACCAGTGACCCGGTAAGAATGTATCTGCGTGAGATGGGGTCGGTATCGCTCCTTACCCGTGAAGGTGAAGTGGAGATTGCCAAGCGGATTGAGGATGGAGAGGGGGACGTCGCCCGCGTTATACTTAATTCCCCGATAACCCTTAAAGAAATGGTTTTTCTTGGTGATCGGCTCAGAAAGTTCCAGATCAG
>JANNRW010000223.1:0-7402 GCA_031401815.1 Geobacteraceae bacterium | reverse complement strand
CCTGGTTTGACAAGCGGGATCACCGGAAAATTGCAGTGATAGACAGCAGGGTTGCTTTTACCGGAGGGGTGAACATAGGAGAAGAGTACACGGGCAGTTATCCCGAAGGCTCTTACTGGAGAGATGTCGGTATTCGCCTTGAAGGAGCTTCAGTCATGGAGCTGCAACAGCTCTTCTTTGACAACTGGCTTGAAGAGAGCTCGACCATTCCCCTTTGCAGTATAGATCCCGAGCTCATGGAGCCGACCGGAATAGACGAAGTTGCCATAGTAAACGGCGGCCCTCATCATAACCGTTCGCGTATCAGGGCGGCCTTCAGGATCGGCATTGCTGCTGCAACCGAAAACATAAAAATCCAGACCCCATATTTTGTTCCGGGCCCTCGTTTCATAAGGGCTCTGCTCCGTGCTGTCAGGCGCGGGGTTCATGTACAGCTTATCCTCCCCGGAGAGAGCGATGTCCCCCTTGTCGGGCTTATCAACAGGAGCTCATATGCAACCCTGATCAAGGGGGGGATAGAGGTTTTTGAGCAGAGAGGAACAATTCTCCACGCAAAAGTCATGCTGATTGATGGTACCTGGGCAGTGATGGGCTCTGCAAATCTCGATCATCGCAGCTTTCACCGCAACTATGAAGTCAATGTTATTGTTGTAAGTCATGAATTTGGTGCTCAGGTTGAGGAGATGTTCAGAGATGACCTTGCTGATGCACGGCGCATAACCCTTGAAGAGCACGAGCGTCGCGGCTTCCTGGTAAGATTTGTTGAAAAGGCTATTGCTCCTCTTAACTGGTTTTTGTAGGAGAGAAGCGAATTTTATGGGACTGTATCAACAGTGTCAGGTTGGTTTTTGTAGTTGCCTTAAAAGTCCCCCCGCCCCTTGCGGGAGGGGGTTAGGGGGTGGGGGAAGCTGGCATGAAACTGTGTCATTCCCATTAAAAATATGCCGTTCAATTGAGAAATAACAATGCATTGGAACACCGAAGTAATCGAAAAAATTGAGGAAGTGTTTGAGGTTATTAGGCTTCAGTGCTTACAGTGACTTCCCCCACCCCTCAATCCCCTCCCGCCAGGGGAGGGGAGGCTAAATGCAAAGACCTAACCGAACACTACTGGAACTGAAATGAAAAGAGCCGCTTTTATATTAATACTGCTGGCCGCAACTATTATTGCATCCTGCAAAAAAAATCCACAGTTGCCGCCGCTCCCGACTGACTCAGTCATACTTGCATTCGGAGACAGTCTGACCTTTGGCACCGGAGCCGGTGAAACAGAGAGCTACCCGGCGGTTCTTGAAAAAGCAATCGGAAGACGAGTGGTCAACGCCGGAGTGCCGGGAGAAGTATCATCCGGAGGGGTGCAGAGGCTTCCCGAGCTTCTGGAGCGGGAGAAACCGGCGCTGATGATACTTTGCCACGGAGGCAATGACCTGCTTGGAAAACTTGACCAGAAAGCTCTTGCAGACAACCTACGCACAATGATCCGAATGGCGCGTGAGAAGGGGGTAGCTGTTGTTCTGCTTGCAGTCCCATCCCCTGGCCTCTCACTGACCCCGCCAAGCCTTTATGACGAAGTAGCTACAGAGCTCGCTGTCCCTCTGGAGGCTGACTCACTCTCAACAATTCTCGGTAAAAACTCTCTCAAATCAGATCATATTCATCCAAATGCCGCAGGTTACCGGATGATGGCAACTGATATTCAAAAACTCCTCAAAAAGAGCGGCGCATTGCCATAACCGGGAGCATTTATGAACTCTGCGAGGAAAAGAAATATCTTCACTCCTGCTCCTGACAGCTCATCTTCAGAACAGTTCGAATCACTTCTTGAGAGGCCGGGAATAAGGATAGAGCGGATACTCTCTTCAGGTCAGGCAACCCCGGAAGGAGAGTGGTACGATCAGCCGGATGATGAATGGGTGCTCCTCCTGTCAGGTTCGGCCGGGTTGCTTGTTGAGGGGGAATCTGAATTGATTCAGCTGCTTCCAGGCGATCATCTGCTGTTGCCTGCTCACTGCAGGCATCGGGTCGAGTGGACAGACCCTGTAATAACGACGGTCTGGCTGGCCTGCCATGTTAATAAGCAGGAGGATACGTATTGTTGACAGTAGAAGGAGTTCCGGGTACTTTTGTGTTGTCTAATGGGGGAGTTATGAAAAATCTGAAAAACATATGCTTGCGGGAAAATGATTGTCTGGCATTGAGGCTTCAAACCTCAAGAAATTTTATAAATCTTAATTCATAAAGTGAGGTCATCAATGATTAATATTCAAATTCAGTCAGACGCAGAGGATAACGCCCTTGATCTGGTACGTTCGGCAATTGCCGCCGAGGTAAACCGACTTGAGCTGGGATTTCGCACAACCGAACGCCATATTCATGTTTTTGAAGATCGCTATCATGTCACCTCTGATATTTTTCTAAGGGATTATTTTGCTGAAGACCTTGCAAACGGGGATCGTGAGTATATTGTCTGGGCTGGAGAATTGAACCTGCGGGAACGAATAGCTGCCCAACTGAAAACCCTGAAAGGTATTCAGTATGCTGCTTAGCGAATATCAAACCCAAATTGTCTCTATAATCGACCACTATGCAAGAACAAATCTGATTACTTCATCGGAGATTGTACTTGATGCTCGTTCTCCAAAGATTGGTGTTATCAAGGGCACTATTGAATTTATCGATGGTACACTTCTTTTCTTCACCGAATATGTTGACTGCCGGTACCGCCTTGAAAAGCTGAATTATTCCTTCCACTGCCAGGATTCAAATGGAACATTACTCTTCCGATATGACAACGCCGCTCACAAACCTGTACTTCCTCACCGCAACCACAAACATGAACCAACAGGAAATATTATCGCGGCAGAAACTCCTGAACTATCTGCAATTTTAGACGAAGTCATGGAACAATTTGTTTCATAATTCTGGAGTTCATTAAATGCCCCATTATGTTGAACCTCTTTTCCGCCCCCCCAGTGAAGCCCGGAGCCTGATCTTCCAGATTACTGTCGGTTGTTCGCAGAACAGCTGTACCTTTTGCGGCATGTACAAGATGAAGAGTTTCCGGATCCGCACGGTTTCGGAGATTGTTCAGGAGATTAAAGAGATTCCGCAGCATTACAGACAGCGGATTGACCGGGTATTTCTTGCTGACGGAGATGCTCTGGTTTATCCATATGAAGGTCTGTCTACTATTCTTGATTCCCTCTCCACAACCTTTCCTGCTATTACCCGGATTGGCGCATATGCTTCTCCCAACAGTCTGACCACAAAAACAGCAGAACAACTTGCAACCCTGCGTGAAAAAAAGCTGCGCATCCTCTATTTCGGCCTGGAATCCGGAGATGATGCAACCCTTGTCTCAATTAAAAAGGGGTTCAGCGCAGGTCAGATGGCTGAACTTGCGCTGAAAGCCAGAGCCTCGGGGATGAAGCTGTCGGTAACTGCAATTCTGGGCTTGGGGGGTAAAAAAAGGAGCCTTGAACATGCCGCAATGACAGCGGAGTGGATCAATCTGGTAAATCCGGAGTTCTTTTCCCTCCTTACCCTTTTTCATCGGCATAATGATGAATTTGTTCGCTCACTTGACCAGTGCACAAGGCGCGAACTGATTCTGGAAGCACGCGAGCTGTTAACCCGCCTTGCTCCTCAAAAAACCGTACTCCGCTCCAATCATGTCTCTAATTTTCTGAATCTTGCCGGAAGTTACCCCAAAGACAGGGAGCGGCTGATTGCCGATGTAAATGCAGCTCTTGCAAAAGCCTCGCAGTATCCCGGTTTTCTCGACGAAATCCCGCAGTACAATGAGGAATATTATTAGTGGCGGGTATAAACCGGAACGTACAGATTGATCTTTTTCCTCAACTTGATATCTCACCTGAGGCCAAACATTTCCGGGAACAGCACCGCTTCATTGACATGATCAGCATGGTCGGCCTGATAACAGCGATCTATCACGGCCTGCTCATTCCGCTCTTCATCTGGATGAGCCTTGTTAATCTGGCATGGTTCAATCTGTTCAGTGTAATTGCGTGGTGTATGGTGGTGCTCCTGGCCAGAAAAGGGATGCTATACCTGCCATCCATGCTGATTATTGCGGAGATCGGCGGGTATGTTGCTCTATGTACAAAAGATATCGGTTGGGAATCAGGAGCCCCTTTTCTTCTGTTCAACCTGGGGTGGGCTGCCTTTGCGATTCCGGTTAATGGCTGGTTCAGACTGTTTGGTATTCTGGTTGCGATCATTGAATTCGTAATTTTGTATTTCACCTCCGCCAAGATAGCCTGGAAAGGCGATGCAGGGATCATCGATCTCATCTGGCTGTCAAATGTAGCCACTGTTTTTGCTTTTGGCACTCTGGTTGCCGCCTATCTTTTCCGGCTGGTCCGGAGGGCGGAAAAAGCGCAGGAAGAGGCATTTATGCTTAGCGAGGCACTGCTTCACAATGTTTTGCCGCCAACCATAGCCAGCAGACTGAAGCAGGGGAACCCGGTCATAGTCGACAGTTTTGCCAATGCGTCGGTGCTGTTTGCCGACATTGCCGGATTCACCCCACTCTCCCGGAATCTGAGCCCCGAGGAGCTGGTGCAGATGCTGAACGAGCTCTTCTCCGAAATAGATGATCTGGTCAGCAAACATGGTCTGGAAAAGATCAAGACCATTGGCGATGCCTACATGGTTGCCGCCGGAATTCCCCAGCCACGCGATGATCATGCTGACGCCATAGTCGCCTTTGCCTTTGACTTGCAGGAGACCCTGAAGAGCTTTAACAGGGAGACAGGTCGCAACATCCGGTTGAGGATCGGCATCAATTCGGGGCCGGTAACTGCCGGGATTATCGGCAGGCACCGGTTTCTCTACGACTTGTGGGGGGATAGTGTAAACATTGCTGCACGGATGGAGTCACACGGACTCCCGGACGAAATTCACATAACTGACGAAACGCGCAGATTGCTTCGAGGGGAGTATCTTTTCGAGGAGCGGGGACTGATCGAGGTCAAGGGGAAAGGGGCAATGAACACCTATTTTGTGCGAAAGCCGTCAACCTGAAAAAACAGTTCAACACGGAGGCACTGAGAAAACAAATCAATAAAATCGTATGCTTATATTTTACTGACAATCAAACAAGCAAAACCTGTGGGGTGAAACTAAATAGCATTTTTTTCTCAATGATTTCCTCTGTGTCTCGGTGTCTCTGTGTTTCAATTTCCGAATCTAGGGTCAACTTGATTCTGGTGGTTAAAAGTTGCCATTACCAGTTTGTGAATCCATCATCAGCAGAAATTCCTGCTCGGTCAGCAGCTTGACCCCCAGTTTACGAGCCTTTTCCAGTTTGCTCCCTGCCTCTGTACCGGCAATTACGTAATCAGTTTTTTTCGATACCGACCCGGCAGCATGCCCCCCCTCGGCTTCAACCATCTTTTCTGCTTCGCTCCGGCTTAAACTCTCCAGTGAACCGGTAAAGACAAAGGTTTTGCCTGTAAAACGACCGCCGACCCGTTTTACCGCTTCAGACGGAGAGACTCCGGCATCAAGCAACCGCTCAATTACCAGACGATTATCCTCTCCGGCGAAAAAAGCAGTAATGCTTTGTGCAACCTGAGGGCCTACTTCGCGCACAGCTCGCAACTCCTCTTCTTTTGCCATCATCAGGTTGGGGAGTGAGCCAAAGGCGTTAGACAGCAACTTTGCAGTATGCTCTCCTACATGGCGGATGCCGAGGGCGAAGATGAAGCTGGATAGCTCCTTCTCTTTGCTCGCATTAATAGCACCGAGAAGGTTTTCAGCCAGCTTGTCCCCCATCCTGTCGAACTGCATAAGGTCTTCCTGGGTCAACCTGTAAAGGTCTGAAACATCCCGCACCAGGCCAAGACGTAGAAGTTGATCAATGTACTTTTCTCCAAGTCCATCAATATCCATTGCATGACGTGAAGCAAAATGGATGATTGATTCCCGGATTTGTGCCGGGCAGGCAAGACCAAGACAGCGAATCGCCACCTCATCCTTGATACTTACCACCTGCGAGCCGCACTCCGGGCAGTTTTCCGGAACAGGGAGAAACCTCTCAGTGCCGTCTCGCTTTTCTGTAAGCACACGGATTACAGCTGGTATGACGTCGCCTGCCCGTTCGATGACTACTGTGTCACCAATCCGGATATCCTTGCGCTCCATCTCTACCCAGTTGTGCAGGGTAGCACGTGATACGGTAACGCCGGAAACTTCTACAGGTCGCAAATGAGCAGTAGGAGTGATAACTCCGGTTCGACCAACAGAGGGGACAATATCTTCTACCAGTGTAATCGCCTGGCGCGGGGGGAACTTCCAGGCAACAGCCCAGCGGGGAGAGCGGCTTTTCTCTCCAAGCTCTCTTTGAAGCCGGAAATCGTCTACCTTGATTACGACTCCGTCGATTTCATAGGGGAGAGTTTCACGCTGCTCGGCTATTTCGCTGTAATAGGCTCTGATGCCTGCAACTCCGGTTACCCGGCGCACCAGGGGGTTCACTGGCAACCCGAATGCTGAAATTCTGGCAAGAAAGCCGGTTTGGGAGACGAACTCAACTCCTTCCACAACTCCCGGCGCATAACAGAAGATCGTAAGCGGTCTGCGAGCAGTGATTTTAGGATCGAGTTGCCGCAGCGAACCTGCTGCAGCATTGCGAGGATTTGCAAAAATCGGCTCTCCGTTATCTCCCCTCTCTCTGTTGAGAAGGCGAAAAGAGTCCAGTGGCAGGAAGATTTCGCCTCTGATTTCAAGAAGATCCGGAGGGTTTTCCATGTTTAGTCTAAGAGGGATCTCCCTGACGGTTTTCAGGTTGGAGGTGATGTTCTCGCCGGTTTCGCCATCGCCGCGAGTGGAACCAGTGGTGAAAAGACCGTTTTCATAGACAAGTTCAACTGCCAGCCCGTCCATCTTTGGTTCACAGATATACCCGATCTCCTCTTCATCACTCATTCCCAGCTCCCGCCTGATCCGCCGGTCAAATTCAACCATATCCGCTTCTGTAAAAGCATTGTCCAGGGAGAGCATGGGAAGGCGGTGGGCTACCTGATGAAACTTCTCCAGCGCCCTCCCCCCGACTCTCGCAGTGGGAGAATCCGGTCTGGCCAGTTCAGGTGAGTCTTCTTCCAACTGCTGCAATTCGCGGAAAAGAAGATCGTACTCGGCATCACTTATTTCCGGCTGGTCTTCTTCATAATAGAGTCGGTTGTGCCGGGCGATTTCTGCGTAGAGAAAGGAGATACGTTTCTGAGCGGTGTTTTTGTCCATAAGGAAAGCTCCGGCAATAAGCCCTAAGTGTTAACTGGAGCCGGATAATAACAGAATTGGATCATCAAAGCTACCGGGAGAGTTATAACAGTAAAAAATCCCCTCCCCCTTGGCGGGGGAGGGTTAGGGTGGGGGG
>JANNRW010000222.1:0-2673 GCA_031401815.1 Geobacteraceae bacterium | reverse complement strand
ACGAGGTTCTTGGTGCCGGCGCAAAATATTATGTGGGAAACTCGCCTGAAACGTATTCACTTTTTTATGACAGCACGTTCAATAACACCACTCCGCTCAAGATCGGTTTCGATAACTACAATCAGCAGTTCCGGCTCGATGAAGTCCGTGTCCGCAAGCACGCTACTATTACGCCGACCTTTTCAGTTGGAGCGATTGAGAGCGGAACCTACAACCTGACCGGCGGCACCTGGTATGCACGCCGGCCGCTAACAATTACCAATGGTGGCACTGCGTTGACGGACTACCAGCAGAAGCTGACTATCGATACAAGTAACGTTGCCACCAATAGAATTGGTTTGAGCTGGACTGATAACACCGGCTCGGAAACAGGGTTCATTGTGGAACGCTGTACGGGAACTGAAGTTGTCTGTTCAGCATCTTTTACTGCCGCTGACACTTTCACTACAGCGCCAAACGCCACGTCATTTGCAGATATGACTGTTGCCCCGGGAACGACCTACTGCTATCGGGTCAAGGCGGATAAGTCTACAGCACCGGTATGGACATCTGCTGCCAGCAACATCGCCTGTGACACATCCAGTACTCTATCCCCTCCGGTGCTCAGCGTTATCTCGACAACCTCAAATGCCCTCTCCTGGACAGATACCACCACCGGTGAAGATGGTTTCTCCATTGAGCGCTGTACCAGCGGATCGTGTGACTTTTCGATTATCGACGGTGGCTTTCCGCAACTGGTTGGCCCCAATGTCACTTCGTATATTGACACTGCTGTCTGTGATCCAATATATAGTTACCGGGTCAGGAGCGTCAAATACGGAACGAGTAGCTGGGACAATAACTACAGCAACGTTGTTGTCGCTACGAAAGATTCAGCAACTGCGCCAGACGGACTGACTGCCACACCGATTTCCGAATTGCAGGTCAACCTTGCCTGGACAGACAACACCACAGACGAAAACGGCTTCAAGGTTGAACGTTGCGAAGGCACAGACTGCAGCAGCTTCACCCAGATTGCCGTTCTGGCGGCGAATACGCAATCCTATAGCGATTACAACCGATTTCCCAATACCACCTATCGCTATCAGGTACGTGCCTACAAGTCGACCGGCTGCGGCGACTGGGAGACCGCATACTCGAATGTTGCAGATGTATCCACAGAAGTCATCGCGCCGACAGGGTTTACGGCGACAGCTCCAACAAGCACCCTGGTAAACCTGGGCTGGATCGACACGGCACAGTCAGAAACAGCCTTCAAGGTTGAACGTTGCGAGACCGCAAGTTGCACCTACGCCCCCATGGCAACTGTCGGCGCCAATACCACCACTTTTGCCGATGTTTCCGTCTGCGCCAACACCGGCTACAGTTATCGTTTGAATGCTCTTAATGAAGGGAGCACTAATGGCGGCGGTGGCACCTGGAAAAACCGTAAACAACTTGTCTTTGAAAACTTCCTGCCCAATTTCGTTGTCAGGGCAACAATTAACTACGATCCATCTATGAAGGCTAATTTTGATGATATCCGCATTGTCGATACAATTACCGGCATAGAACTCCCCTACTGGATTGAAAGCAAAATCGACGGCAGTAAGGCAAATGTATGGTTCAAGACCGCATCGAGTGGCAGTGGCGTGTATCTCTACTTTGACAATTCATCCGCCACCAGCTCAAGTTCCGTTCTTCCAATCTTCGGCTCCGGATTAAATGCCTACTATCCGTTCAATGAGGCGGACGGCACTATCAGCGGTACAACGGCAGATGTATCAGGTGTCGGCAATAATCTGACTCTGACCAACTTTAATGCTGGTTATGGTGTTAAAGCCGGTGGGGCGTACGGCTTTGCCCTGAGACTTGATGGCTCCAATGATTATGCCAAACTGGCTACCCCCACAGTGCCGACAGGCAGCGTTGCCACTATTGAGGCTTGGGTCAAGCCAAGCGCGTATACCTCTGATACAACCTACAACGGCATTGTTTCCTGGGGTACCCGCTCGTCCAAGGACTCTCTGGCTTTAAGTATTCAGGATACCGGCAGGCTCAGCATGCCGACCTGGGGCAATGATTTTGTTCCTGCAACCGGCGTAACCGCAACACTGAACACCTGGAACCATGTGGCTGGCGTTCTCAACGGAACGTCGTTTACGCTCTACACAAACGGTCAACTGGTAGGTACGACTACTCTTCTCCAGCCAAATATGACTTCCGTGAACCTTGCAATCGGGGCGCTTGATTTTACCGGTGGCTGCTACTTTAACGGTATGATTGACGAGGTGCGTATTTACAATCGTGCTCTTACTGCTCAGGAAATCGCCGGCAGATATGCAGTAACACTCCCGACGGTATCAGTGTCTTCCAGCGAGCCAATCAACACCACCAACACCTATGGCTGGACATTTTCAGGCCCATTCGCAACGGCAACTGTAACAACACCGGTGTTAGCTGCTCCGACGGCCTTAACTGCGACACGGGGGAATGAATCCCAGGTTAATCTAACCTGGACCGATGGTGTAACTGGAGAAACCGCTTTCGAGATCGATCGTTGTGCAAGTGCGGGGTGTGATTTCTCCACTAACACGACGACATTTGAAGCCGCAGCCAACACAACCAGTTACCAGGACTTAGGGCTTATGTATGACACCACCTACCGTTACCGGATACGTGCCAAGAGCGCTG
>JANNRW010000221.1:0-15678 GCA_031401815.1 Geobacteraceae bacterium | reverse complement strand
CGTGGGATGCAGTGCCGATTGGAACGATATCCTGTTAATATTTAACGTTTGAGGTTATAGGTTTGTGAATGGTGATCCCTATTTTGATTTCGAATGCTAACACTTCGTCAACATGCTATTTTAAAATACCTAAATAATTCCGCTAAAACTAGAGGGCGCTTTTAGCTTATTTTTACAGAGAGGCAATGTCCATGGCTACATCAGAACAGTTAAAAGCACTGGTGAAAAGTCACGCAGAGGGCGATGACCCTCGATTTTATTCCATTGCATTGCAAGTTGCTGCTGGCGCTGCACGGGGTGGACAAAATCGTTTTGCGCAAGAACTGCGCGACCTCGTCGACACACTTCGAAAGTCACTTGGCAAAGGCGCACCGCGTCCCATTCTAGTGGCCCAACCTCGAGGAGAACTAGTCGGTCTGCTGACTGCAAGTTATCCCCGCATTCGGAAGTGCGACATTATTCTTGAATCGAATGTACGACAACAATTGGATAGAGCCCTGCTTGAGCAACGTCAGCAAGACCGTTTAAAGGCTAAAGGCTTTCATCCTTTGCGCAAACTCCTCCTCGTTGGACCACCTGGAACCGGAAAAACTATGTCTGCTGGTGTGTTGGCAGGAGAACTTAATCTACCACTCTTCACGATTAGGCTGGATGGCCTAATCACAAAATTCATGGGAGAAACTGCGGCGAAACTCAGATTGGTCTTTGATGCATTGGTGCAGACACGTGGTCTTTATCTTTTCGACGAAGTAGACGCCTTGGGCGGAGAGAGGGCTCGCGCGAACGATGTAGGGGAAATCCGAAGAGTCCTCAACTCCTTCTTGCAGTTTATCGAAAACGACGAATCCGACAGCCTTCTCGTAGCGGCCACCAATCATCCCCAACTCCTTGATCGTGCCATGTTTCGTCGTTTTGATTCAGTTATCGAGTACCCGTTGCCAACAGGTGAAGTGATTTGTGAGGTCATTAAAAATAGGCTGGCAGGCGTCACTCTTGGCAAGATTGCCTGGCCGAAGGTAAAGGAAGCTGCTTCTGGTTTGAGCCATTCAGAGATAACTCTTGCCGCAGAGAGAGCAGCGAAGGACGTTATTCTCTCCGGAAAATGTAGCATTTCCACTGCCAGCCTTGTTAACGCTTTAATAGAGCGGCGTACTGGCACAAATATCTAGGAAACTACTGACATGGCACCCAGAAATCGTCCTCACATTCTCATCCAACGACGCGCTCAAGCCGAGCCATTTAAACCACCTCCACGAACGATCAAAGGCCAAGCGCATCCGATACTTGAGGACCGCCGAGCGTTAGGTGAACGACTTTCATTTGAACTTAGAGCTGCCAGCCAATCAGGGTTGGAGCGTAGGAATCAGTGTACTGTAGAGACGCAGGAACGTTGCGAAGGAATTTATGTAACCTTTCAGAGTTTCTCCGGGCTAGAACTTGCGCTAGAAAGTCTCGACCCAACAGCCGGGAAGAAGCACCCTGAGCTTCTTTCGGTTCAACTCATTGAAATAGACGGGAAACTGGTGGAAAAAGCAACCGTCTACATTCCTGACGGTAAGCTCGGGTACTTTTTGTCTCGTCTACAGCAATACATTGATACCGCAGATGAAACAAAGCCCAAGCACCTAAATTTGGTTGATCGGATTCGATCAATTGGGCTGGCTTCATTGAAAGAGCTGTGGACTGACCCACCTGATGAGTTCCCCCAAGATGATAGCGTGGTTTGGTGGGAAATTTGGTTGCGTCGCCAGGGTGGTGGTTTGGAATTGGAACCCCTCTCAGTCTTCGTCAATGCAGTTGGCGCTCGTATGGGGCACCGGTCTTTAGGTTTTAACAATAGGACAGTAGTTCTTGTTGAGGCTCGACCTACGCAATTAACCCAAGCATTGGATGTCTTGGATGGGCTCGCCGAACTGCGCCGTCCTCGTCAAGTTGCAACCATGCTTGCTGGTGAACCAGCGTCAGATCAAGCGGAATGGGTGACCGAACTTGCTGAGCGAACCACTGCTGCGGGTGGCGAAGCTCCAGCGGTATGTATAATCGATACCGGCGTACACCAACCACATCCGCTTCTTGCACCATCTCTTTTGACAACTGACTGTCATGCTTGTGACCCCAATTGGGGGACAGGTGACCATCACAGTCATGGCACCGAAATGGCAGGGTTGGCTCTATATGGAGATGTTGGAGCTTCAATAGTGGATAGCGGCCCTGTTCAGCTTCGGCACAGGCTCGAATCTGTAAAAATCTTGCCTCCACGTACACATCAGGCCAATGTTCCGGAAAACTATGGTGCTTTAACTGCTACGGCAGCCAGCCAAGTAGAGATTTCAGCGCCTTTCCGCCGAAGAGTTTTCTCGATGGCTGTCACTGCACCTTCTGCAAGTTTGCCGACCGCAGGTTCTACAGAAATCTTCTTTGGACAGCCTTCCTCATGGTCTGCGGCCATAGACGCATTGTCTTCAGGATTAAGTATCGACGTCACAGAGTCGAGTATAACCTTTCTAGACGCTGATGCCGACATTCGCCGATTGTTTCTAATATCAGCCGGTAACGTCGATACGTTTGAAGTAAACCATCTGGTCAGAAGTGATCTTTCTCCGGTCGAAGATCCGACGCAAGCATGGAATGCCCTCACCGTCGGTGCATACACGACACTTGACTCGGTCGAGGAACCAGATTTTGATGGGTGGTCTCCCGTCGCTCAACAAGGTGAGCTTTCACCATTCAGCCGAACATCGGTTACTTTCAATCGTGTGTGGCCCATCAAGCCCGACGTGGTTATGGAAGGCGGCAATATTGCGGTGTCTCCAATGGGCGAGAATTTTGACACGCCAGATTCCCTCCAAATTCTCACAACGAATGCGCCTCTTTCGAACACACGCCTCCTCACGCTTACCAATGCCACAAGCGCTGCCACTGCACAGGCGGCCCACTTAGGTGCCTCCATTTTGGCAGAGTATCCATCGCTATGGCCAGAAACAGTCCGAGCGCTAATCATCCATTCAGCGGAATGGACAACGACCATGCAGCGGCATTTCCAGGCGACCAATCGAAAAGAGCAGCGTACCGTTCTCCAACGCCGATATGGCATGGGCGTACCAGATCTTAACCGTGCATTACGTAGCGGGTCCGATGCGTTAACCTTGATTGTTCAAGATACAATTTCACCGTTTGATACTGATGGGAAAATGAGAGAGATGCATCTCCATGACCTGCCATGGCCCACCGAAGTCCTTGCCGACCTTGCGGATGTTGATGTGCGTCTCAGGGTCACCCTTTCCTACTTTATTGAACCGAATCCCGGTGCTCGCGGATGGGTTCGGCGCTATAGTTATGCTTCTCATGGTCTTAGGTTTGACTTGCGCCGTCGAACTGAATCAACCGATGATTTTCGAAAAAGAATTAACGCCAAAGCATTGGCTGAGGACGAGCATAAGCCAAGTACCGAGGCCGATTCGGATCAATGGTTCTTTGGCGCGAAGGGGCGCGAGAAAGGCTCCCTCCATACCGACATCTGGATAGGGCCAGCCATTGACCTTGCTATGCGTGGTGCTGTGGCAGTATTCCCTGTGTCCGGTTGGTGGAAGAACAATAAGAAAGGGGAAAACGACCGCAGGCTGGCTAGATACTCCCTGATATTGTCAATCGAAACTCCCGGTCAGGACGTTGATATATGGACCCCGGTAGCACAGGCAGTTGGGATTCCCATTGAAGTTGAAGTCTGAACGGATAGCATTAAGGCACCCACCGGTATCAAACCCACATAATTTGACAAGAAAAGTTGAAATTATCGTAATAAAGGAAGTTGCCAATCAAAGACCGGACTGTTCCAATAAAATCGCCGATCAACCATATGCCAGTTAACGTGGGGTAAATAAACATGACACAATCACTAGATAAACTAACGATAAAAGGGTTCAAATCGATTCGAGCGTTAGAGAACTTCGAGCTTACAAACTTGAACGTCCTCATCGGTGGAAACGGTGCGGGGAAAAGTAATTTCATAGATTTCTTCCGTATGTTACGAGCCATGATGGAATTGCCCTTGCCGGGACTTGCCAGCGCAAATTTGCAGGCCTATATCGCTGATGGCGGCGGAAGTGATGATTTTCTTTTTAACGGCCCAAAGGTAACAGAACAGATAGAGGTTGAAACAAGATTCGGCCCGAACGGCTTCGCTTCAAGCTTGCGCCAACTACTGATGAAGCTTTTATTATCAATGATGAAGCACGGTACTATAAAGACGGTTCTACCGGCTGGTGGGAACTGGGAAGCAGGCAGACAACTCCTGAGGCAAAGCAAAGGGGTCGCAAAGCAAAGGGGTCGCGTCTACACATTTCACAAAGTGAAAAGTGTAGACGCGACCCCATAGAAGTTAGCATCGAGACCCAGCCAATGTCCTATTGTTTGAAATTGCAGGTTCGTGAAGTGGCCTGTTTGAGATTTTGTGAAATGTGTAGCTCCGGTACTGGGTCTTTGTCCATATCCGGAACAACGCCTCTGCGTCTGACCCGAGGCAGGAGCCGTATGCGGTAGTGCCGCATGTACGGATCTGTGCGGGGGGTGCCGGGTAAACGGCATCCCTACCGCGACTAAAAAGTTGATTTGAGAGGGCAAGGGTCAGTTGGTAAAGTTTTCAAGAACGTCCCCTTCCGGGACCTGTGATAGATTCAAGGAGAGATTAATGTCTACAACTGAAGCCAAAAGAGATGTAATCGACTATTTGTGGGAGTGGGCTGAGGATGCTGGAAATTGGGCAAAGCTTCTTGTTCAAAAAGTTGTCCTAAAAGAAGGTGGCTTAGCTGAAGATGAAAGGAGTGAAGTTTACTCTGCTTTCTTACATGGCCTTGGTCTTGGAGAAAAGGGAAAAGAAACTCCTGAAATCATAAGGCCCACTATTACTGTTTCAGAAGTAGATATTGAACTTGTAAGAATCAGTAATGTTTGTGGCGTAAACCGTCTAGCACCTGGGCAAACTCTTGAGTTTTCTCCTAATATGACCGTTGTTTATGGGGAAAACGGTACTGGTAAAACTGGCTATGGCCGCGTGCTCAAAAATTTTGGCTACTGTTATGATGCTGTGACCAATATACATCCTGACGTGAATGGCGACTGTGATTGCAAGCAGTCTGCATTGATTGATTACAAAGCAGGAGGATCAAATCAAATTTTCACTTGGAATGGTGCAAATGAGTGCATTGATTTAGCTGGAATATCATTTTTCAATAACAATTGCGTTCATTTGAGTCTAGATGGTGAACGGAATTTGTTGGTAAGCCCTATTGGGTTTCATCTGTTCACTGTTTTGACAGATGAGTTGGCTGCTTTATCTAAGCTTCACAAATCAAAGATTGATATTATCGACACATCCCTTTCGTGGGAAGAAAATTTACATGAAGGCACAGTGGTGCAAAAGCTAATCAATTCTTTGAACAAAGATACCAAGGACGAAGAGGTTGATGCTCTTTCTTCGTTTACTTGTGAGCATGAGGCTGACCTCAAGGGGAAAAAAGAAGAAGTAAAAAAAGTTAATAAGGAGCTGCTTGAGAAAGAAATCCGTGAGCTGAACCAGCATATCTCTGAACTGGATAGGCTCAAGAAAGTCGTTGAGGGACACAAAGAAGAAGTTTCAGAAGAGTCTTTATCTGGATTTGCAGCAAGCCTTTCTCGCTTGGAAGGACTCAAGAACAAAGAACAAGTAGGCATAAAAGATATTGTCGAGGAAAAAGGTGTTGAGCTTTATGAGTCTCCTGAGTTCTTGGCGTTTATAAAAGCCGCAGATCAATACATCACGAAGCTTGGTACAGAAGATTATCCTTCTGGTGAGGATGAGGTTTGCGTTTATTGCCAACAAAAATTATCTGACAAGACTTCTTTTGAATTATTGAAGAGTTATCGCAAAGTCTTAAATGACACAACCCAACAAGATATTCGCAACGTTCAAAGGTCTATAAATATTTTTGCTGATAAAATCGCCGCCCTTTCGGAGGACTGCAAATTTCATCTTGCTGTATATGGAACAAATGAGAATTCTGTTGCTATTCAACCGGATTTTATCGGTAAATATATTTCAGCTATTACCAAGCTAAAGAAAATTGTCTCTGGCCAAGACACAAAAGAATTTGAAAAGTATAAACTGGATATTTCTTTTGAAGACACTGTTTCATCCCTGACCCAAAAAAGGGAAAGCACTGATGCAGCGCTCAAAGATAAAAAGGAAATTCTTACAAAGCTTAAGGAAGTTGAGTCTACTCTCCAAAAGGCAATCAATGAATTTGAAGATAGGAAGAAACTCAGCGAGAAGAAAACAGACGTTGTTGATGTTGTTGCTAAGTTTAAAGTCAAACACGTTCTTGAGTCTTACTCTAAGCTGTTCTCGTCCAGAGCTATCAGCGGGAAGACGACAGCTGCAAGAAATGAATTGGTTGCGGGTGAATTTCAGGAGTTGTTTGACGCTGAATTAAAGAATTTTAGACGTTCTACTATACCTGTTGAAATGAGTTTTAAGACGGACAAAGGTCAGTCGAAAATTGTTCAATCTATCAGTGACAGTTACAAGTTGAATGAGATCTTGAGTGAAGGAGAGCAAAAAGCAATTGCTCTTGCTGAATTTTTAACTGAGTTGCAATTCGACAAAGGCAAGTCTCCCGTTGTCTTTGATGATCCTGTTACCAGTCTTGATCACAAAATTATTGAAGAAGTTGCTAGGCGACTTCTGAGGCTTTCCAAAGAAAGGCAAGCTGTAATTTTTACCCATAGTATTCTTCTTCTCAATAGCATTAAGCAAATTTGCGATGGGCCTTCTTATTCCAAGGTAAAACTAAAGATGTATGAAGTTCTGAAGGACGAGAAGAACACAGGTTTTCTATATGAAATGCTTACTCCCATAGAAGAAACTTTCAAAAAATACAAGGGCGAGATTAACGGGATATTCAACCTTCCTGCTGAAGAGAGAGCTGAACGTAGAGATCAACTTGCAATCAAAGGATATGGTAAGCTACGCTCTGCAATTGAGATAATTGTTGAAAAACATATTCTGTGTGACACGGTGAAAAGGTATCGCCGAAATGTAGCTCTTACGAGTTTTGAGCGCATAAATGTAGAGAAGCTTGAAAAGCATCGCGAGAGGCTTTCCGCAATCTTCGGTCGTTGTTGTAGCTTTATCGACGGCCACACAAACCCTGACGAAATCCCTGACAAGCCCGACCTTAATTCCTTGAAGATTGATTTTGATGAAGTATTAAATATTTTCGACGACTTTAATTAGGCCTGGATCATTCTTAGTTCGCTATCGCTCACTCGGACGCTTCGCTTGTCGGCTCAGCTCCGGTATGTACAACGTTAGGAGTATCAATAATGAATCTTCCCGACCCCGATATCGATCCACGGCGGTACTGTGCAATAGATGTGCATGGCAAGTACCATGATGAGCACATAGCATTCAGTCTCGCAAGAAGCTATATCGGTAATGCCGGAACTCTCGCGCGCCAAGGCGTTGCTGCGATAGCACAGGATCATACTGAATTTGCAGAGAAAATCTACCCGCGCTACAGAAGCCCGGAAGACTATCTGATCGCGCAACTATTCATTGCGCATATCTCCGCATTCGAACTGTTTCTTCAGGAGATGATTACCGTTATTGTCCGCAAGTACCCACAGAAAATTGGTTCAGTCCAATTTAAGTTGAGCGAAATACTTCAAACAGATGATCAGGAAGACCTCATTTTTAGAGCAGCTGAAGAGACACTCAATAAGCTTACTTATAAAAAACCAAGTGAGTATCTCAAAGATGTTTGCGATATTTTCTCTGTTGATCCATCACTGATCGCGAACGATTGGTCTGTGTTTATCGAGGCAAAGGCGAGAAGAGATTTGGGTGTCCACAACGGTTGGATCTGTAATCAGACATACATTCGCAAAATGACAGAAAGCCAAATCGATTGCACGCTGGCTGTTGGTGACCTTTCGATTCCCACCGATTTTCAGTACCTTCAAAACGTCTCTGCGATTCTCTATAAAATATCAAACACACTGTATCGAGAGGCTCAGGTCAAGCTTAATGTCTGAGGGAACCCGGAGGGGTTGTCCTTGAAAGGGATAACTAAGGACTCTGCCCGATTAAAGATTCAATTGGAGCAACACAAAGGGGGCATGGCTACAGATTTGGTTACAACTCGCGGCTGGACCGGACCAAAACAAGCTGGTAAGCCTTGTGTTGGTTTGATAGCGGCGATGTTAAATTCACAGCAATAGGATAAAGATCCGATGACTTCACATAGGCAAGAGATTCCATGAACGCAGTAGAAATTGAGACAGCTGTATCTGAACTAGCGCTTCAACCTTTTGACGGGGAGGAGTTCCCGTTTTCCTTTCTCCAGGCGTTTGGAAACAAGGAGACGACCATCAAGCGCCTGCGCTCGGGGGCGTCGAACAAGTCCGACCTGGGAGGCATTCTACAGACAAGCAACATCCACATCGCAGTCGCTCAATCTGGCGAAGTGACCAGGACCCTTGTGGCACTGAAAGCAAGCCCGTTCACGACCAGGGCCAAGGCTCGCTTTATCCTTTCTACCGATGGAGTGGACTTTGAGGCCGAGGATTTGGAGTGCGGTGAGACAGTTGCCTGCGCCTACCAAGACTTCCCTGATCATTTCGGTTTTTTCCTGCCATTAGCAGGTATCACCACTGTCAAACAACTACGAGACAGCTCTTTTGACATCCGGGCAACCAGTCGCCTTAACCGGCTATATGTCGAGTTACTGAAAGACAACCCGGAATGGGGAACCGCCGAACGTCGCCATGAGATGAACCATTTTATGGCACGCCTGATTTTCAGCTTCTTCGCCGAGGATACGGACATCTTCAATGGTGCCGGATTGTTCACCAAAACCATTGAGCAGATGAGCGCGAGGGACTCTTCGAACACGGACGAGGTTATCAGCGAAATCTTTCGTGCCATGAACACGAAGTATGCCGGTCGGGAAGAATCTAAAATCCCACGCTGGGCCGATGCGTTTCCCTACGTGAACGGCGGGCTCTTCTCCGGCAGCGTTGATGTACCGCGCTTCAGCAAGATCGCACGATCCTATCTACAGCATATCGGCAATCTGGACTGGACCAGGATCAACCCGGACATCTTCGGCTCTATGATCCAGGCGGTTGCAGATGACGATGAACGTGGCGCACTCGGCATGCACTATACCAGCGTGCCAAACATCCTGAAAGTGCTCAATCCTTTGTTTCTCGACGAGTTGCGGGCACGACTTGAGGAAGCGGGTGACAACCCGCGCATGCTGCTCAATCTGCGCAAGCGCCTGGCGAAAATCAGAGTCTTTGACCCGGCTTGCGGGTCGGGCAACTTCCTGGTCATTGCTTACAAAATGATGCGGGAGATTGAAAACGCTATCAACGAGCGGCGCGGTGAGCATGGGCGCAAGAGCGACATTCCATTGACCAATTATCGAGGTATCGAACTGCGCGATTTCCCAGCCGAGATTGCACGACTAGCCCTCATCATCGCGGAGTATCAATGTGACCTGCTTTATCGAGGGCAAAAGGAAGCGCTGGCCGAGTTATTGCCGCTTTCGGCGGATAATTGGATTACCTGCGGCAACGCCCTGCGGCTCGACTGGTTGAGTGTTTGCCGACCAACCGGGACTGTGGTGAGGTTGCTGGGCGACGACCTCTTCAGCACGCCGCTTGATCAAGCACAGATTGATTTTGAGAATGAGGGGGGAGAGACATATATTTGCGGGAACCCGCCGTATGTTGGAGACAAGAAGCAAACTGAAGAACAACGAGGCGATTTGCATAACATCTTTGGCCACCGCTGTAGTCAATGGAAGTCGCTTGACTATGTATCAGGCTGGTTTATAAAGGCCAGCGATTATGCCCAAAAAACCAAATCCGCTAGTGCATTTGTATCGACCAATAGTATCTGTCAAGGGCAGCAGGCTTCAATTTTATGGCCGTTAATATTTGCTGCTGAAAGAGCCATCAGTTTTGCTTATACAAGTTTCAAATGGGCTAATTTGGCTAGTAATAATGCTGGCGTCACGGTTGTAATTATAGGGGTGGCAGATCAAACGGTAAAAAATAGGAAGATTTTCCAAGAAGGAACAGATGGTCATATTTCTGTTAGGGATTGCGAAAATATAAACGCATATCTGCTTGCCGGACAAAATATTGAAATTGTTAAATCGAAGTTGCCGATTTCTTCTATATCCACTATGACTTTAGGAAACGTACCATACGATGGTGGTAACCTATTAATCGATTCACGCAATCTTGATAAGTTGGGATTAAGTCAATACCAAAGAAATAAATTCGTAAAACGATTTTATGGTTCTGCTGAATTTATTCGCGGTATAGATCGCTATTGTTTATGGATTGAGGACAGCGAGCTCGAAGAAGCATTGCGTATTCCAACAATTGCAGAGCGCATAAATGGTGTGCGGCAGATGCGTTTAGCATCAACGGATGCTGGAACAAATGCGTTAGCTGCTAAACCTCATCAAATGCGTGAGATGAACATAGGTAAGGTTCAAACCATCGTTGTTCCGCGCGTGAGTTCTGAAAATAGACCCTACCTACCTGTTGGATTAGCCGATCGCAATACAGTTATCGGTGACAAAAATTACGCAATTTATGATGGAGCTCTTTGGAATATGGCTCTAATTGGATCACGTTTGCACTTGGTTTGGATTGGGACGGTTTGCGTTCGGTTAAGAACAGACTTTTCCTATGGAAGCACTATAGGCTGGAACACCTTCCCCGTCCCCACTCTCACGGAAAAGAACAAAGCCGACCTGACCCGCTGCGCTAAGGAGATCCTGCTGGCGCGCGAGGCACATTTCCCCGCCACCATTGCCGACCTCTACGATCCCGACACCATGCCTGCTGACCTGCGCGAAGCCCACGAGCGCAACGACGAAGTGCTGGAGCGCATCTACATCGGCCGCCGGTTCCGCAACGACACGGAGCGGCTGGAAAAGCTGTTCGAGCTGTACACGAAGATGACGGCGGATGCGACTAAAGTTTCTCCCAAGCCCACGAGAGGGAGGAAAACACCATGAGCACGGCGCGTACGTCCCAATCACCCCTCTTACCGTCAGCGGAGACCCTGACAGTCGAGTTCAAGAGCGACCGCACGCGCCTGTCTGACAATGAGCTGGTCGAGGCTTTGGTATGTCTGGCCAACACCGACGGCGGGGAACTCTGGCTGGGGGTGGAAGATGATGGTACCCCCACCGGCCTGCACGCGGCTCATCAGAATCTGGCGGGGCTTCCGGGAATGGTGGCGGCCAGGACATCCCCCTCTTTGGCGGTGACGGTCAATGAGCTTGAGGTCGCAAACATTCGCGTGGCGCAAATCGTGGTGCCCAAGTCCCGCTCGGAAGTGGCGACAACGGCCGGTGTGTATCTGCGTCGCCGTCTGAAGCATGACGGCACCCCCGAATGCGTGCCTATGTTGCCCCATGATCGCAGCAGCAGGGCCGGGCGTTTCGGTTTGGCGGATGCTTCAGCGCAAGCAGTTGCCGGGGCAACGCTGGCTGATTTTGATCCGCTGGAGCGTGAGCGTTTGCGCCAGACCATACGCCAATACGGTGGTGACCGCGTACTGCTCGAACTGGATGATGAAGCGCTGGATGGTGCTCTGGGTTTCAGCACACGCGCATCAACCGGCGAGCGTGTGCCCACCTTGACCGGACTGTTGGTGATTGGCCGGGAAACCGCCCTGCGCGAACTCGTACCCACCCATGAGCTGGCATTTCAGGTGCTGGCGCGGGAGACGGTGTCGTTCAATGAGTTCCGGCGTTTTCCTCTGCTCAAGGCGCTGGAGTGGCTGGAAACCAATTTCCGCCCCTACAATCCGGAAAAAGAGGTGCAGATCGGCCTGTTCCGGGTGCCTGTTCCAAAGGTGGATATGGGAGCCTTTCGTGAAGCCGTGGCTAACGCTTTGGTGCATCGCGACTATCACCGGCTCGGCGCAGTGCATGTGCGACTCGATGACTTGGGGCTGACCGTCAGCAATCCGGGTGGGCTGGTGGATGGTGTCACGCTGTACAACCTGTTGACCACCGAGCCGCGTCCACGCAACCCGGCTCTGGCCGATGCGATGAAGCGTATCGGTATTGTTGAACGCTCCGGGCGCGGGGTGGACAAGATTTACCGTGGCATGTTGCGCTTTGGTCGCCCTGAGCCGGACTACAGCCGCACCGATAACAACAGCGTGGTGTTGCAGCTGGCAACAGTGGCTGCGGACGAGGTTTTCCTGCAACTGGTCGTCGAACAGGAAAACCGCCAGGACGGGACTTCATTGCCCATAGACAGCCTGATTGCGCTGGCTGTCCTGCGCGAACAGAAACGTCTCGGCACGGACGAACTTGCCCGTCATATTCACCGGGATACAGCACAGGCCCGGCGCACCCTGGAGCGGCTGATCGAGGCAGGGCTGGTGCAGCCACACGGCAACACGCGCAACCGCAGTTATACCTTGTCGGCAAAGGTGTACCAAGGCAAAGGCCAACAGGTTGCCTACACAAGGCAGGCAGGTTTCAGCCGCTTGCAGCACGAACAGATGGTGCTGAGCCACGTACGGCATCATGGCCAGATCCGGCGTAGCGAGGTGATCGAATTGTGCCATTTGAGTCATGATCAGGCGGCCAGACTGCTCAATCGACTCAAAGAGGAAGGGAAATTGATTCAGCATGGGAAATTACGCTTCTCATTTTATACGTTGGGGGGTAGCGGGCTATAAGCGGTCTATAAGCGGTCTATAAGCGGTCTATGCGCGGTTATAGGCCGTTATGGGCTTTGTTAGAAAGGAAACTTTGAATGATCCAGGTTAAATCCATACCTACTGTTTCCGTAAGCTATGCCGGCAATGGTCAATCCATCAGCGCCAATGAACTTGGGATGCGACCGATGCAGGAGCGCGTATATGAACGGCGCGGTGAGCAGTACCTGCTGATCAAGTCACCCCCGGCTTCCGGTAAGAGCCGGGCATTGATGTTTGTCGCCCTGGACAAGCTCCACAATCAGGGGCTCAAACAGGCGATCATCGTTGTGCCGGAAAAAACCATCGGCGCGAGCTTCAACGACGAGCCACTGAGCAACTTCGGCTTCTGGGCCGATTGGCGCGTGGAGCCTAAATGGAACCTGTGCAATGCCCCCGGCTCGGACAATGGAGGGAAGGTCAAGTCGGTAGGAGCGTTCCTCGAAGGTGAGGACAAGGTATTGATCTGCACCCACGCTTCATTTCGTTTCGCCGTCGATCAGTTTGGGGTAGAGGCGTTTGATGACCGGCTGATTGCTGTTGACGAGTTTCATCACGTCTCAAGCAACCCTGACAACAAACTCGGCCAGTATCTCGGGCAGTTTATCGCTCGCGACCGGGCGCATATCGTTGCGATGACCGGCTCGTACTTCCGGGGCGACGCCGAGGCCGTGCTGGCTCCGCAGGATGAATCAAAGTTCGACACCGTCACCTACACTTACTATGAGCAACTCAACGGTTATGAATATCTGAAGCAGCTCGACATTGGTTACTTCTTCTACTCCGGCTCTTACGCCGATGACATCCTCAAGGTGCTTGACCCGGCCGAGAAAACTATCGTCCACATCCCGAACGTCAATTCGCGCGAAAGCACCAAGGACAAAATTAGAGAAGTCGAGCACATCATTGAAGAGCTGGGTGAATGGCAAGGAACTGATCCGGCGACCGGCTTCCAGCTGGTCAAGACGCTGGGTGGCCATGTCTTGCGGATCGCCGACCTGGTAGACGATGATCCCACCAAACGCGACAAGGTTTCCGCTGCTCTCAAAGACCCGGCCCAGAAGAACAACCGCGACCATGTTGACATCATCATCGCTCTCGGTATGGCAAAGGAAGGTTTCGACTGGATCTGGTGTGAGCATGCGCTGACGGTCGGCTATCGGTCGAGCCTCACGGAAATCGTGCAGATCATTGGCCGTGCTACCCGCGACGCGCCCGGAAAGACCCGTGCCCGCTTTACCAACCTGATTGCCGAGCCCGACGCCTCTGAACAAGCAGTTACCGAGGCGGTGAACGATACCTTGAAGGCCATCGCCGCAAGCTTACTGATGGAGCAGGTATTAGCACCACGCTTCGAATTCAGGCCTAAAAATCCGGAGAATGTTGCCGAGCCAGGATTCACCTACGGCGACGCCGGTTATGATCCCAACAAGTGCAATATTGGCGTGAACGAAGAGACGGGACGCTATCTGATCGAAATCAAGGGACTCGCGGAACCCAAAAGCGAGGAGGCGGTCCGTATTTGCCGGGAAGATCTGAACGAAGTCATCGCAACCTTTGTTCAGGATAAGACCACCATTGAGCGAGGTCTGTTTGACGATGAACTCGTGCCTGAGGAACTGACCCAGGTACGGATGGGCAAGATCATCAAGGAGAAGTATCCCGACCTTGACGAGGAAGACCAGGAGGCCGTGCGCCAACATGCTGTCGTCGCTATTAATCTGGTGCAACAGGCCAAACAACAATTAGTTGGCAACGGCACTAGTGAACCGGCTGCCAATACGGCGCTAATTCAGGGTGTGCGCAAGTTCGCCATGGATGTACGCGATCTGGATATTGACCTCATTGACCGCATCAATCCGTTCAGTGAGGCCTATGCGATTCTCGCCAAGGCGATGAGCGAGGAGAGTCTGAAACAGGTCGCAGCGGTGATTGCTGCCAAACGCACGAGCCTCACTCCAGAGGAGGCCAAAGACCTTGCGGTTCGTGCTGTAAGGTTCAAGAAGGAGCGCGGCCGGTTGCCGTCGATCAGCTCAATGGATGCTTGGGAGAAGCGGATGGCCGAAGGCGCAGCCGCCTTTGTTCGCTTTAAGGATGAGGGGCGCTATGCTTGATCTTGATGAATTGCGTGCAGAGCTGGACGAATTTGCCCAGCCAGAGAAAAAAGGTGGTCGTTCGCCGCGTGAGGAACGTATCATCGCGGGGTTCGAGGAAATTCAGCGTTTTGTTGAACGGCATGGACGCGCTCCGCAACATGGAGAAGATAAAGACATCTTCGAGCGGCTGTACGCTGTTCGCCTCGATCGCTTGCGTGCTCTGGAAGAATGCCTGAATCTTCTCGTGCCATTCGATCATCAAGGGGTGTTGACCGGGTCCGAGATTATCCGGGCAGAGACAGCAGAAACGATGGACAATGACGAGCTGCTTGCCGAACTCGAAGGTGCGGCTGGTCTATCCGTAATAACCGAACTGCGGCATGTTCGTACAAGCGCAGAGAAGCGTGCGGCCGAGGAAATAGCCAATCGGGAGAGGTGCGAGGACTTCGATAGCTTTCGGCCTCTGTTCAAACAAATTGAAAGTGAACTAAAGGCTGATATTCGACAAACTCGGCCATTTGGCAAGGATGCGAGCGTTGATGCAGGTAACTTCTTCATCCTCAGCGGCCAGCTTGTTTACGTGGCTGAGAAGGGAGATGACTTTCAAACACCGAATGGCCATCTGGATGCCAGGCTTAGGGTTATCTATGCCAATGGCACTGAGAGTAATCTCCTGCTCAGATCTCTTCAGCGTGCTCTTTACAAGGATGAGACCGGCCGCAGACTGACCGAGCCGAATTTAGGGCCGCTGTTCAGCGAAATCTGGGAAGAGGACGACATCGAAAGCGGCACAATATATGT
>JANNRW010000220.1:0-3893 GCA_031401815.1 Geobacteraceae bacterium | reverse complement strand
CCCTAACCCTCCCCCGCCAGGGGGGAGGGAACTCGTTTAGAGGATTTGCGACTGCATCATAATTAATTACTCTTCATCTGCCAACCAGCGAGTAAGTGGCGTATCCGGCTATAAGGAGGCCAAAAACAAGATTCACCGGTCTGGTCTGTCCGGAAGGATTTGGTAAAAAAAGCGTATCCAGCCGCATCGCATCCAGCAATTGGCCATTGACAAAGGCTGCCAGAATAAGAGTAATGCCGTAGAGTATGCCGATTATATTTATAATAATGTCCATGGAAAGTCCTATACAGGTTTTTAGACTGAAGGCTGAAGACTGAAGGAAAACCTGCTAAGAATCTTTCTACCTTCAGCCTTCAGCCTTCTACCTTCAGCCTGCCTTTCTTCAGCCTTCAATCTGCACTCTTTCAGCCCTGAGCCCCGAGCCCCGAGCACTGAGCCCCGAGCCTTCAGCCTACCTTTCACTTCTGCAAATCTATCCGCTTCATCTCCTGCTTCTCACTGTCGGTGAGCTTGTCCCACCAAGTACCACCGGAGTTGCCGTAGTCAAACCGCTCTGCTCCAGTGCGGGTGTAGTAATACCAGTTGATGAAAAAGGAGTATGCGTAGAAAAAGGAAATGCCGATAAAGAATGCCTTGGCGCTGCCGAACCTGGTTATGGAAGCACCGATGAGCGAAGTCCAGACAAAGGGGCCAAACGCTGCCCAGGCACCGGTCCAGCCGAGCATCTGTGCCCCTTTGGCCGGAGAGTAGGCAAAGACAATCGGGTACTGACGAAAGGTAGCCGCATTGTTCATGCCGGTCATCAGGAAGATCCAGAGCATGATCCAGAGGAAACCCTGGAACTGGTCAAGAGCTGTCGGAGCCAGGTAGCCGCCGAAGACCAGAGCCAGACAGCCGATGATCTGACCGAGAGTCGTCCAGTGCATCCCCTTGCTGCCGCCGATCTTGTCAAATACCCCGCCGGAAAGGGCACGCACCAGACCACCGATGAGCGGCCCCATAAAGGCGTATGCCAGTGGATCGGGGGCACCGTCAAAGCCGCCGTAAATTGTCCTGATCATGATCGGAAAGGCAGCCGCATAGCCGGAGAACGAGCCAAAGGAGCAGATATAGGTGATGGTGCAGTTCCAGGTATGGACTCGCGCCCGGTTTCTGCTGCTGAGTATCTCGAACTGCCCCTTGAAACCCCTTGCCGGAACAGTGACACTCCTAAGGAAGAGCGCACAGAGTATGAAAGCGGCAACAAGGAATGGAACCCAGACAAACAGTGCGTTTTGCAGCCAGATGTTCTTCTTGATAACCTTCTTGATCACCACATCGGTGATAAGTCCGGCATCGTTTTTCTTCAACTCAACCTTCATGTTCCTGGTAGTTTCGGTCTCGCTGATGACAACATTCCTGATCACGTCCCCTTCGCGGGTTATCACTGTGGCAGCAGCCAGATCAGCTCTCTTGGCAACCAGATCCGTAACAACACCGGCAGCGTTTTTTGTTACAACAATATCCTTTAGAATATCAGCTTTTACAAAAGGCTGGGGGCCGCCTGCAATAGCCCCGAGAGCAGCAAATCCTATGATCCATGGCGCTACAAACTGGACAATACTCACCCCGAAATTGCCAAGACCCGCCTGAATCCCCAGGGCAAGTCCCTGTAGTCTTTTAGGAAAAAAGATACTGGTTGATGGCATGAAGGAGGAGAAGTCACCTCCCCCCATCCCTGTGAGGAAGCCGATCAGCATGAATGTCCCCCAGGTTGTGCCAGTATCCTGAATCGCAAGACCGAGCCAGATCATAGGGATGACCTTGATGATGGTCGAAATACTGACCACCGGCCTGGTTCCGAGCACCGGGATGAAGTTGGAATGAATCAGCCGCAGGATGCCTGATGCAAACCCCGGAATGGCCGCCAGCCAGAAGTACTCCATGGTGGTGAACTTGAACCCGATGGCTGGCATACGTACGACCACAGCGCTCATGACAAACCAGGTGGCAAACGAAAATATCAGCGAAAACGTCGTCAGGGCACACGTCCGCCAGGCAATTTTGCTGCCGGTCTCCTGCCAGAACTGCTGATCTTCCGGCTCCCATCTTGGTAATCTGGCCATAGCTAAGTTCTCCTTGAGTTTATTGAGTCTCGTTTCAGTCTTGCAAGTAAAAAACAAATCCCCCTCAATCCCCCTTTCATAAAGGGGGAAGCTCAATATTCCCCCCTTTATGAAAGGGGGGTCAGGGGGAATTTAAGGTTTTGCGGTTCTCTTCAATGTCCCCCGCCAGCCATTATCTCGTGATCTACGGAGGAGAGATGATACTCCTTGGCAAATGCGCCATGGGGCTCCTTCATGAAGAAAAGACAGAAGAAGAAGGTCACAGCTGCTGCGCAACCGATAAGGAGAAAGAACTGGCTGTCGGTAAGAAAGGTGTAGCATGTGGTAAAAACAACAGCGCCGACATTGCCGTAAGCACCGGCATATCCTGCCACGTTACCGGTAATACGCCGCTTGACAAAAGGTACGAGCGCAAAGGTCGTACCGCATCCACCTGTGACAAACATTGCGCAGATGAATACGACCATAACCGCCAGTCCAAGAGGCCAGTTAGGCCCTATCATCCCCATCAGGATGAAACCGCCTGTTACCCCGGCAAGATAGATCAGATGCGCAAGCTTTCTGGTAGGGGTTCTGTCTGACACATACCCGCCAAGAGCCCTTGAGAAAAAGTTCAGTACCGCAAACATGGAGCCAAACAGTCCGGCCATTACCGGGGTCATGTTGAAGGTTTTCTGGAAGAAGAAGGGGAGCATTGAAATAACCGCCAGTTCGGCGCCAAAGGTGACAACATAGGAAGCGCAGAGGGTGCCGACCTGGGTAAAGCGATAGTGGTCGTCCTCTGGCACACCTTTTTTGAGGATCGGCAGATTGACCATGATGAGTGATATGACCTGATACAGCACCCCGATAATGATGAGGGAGTAGAAAATGTATGAAGTTTCCGGGGAGATGTACCCTTTTTTAGCCACTGTCCTGACCAGGAGGGAGAGCACCCCAACAATGGGGATCGTCCAGAGAACTGCGTTAGCCAGATCGCCCCAGGTGGAGACTTCGAGTGCATGAGCCTTCCTGGCTTTTGGCCGTTTTGTGCCATGTGGCCCGTCAGTGATGGCAAACCAGTAGTAGGCTCCGTAGGCAAACATCACAATGCCGCTGATTGCAATGGCCCATCTCCAGCTCCCAAGGACTGAGAGCGCCAGAAAAGGGAGAGTGATTGCTGCCAGAGATGAACCCCAGTTGCCAAGACCTGCCTCAACACCCTGGGAGAACCCCGCATCCCGTGGCTTGAACCAGAGAGAGGTCATGGCGATGCCGACAACAAAGCCGGTTCCGACCGAGCTCAGAATCAGCCTCGATATCAGCATCTCGGTATAGGAGCTGGCAAAAGCGAACCAGATGCAGGGGAAAGCCATGGACCAGAGCACAATACAGAATGTTTTTCTTGGCCCGATCCTGTCGCAGAGCATGCCGATAACGACCCGCATCGGCACGGTAAGCGCCACATTGCAGATGGCTAGAATCTTCAGCTGATCCAGCGTCAGGCCGGTATCCTTCATTATGGTCGATGCCAGCGGCGCCATGTTGAACCAGACAAAAAAGGTTATGAAAAACGCTATCCAGGTCTTGTGCAGCGCCATGATATCATGTCGTTTAAAGTCAAACAGATCCAGCCAGCCCATTGGCTTTTCGCTTGTTCTTCCTGTGTGGGGCATCTTTTACCTCTCTGGTAATAAATAGTAATTCTGGTTATGCGATTGTCTCAAGTAAAGCCTTTTTAAAGCAGAAAAACATCCCCTCCCCCCTGGCGGGGGAGGGTTAGGGTGGGGGGGAAGGTGCCCGGATATC
>JANNRW010000219.1:0-3546 GCA_031401815.1 Geobacteraceae bacterium | reverse complement strand
CGAGGGCTTGACAAACTAAGGCTGAAAGGTTTTGCAAGGCTCTCAGGGGAGGGGGGCAGAGTGCCGAAATACTGTCATTCTCTTGGAGAGAAACTGGCGCCACCTGAACTGGCAGTGCTTGCAGAACTGCTGTTACGTGGACCCCAGACTCTTGGTGAACTCCGCACAAGATGCGACAGAATGTCAGCATTTGCTGATATTGCAGCAGTTGAAGAGGTGCTTGCTGATTTGCAAAAGTACGAACTTCAACTCGTAACCCTCCTACCCCGCCAACCGGGTCAGAAGGAACAGCGCTATGCGCACCTGCTCTCCGGAGAACCGGTAATTCAGCATTCTGAAAAACAGCTGCTACCTGAAGCCGCCAGAGTCAAGGTTATGGTGGAGGATGAAAGGATAGCCGCACTTGAATCTGACGTTGCTTCTCTCAAAGAAGAGATCGCTTCACTCAAGCAGCTCATGGCGGAGTTCAAGGCTCAGTTTGAGTGATTAAGGCGCGCAGTTTCTGCCAATCCATAGTCTTGTAGATTTCAAGCCGCTTCCGGTTGTTCAGGGTTTAATTGATATCGCTTCTCTGAGGGTCATAGGGTAAATTGCTGTCAAATTACCACTGCACAATAATAAGCTGGATAGCTTCAGCCGACAGTTCAGGGCTGAAATAGCCGAAATCCGGACTTACAACAGCAACTTCGGAACTGCTGTCATGGGGAAGAAGTGACGGGATCTCGCCAGTAACAGTAGTGATAATATCGACTCTTGCCATGACCCTCCGCTATCCCCACTTGCACCCAATCACCTCACAAGCGCAGTCAACGTCTTAAACGCTTCAATGCCGATTAGCACAAATTTAGCACAAGACGAAAAAAAAGAGCTACGCAATGTTGCGTAACTCCTTGATTCTAGTGGTGCCCAGAGACGGAATCGAACCGCCGACACGAGGATTTTCAATCCTCTGCTCTACCGACTGAGCTATCTGGGCTAAAGGATGATCCTTATACTATTTCGTGACCTTGATTGTCAAACTATTTTTGCCGATTGACTGATTTTATGCTCTTGATACAAAACGACCATCGCGGGTGTCAACCTTGACTTTTTCACCTGACTCAAGATAGGGGGGAACCTTTATCTTCAGCCCTGTCTCAAGTGTTGCCTCTTTCGTTTCTGCGGTTGCTGTTGCGTTCTTCATCGTTGGTGGGGTTTCAGTGACGGTCAGTTCGACGGTCATCGGCAGGTCCACATTAATCATTCTCCCTTCGAAAAGACCGAGCTGCACTTCCAGTCCGTCAAGGAGATAGGGCGAAATCAAGGCAAAGTTTTCAGGCTCCATTTCAAACTGCTCATAGTTTTCAAGATCCATGAAGACGCCGCTTTCTCCGTCAGCATAAAGAAACTGGCCTTTGTGGCGTTCGAAATCAGCTTCATCAACCTTGTCACCAGAACGAAAAGTCCTGTCAAGCACCTGACCGGTGATGAGGTTTTTGTATTTAGTCTTTACCATGGTGTTGGCGCCGCGAGCGGTCGGGGACTGAACAGTTATATCTGTGAGCATGCAGGGCGCGCCCTCAAGTTGAATAATGAGCCCTTTTTTAAAGTCTGACGTGGTAAACATTCTATTGACTGCTCCCTATTTGATTGATTTTACAGATTTGATGACGATCGGGGTTTCGGGAACATTCTGAAAGACCGAATTCTGTCTTTTCTGTGGTGCCGCCACCATTTTATCCACCACATCCATGCCGTCAATTACCTTGCCGAAAACGGCATAGCCGTAGCCACTCTGTGTTTCGTCCCGGTGATTGAGAAAGTCGTTATTGACAACATTGATGAAGAATTGAGAAGTCGCTGAGTCCACCGCGCCGGTTCGTGCCATTGCCAGAGTGCCGCGATCATTTTTAAGACCGTTGCCCGCTTCGTTCTTAATTGCTGGCCTGTCCCCAGGCTTTGGCTGAAGTGCGGCGGTCAAACCGCCCCCCTGAGCCATAAACCCTGGAATAACTCTATGGAAAACCGTATCTTTGTAATAGCCACTGTTGGCGTACTCAAGAAAGTTCTTGACCGAAAGCGGCGCTTTGTCGGCGAAAAGCTCAACTTTTATGTTGCCCATGCTTGTTTCTATGAGCGCGGTCGGGTTCTTTTCAGCGGCGATTGCTGTTGAGCCAAGGGAAAGCGCAAGCAGCAGTGTTAAAAATAGTCGTTTAATCATTATTGTAATTACCTCCGATAAATTTGTCGTTCAAGTCTATGCTAAAATCAGTTTTCGGTCAAGTTTGTCGATAGCAAGAAAAGATTGACTTTGATTGGCGCTGCGGTGAAAATTAAAATTTTAGTTAAAACTAAGCTTGGGGGGTCAATTGCAGATTATAAAATTCGGCACAGATGGCTGGCGCGGGGTTATTGCCCGTGAATTTACTTTTGAAAATGTTTCGATCGTTGCTCAAGCGACAATGGATTATATGGTTCAGGAGGGGCTTGCCGATAAAGGAGTGGTTATAGGTTACGACAGGCGCTTTCTTTCTCGCGATTTTGCTGAGCATTGCGCGGAGATAGCTGTCGGCAACGGCATCAAGGTTCTATTGACGGACAATTATGCTCCTACACCGGCTGTCTCCTGGGCGGTAAAATCCAGGGCCGCCGGTCTTGGTATTATGATAACGGCAAGCCATAATCCGCCGGTCTATAACGGCTTCAAGGTAAAGGAGAGTTTCGGCGGTTCAGCCAGACCTTCCACCACCAAGAAGATAGAAGCAGAGGTGGAAAATATTATCAGCTGCCGGGAGATCCTCACTACCCCTTTTGTTGAGGCTTTGCAGAGCGGCATGATCAGGCGCTTCGATGCCAACACGGAATACTATGACCAGTTGAAAAAGTATGTGGATATCGATCTCATCAGGAAAGCCGCCATCACTTTTGTAGTTGATCCGATGTTCGGCGCAGGTTGCGGAGCCTTTCCCGTGCTGCTCCCCGGGGGGCTTGAAATCCATGGTGACTGCAATCCGGCCTTCGGCGGCCAAGCTCCGGAGCCGATAATGGAGCACCTGCTGGAGCTTTCTGAGACAGTAAAAAGCGGTGCTTATCGCGTCGGGCTTGCTTTGGACGGCGATGCTGACCGGATCGGCGCTGTTGACGAAAATGGCGAATTCTTCTCCTCCCATATGATCTATACCGTGCTGCTGCGGCATCTTTATGAGCGCAAAGGACTGCGCGGCGGCGTGGTCAAGACGGTCTCCACGACCCAGATGATTAATCTGCTGGCGGCAAAATACGGCCTGGAATTATTTGAAACACCGATCGGCTTCAAGCATATCTGTGAGCTGATGCTGGACCATGACATTCTCATGGGTGGCGAAGAGTCGGGGGGGCTGGGTGTCAAAGGGCATATGCCGGAGCGTGACGGCATCCTGATGGGACTGCTGCTGCTGGAAGCAATGGCAATGTCCGGCAAGAGTCTCAAGCAACTCCTCGATGAGACCATGGATGAGATAGGGCACTTCTTCTATCGACGGATTGATCTGCAGATCGAGCAGGCTGCCAAGGAGAAGCTCATCGCCC
>JANNRW010000218.1:0-2558 GCA_031401815.1 Geobacteraceae bacterium | reverse complement strand
CTTCGTCCGGGCAAGTCGAACCAGGACGGGTATGGGAATCCATGAGGCAGCCGCTTTCTGTGGTGTGGCTGTAGGCACCATGCAGAAGATAGAGAGAGCCAGCGGCGATGTCAAGTTGAGTTCAATCCTGACTGTCTGCCGGATGCTTGGGATATCACTTACTATCGGCAGCCGGGGAAATCCATGACGGAAACCCTCCTGACCTATCTGGATGGCATCTATCTCGGAAAGATCATTCTCGATGGATCATTTGAGACTTATGGCCTGGAATATGACGAAACCTGGATTAAGGGGGGAGGATTTCCGGTCTCTCCACACCTGAAGTTTCACAACTCTCCTGATGATTCTGTCAGGCGTTTTCTTTCCAACCTCCTCCCTGAAGGGAGGTGGCTTGAGGAGTTGTCGTTATCATCGCATATTTCCAAGTCAAACACCTTTGGGTTGATCGCTGCGACAGGATCTGAAACTACCGGGGCACTCACCTTCCGTATTGGTGATGCAGGGAGCGAGACAAACAGGACAGTTTTCCGGCCAATTGAGACAGAGGAGCTGGAGGAAAGAATCAGGGAACGCCATGACAGGTCTATCAGCCTCTGGGACGGCAGGCATAGGCTTTCAATGGCAGGAGTGCAGGAAAAACTGCCTGTATTGATTATGCCGGATGGGACTATTGGCTTTGGCGAAGGGACTCTCGCTTCAACCCATATCCTGAAATTTGATACCAGGCAAAAAATACATCTTGTACTCAATGAATATATTTGTATGACACTTGCTCACCTGGTCGGGTTACCTGCGGCCAGGGTCAAGTTTGAGAGGATAGGGGAGCCGGTTCTGGTGGTGGAGCGCTTTGACAGAAAATGGAGCGATGACAAATTGATCAATCGATTACATCTGATTGACGGGTGCCAGATGCTGGATCTGCTGCCAACATACAAATATGAGCGACCGTTCGGCAAATCCGGACATGCTGCCGGCTTGAGGAGTGGCGCATCATTGCAAATGCTGTTTAATTCTGCCAGGTCATGCAGAGTCCCTGCTCTGACGATCAGGGACATGTTGAGCTGGACACTGTTTCAGTTATTGATCGGCAACAGCGATGCTCATGCGAAAAATATCTCCTTTTTCGTTGGGAAAGAAGGGATTGACCTTGCACCGGCATACGATCTGCTCTGTCTCGACGTCTGCGGTGATCAGTATGATCGAGATCTGGCGATGGCAGTCGGCGACCTCTTTGATCCTGACGATATCCAGGCATGGCAGCTGGCTGAGATGTGTTTTGAGTGCAAGTTGCCACAACGTCAGACAGCCCGGATACTCGACTCACTCTGCAACAACATGTTTCGCTCGCTGAAGGAGATCTCTCTGCCGGAACTTCTTACACCTGAAGAAGTAGAGTTTGCGCGAAATTTAATTCAGGTAATTACAGACAAGGTTCATAGGTATCAGGAATATGCGAAGCAGTTGCCAGGGTTGAAAATATAATAGATAAGGAATTATTGCATATTCATAAGTATCGCATAACAGCTTTGGGAGTTCAGCCAATCAAGGATCAGGACTAATGGAACTTACAAACAAAAACATACTTGTCATGGGGCTTGCCCGAACAGGCGTGGCTTGCTCCCGCTTCCTTGCAGGTAAAGGAGCTTCAGTCGTGGCAACGGACATGCGCGACAAAGAGGCTCTGGCAGGAGTTCTTGCAGAGCTGGACGGACTGGGGATAAGATTTGTTCTGGGTCGTCACGACGAGGCTGATTTTCTGGAAGCAGAGCTGATCGTGGTCTCTCCCGGCGTGCCGATGGATCATCCCATGCTGCTACTGGCAAAGAGTGCCGGTAAAGAGATAGTAAGTGAAATAGAGCTCGCCTCGCGCTTCATAACTGCGCCGATGGTGGCTATTACCGGTACGAACGGCAAGACAACCACGACAACGCTCTGCGGTGAAATATTCAGGGTAAATGGTTTTGCAACCTATGTTGGCGGGAATATCGGGGATCCTTTGATCGAGCTGGTGGAGTCGGGCGAGCAGGTTGAGCGGGTTGTTGTGGAGGTCAGCTCTTTCCAGATGGAGTGGATAAACAGCTTTCGCCCCAAAGTTTCAGCACTTTTGAATCTGAGTGAAGATCATCTTGATCGCTACGGATCATACCAGGAGTACATCGATGCAAAGCTGAAGATCTTCGAGAATCAGACTTCTGATGATTTCGCAATCCTGAACATGGATGACCCCCTTGTCTGGCAGTACGCTGATTCCCTGAACGCACGGAAATTCCCATTCAGTCGCAGATATGCACTGGAAGAAGGGATTTATTGCATATCTGAAAAAATTGTCTACAGACATGACGGAATAGAAGTCCGTTTTCCGATTGCCGGACTCAGGCTTAAAGGGGTGCATAATCTCGAAAATATCCTGGCAGCAGTTGCTGCATCTCTTCTTCTGGGTTGCCGTCCCGAAGAGAGTTTTGCCTGCGTACGGGATTTCGAGTCGCTCCATCACCGGATGGAGTTTGTCCGTTCTGTCGATGGTGTTGAGTATTACGAAGACAGCAAGGCGACGAACG
>JANNRW010000217.1:0-3143 GCA_031401815.1 Geobacteraceae bacterium | reverse complement strand
GGGTGCCTCAAGTTTTCTGGGGTTTGACCTGCTGGTCAAGGTGACCCATAAAACCGAGGATGTTCTGAACCGCCTTCGCAAAGGTGAGTTGACGGTGACCCCCGAGTTCATGGACATAATTCTTGAGGCAACGGATCTCGTCAAAACTCTGGTGAGCGACATCAAGGCCGGCGAGATTCAGGAACGGGAAATTGACGGCACCATTGCCAAACTTTTGCCACTGCTTTCCGAGACCCCACCTGCACAGGTGGCAGCAGCTCCGGTTGCCGCGGCCGCTCCGGTGGAGGTTGTGCCAGAGGCTGCTGCTCCGGCACCTCAGGAGCCGTCTGCGCAGGCTGTGGAAAATCAGGCCGCCGCTCCTGCCCCTCCCCAGAAACCAGCGGGGGATATGGTTGCCAAAAAAACAACACCCCCTCCCAAGCCGGCTGACGCCAAAGGAGGCGAGGATCTTTCTGACAACACTACGGTCCGGGTGGATGTCAAGCGTTTGGATGATTTGATGAACCAGGTTGGTGAACTGGTCTTGGAACGCAACCGCATGATTCAGATCAATCAGGATCTTCAGCAGGGTGAGCCTGATCGTCAGGATTTTAACGAGGAATTCGGCAAGCTGACCAAACGCATGAGTTTTGTTACTTCGGAACTGCAGATGCAGGTTCTGAAGATGCGCATGCTGCCGGTGGATAAAGTCTTCAAAAAGTTTCCCCGCATTGTGCGAAGCATGGCCCGTGACCTGGGAAAAGAGGTTGATCTCCAGATTTTTGGTGAAGAGACGGAGTTGGACCGCTCAGTTGTTGATGAGATTGGCGATCCGCTGATTCACTTGATTCGCAACGCCATGGATCATGGTCTGGAAACCCCTGATGAAAGGGTCGCCGCCGGTAAATCCCGCGTGGGCACTCTTGTGTTGGCTGCGGTTCACGAAGGCAACCAGATTATCATCAGCATCAAGGATGACGGCAACGGCATTGACACCGACCGGGTTGGGCGCAAGGCGGTTGAAAAAGGATTGGTGAGCGAAGAACAGTTGGCCGCCATGAGTCAGCGGGAGTTGTTCGACTTGATCTTCCTGCCCGGTTTCTCCACCAAGGACAAGGCCTCCGACCTGTCCGGCCGTGGTGTCGGCATGGATGTGGTCAAGACCAACATCAAGAAACTGAACGGCCTGATCGAGATCAAGAGCGAAAAAGGTAAAGGTTCAGAATTTATCCTGCGTCTACCCTTAACCCTTGCGATTATCCAGTCGCTGCTGGTTGACGTGGAGGGGGAGGTCTACTCCATTCCGCTCTCATCGGTTCTTGAATCGCTTCGGGTTGACCAACGCCAGTTCCACCTGATTGGAAACAGGGAGATTCTCAAGCTGCGTGACATGGTGTTACCGCTCATCAGGCTGGAAAGCGTCTTCGGGGTGGAGCGCCGTAACGAACAGGATAACTTCTGCTATGTTGTCGTTGTCGGTACAGCGGAAAAACGGATGGGGTTGGTCGTGTCCCGACTGGTTGGGCAACAGGAGGTCGCCATTAAATCCCTGGGCAAGTATCTGGCCAATATACCTGGAATCGCCGGATCTACGATTCTTGGCGACGGTCGGGTTGCCCTGATAGTTGACCCGGTTGGGCTGGTTGACGGTAACGAAGGTGGCGCTCGCTAGTTTCGGCTGAGGTTCTACCCGATTCTGTTGTTGTGGTGCGATGTATCCATACTGATATTTTGAAGGGAACTAATCGTGGCGATATCAGATAAAGATTTCGAATTGCTCCGTGACTTTATTTACAACATCTGTGGGATGTATTTCCACGCAACAAAGAAATATTTTCTGGAGAGCCGTCTTACCCGGAGGATGGAGGCTACCGGCCTGAAGAGCCATCAGGAGTACTACCAACTCCTAAAATCTCCGCGTGGTACCGAGGAACTCAAGTACCTCATGGATGAAATCACCACCAATGAAACCTATTTCTTCCGTAATGTTCCCCAGCTGAATGCCCTGGAAAACAAGCTGCTTCCGGAGATTGTCGAAATAAAGAACAAGATGGGTTTCCGCAAGTTGCGCATCTGGAGTGCAGCCTCCTCCTCGGGTGAAGAGGCCTATACCATGGCGATGATCCTGCTGGAAAAGAGGTCGACAATTCTCAAGGACTGGATCATTGAAATAGTCGGGACCGACATCAATGAAACTGTTGTGGCGCAGGCCAAAGAGGGTGTTTACAATGCCTATTCAGTCCGCAATATACCTGAAGTCTACAAACGGAAATATATCAAAGAGGATAACGGCAAGTTTATTCTCTCCCCGGAAGTCAAGAAGTTCGTTACGTTCAGTAAGCTGAACCTGTACGACGACAACAAAATGATATTCATGAAGACGTTTGACATCATTTTTTGTGCGAATGTCCTGATCTACTTTGACACCGCTTCAAAATCAAAGGTAGTTCAGCATTTTTACAACAACCTGCAGCCGTATGGTTATTTCTTTGTCGGCCAGTCAGAGTCCCTGCACGGAGTCAATGACAAGTTTAAAACCGTTCATTTTCCGGGCGGATTCACCTACAAAAAATAGCCTGAAAGGTTTACTCCATGGATAAACATGCGTTGATGGAAAAGGCACGGCAACTGGTGGAGATGGTTGATGATCTGCCAACCATACCGGCAGTCGCGACTCAGGTATTGCAGCTGTTGGATCGGCCGGACGTTCAGATAGAAGAAGTTGCCGATCTGATGCTTTCGGATCAGGTCATGACCGCTCGAGTGATGAAGATGATCAACTCGCCGGTGTACAAGCCGGAACATGAAATAACCTCTTTGAAACGGGCTTTGGTGTATCTCGGCCTGCGCCATATCCGTGAAGTAGCCTTGACCACCTCCCTGATCAGTGCCTTTGACGGGGACAAAGGGGCCATGGAAGTCAATGCCTTCTGGGAACACTCTTTTGGCGTCGGCATGGTGTCAAAAATCATTGCCAGGAAAGTCGGCTATCCAGATCTTGAGAAAGCCTATATTGCCGGCATCATCCATAATCTGGGGGTCGTGTTCCTGAGTAACTTCATGCGGGACGAGTTTCAGGCTGTCCTGGACATGATCAAGGACAAACCGATCAAGCTGGTGGATGCCGAGATAGAGCTGCTGGGAACCAGCCACTGTGAAATTGG
>JANNRW010000216.1:0-19101 GCA_031401815.1 Geobacteraceae bacterium | reverse complement strand
TCAACAAAAGCAGGAACGTCCCCCTGGTGTTCAAAAGCAGGAACGTCCCCCTGGTGTTCGCCAAAGCACAAAAGCAGGAACGTCCCCCTGGTGTTCGCGTCCCCCTGGTGTTCCGCCATACTGCTTCTATTGCCAGTAATTTGCATTGCGCAGCCGGAAATTGTGGTGTTAAAGGGCACACCAATTATCCAGAACAAAAGTTCATTTGAAGAGTCTGGTAATTTTCAGTTATCAGAACCTCAGCAGGCCGAATCAAGGCTAATTATAACCAAGAAGGGTCAAAAATATTACTGGACTAGCCGCCAAGATAGAGAGCTAATAAGGCATGATAGTGGCATCTATACGATGTTTCTTGAAACAAAAGGAGCTGGTTATGTAAAGGCAATGAGGAGTGCCGACAAGGTGCAATATATGGAACACATGAGCCTTGGACTTGAGACCATTACCTATTGGGGTATTTCCGATTATTTAAGTCCGTAACCACAAAGAAAATAACTAATTTATCCGCTCATAATAATGAGACCACAAAAATTATATAGACCCAAAATAGCAAATACGCTATATTGAAACCATGACTTGGACAATCAATTACTACGACGATTCTGTACAAGAAGAAATCCTTGCAATGCCGTCTGGTTTTCTCGGTCGCTATCTTCGTTATGCGGATAGAATGGAGGTTTACGGGCCTGATCTCGGTATGCCGCATACTCGTGCAATGGGAGATGGACTTTTTGAATTGCGACTGAAAGCCGCCGAGGGAATAGCACGGGTTTTCTATTGCACAATGGTTGGCAGAAAAATTGTTATGTTGCATCAATTTACCAAGAAATCTGATAAAACACCGCCGAGAGAGCTTGAAACGGCACAACGAAGAATGAAGGAGTACAAAAATGCTCACTCACAAAGAACTTAAAGCCCGTGCCCTTGAAAGGGCAGATGTAAAAACAGAATATGATCGACTGGATGAAGAGTTCCGATTCCTTGACGAGTTTCTCAAAGCTCGTGCTGCCGCAGGTGTCACACAAGCCGAAGTGGCTGAGCGAATCGGCACAACACAGTCTGCTGTAGCCCGCCTTGAATCAGGACGAGGGAAGCATTCTCCATCAATAGCCACATTAGAAAAATACGCACACGCTCTCGGCTGCCGACTGGAATTGCGATTAGTCAGTGAAATGGTGTCAAGAAGAGTAGAAAATCAACCACCGCGCACATCCGGACGCACTAAAAAGCTGTGTGCCGCCTAGAATCTCGCCTCCAAAACAATAACGATTACCAAAGAATACAAATTTTCAACCAGAAAGTTCGACCCGCCCAAAAACCGGCGGGTCAACTTCATGACCGTTATAAAGGATAAATCGAAGTGACATCCAAACAAACAGCATACAAGCAAAATTATTGTGCGTATTCCGCCTCTCAGTGAATAAGACAGGCCAAAAGGTTGTGAGTCAACTTCTAAAATATCGAGGATGACAAACGACCTTTTTCATTTTCAATGAGAAAGTCCAACCAGGCGCAGCACCGTTCGTCATATACTGCCGGATATGATTCGAAATTTCTTGCAATATCTTCCCTTAAGATATATTTTATGCGCATGAATTATGCGCATAAGGAGCATGCCATGCAACTGCATATTTTTGATGCAACTGCACCAAAAAAACCTGCCAATCTGAGCATTAACAGTGATCTTCTTCAGCAGGCCAAAGAACATCATATTAATCTCTCACTGGCATTAGAGTTGCGTCTGACTGAAATATTACGTGAAGAGAAACGCCGGAACTGGATTGAAGAGAATCGGGAGGCAATTGAGGAGTATAATCGTCGCATCCACGCTCACGGGGTTTTCAGTGATGGTCAGAGGCAATTCTGATGGCTCAGTTCGATGTTTATACGAATCCAAACCCTGAAACAAAACAGGCTATTCCATATCTCCTTGATGTTCAGGCTGAACTATTAAGTAATCTGACGACTCGCGTGGTCATTCCTCTCTATTCAGTATCAACCATGAATAAGGCGGCAAAGCATCTGAATCCTCAATTTTCCATAAAACGAGCCAAGGTTGTAATGTCAACAGCTGAGCTGGCCGGAGTCAGCTTAAGCAGCCTTGGTGACAAAGCATGTTCTCTTAAAGAGCATCGAAACGAAATCATGGCTGCTCTTGATTTCCTGATCACCGGCTTTTGATGGTTAATGTCCTGCTCGACAGAAACCGGGCAGGGGAGATTATTGAGGAGGTATTTGTAATGAAGCGTCATATAGCAGTCGCCATAACCGGGGCATCGGGCGCAATCTATGGCATCAGGCTTATTGAGGAGCTGCTGGCGTCAGATTGCCGGATCAGCCTGCTGATCAGCAGTGCCGGTTCTATAGTACTCAAGGAAGAGCTGGGGCATGACTGGTCAGGTGATGAAGAGAGAATGAACAGAGCAGTACGTGACTATTTCAAGGCAACACCAGATACGCTTACTTACTATGGCACCGGGAACTTCTTCGCCCCTCTTGCCAGCGGTTCGGCTGCGCCAGATGCAATGATCGTAGCACCCTGCTCCATGGGGACTCTGGCGCGTATTGCAGCCGGACTTTCCGGCAACCTTCCGGAGAGAGCAGCAGATGTCATGCTCAAGGAGGGGAAGCCGCTCCTGCTGCTCCCCAGAGAGACACCGCTCTCGGCAATTCATTTGGAAAACATGCTGAAACTTGCCCGCCTCGGGGTCAGGATTATTCCACCTATGCCGGGCTTCTACGGGCATCCGCAGAGTATCGAGGATATAGTCAATTTTGTGGTTGGCAAGGTTCTGGATCAGCTTGGGGTCGAACATAGGTTAGGGAAAAGGTGGGGGGAGTAAAATCCGATGACCTTTCAAAATATAGCCCTGAAAATTGAGGCCGGAGAGCGCCTGACCGATGAAGATGCGCTCTTTCTGTTTGAACAGCATGAGCTTCTGGTTGTTGGAAGACTGGCGGCGTGGGCCAATGACCGGATCAACGGCAAGCGGGTATTTTTCAATGTCAATCGCCACATAAACCATACCAACATCTGCGTCAACCGCTGCAGGTTCTGCGCTTTTTCAAAGACAGCCGACGAAGAGGGTGCGTACTGCCTTGATCTGACAGAAGTGCGTAACCGTGCCCTGGAAGCTGCCAGCCAGGGGGCGACCGAGATCCATGTTGTTGGTGGACTTCATCCTGATCTACCGTTCGAGTTCTATACGGAGATGTTGACAACAATCAGGAACGCTTCGCCGGATCTGCACATAAAGGCATTTACTGCTGTTGAGATTGATTATCTTGCCGGTCTGGCTCAGCTCTCAATTCATGACACTCTCGAAAAACTCGAAACAGCCGGGCTCGGCTCGCTCCCTGGCGGAGGAGCGGAAATCCTCTGCAAGGATGTGCGGGATCGCCTTTGCCCTGAAAAGATCTCAGGAGAAAAGTGGCTGGATATCATGGCTGAGGTTCATGCCTGCGGTCTTAAATCCAATGCCACAATGCTTTACGGACATCTGGAAAGTTATGCTGACCGGGTTGATCATATGTCACGCATCAGGGGGTTGCAGGACAAAACAGGTGGATTTCAGGCATTTATTCCTCTCCCTTTCCAGAAAGAGAATAATCCTCTGGGGCATCTGCGAAATCCTCATACCGGCGGGATTGATGATCTGAAGACTCTCGCGGTTGCGCGTCTTTATCTGGATAATTTTGCAAACGTCAAGGCCTACTGGGTTATGCTCGGAGAGAAGATCGCCCAGACATCACTTGCTTTCGGGGTTAATGATCTGGATGGCACAGTTGTTGAGGAGCGGATCGGCCATGATGCAGGAGCGAACTCACCACAGGCCATGGGGCGGGATGAAATTGTCAACCTGATCCGGAAAGCCGGGAAGATTCCGGTGGAGCGGGATACGTTGTATAATGAACTGCGCGTATATTAACCTGTAAAAAGCATTTGCCACAGAGACACAGAGGCACGGAGATAAGCATTACAAATAGTCAGGCATAAAAAAGAGGTTCAACTCTTTTTTACCTACAGGATATGTTTTGGATACAAAAAAGGTTGTGATTTCCTCTGTGTCTCAGTGTCTCTGTGGCGCAACTGCCGTTTCAGGATCTACAGTTCATCTATGCCCTCAACAACTTCTACTCCACTCACCTCGTTGCAATTGCCTTGATGGTTCTTATTGCTCTCTCCAGGCACTCCTTGCTGTGTGCTTCGATTGTCCAGACAGCTTCCGGAGCGTAGCGAGCCAGCAGGCTGAAGTATAGCTCGAAGTCGATCTCCCCTTCACCTGCCGGCAGATGATCGTCTCTTGTGCCGCTGTTATCGTGGATATGAACCTCGGCAATATGGGAACCAAGATCAACGAACCACTCTTCAAGGCCGACTGATTTTGCATGGAAGAGGTTCCAATGCCCTACATCAAAGCAGTGGCGCAGTCTAGGGTGATTTAAAGCCTCAATTAGAGCAAGCAGTGTGGAGGGATCCTCTTCGAAAATATTTTCAACTGCAATGGTGCAGCCGACCTGTTCGGTCTCTTCCAGAACCTTGCTGAAAGTATCAATGGCATGTTTTAGCCAGATGCTCTGAGAGTCCCCGTAACGCCACTTGTCATAGCCGGGATGAAATACAATCACTCGCGGCTTCAGTATGCTTGCGACGTTGCAAATCTGCCTGAACCTGTAGCGTGTCGCCTCACGGAGCAGGCGCTCTTCCGAGCCGGGGTTAAGATCTGCGAACGGGGCATGAATTGTACAGCGTATGCTGTTATTGGCTAGGGATGCTGCAAGAGAATTAATCTGTTCAGGGAGAACCTGATCAAGTTCATCTGATGAAAAAAAGAGCTCCGGATGAATCCCTTTTTCGATCATGTAACCTAAATTGGCAGAGGCAAGGGGAAAAGGGACATGGGCATGAATAATGTCAGGCACGGTGTGTCTCCGGTTTATGTTTTTTTATGATGTCATGAGCACAGGAGTCGCATTTTACAAGATCTTCGAGTTTCTGGATCGAGGCCGGATCCCCCAGCACGATCATGGTATCATCAGCTTCAAGCTTGGAATGGGATTCAGGATTGAAAACCATCTTGCCCTGCTTTTTCTTGATGCCGACAATTATGGTGCCGGTCTCCTTGCGAAAGCCGGAGCTGATGAGATTTTCCCCCACAAAGGCCGAATTTGCCGGGATCAGGATCTCTTCCATCTGAAGTTCAAGATGCTCATGTCCGGTAGCTATTTCGATGAAATCCATGACATTCGGTCGCAAAATAGCCTGCGCCATCCGTCCCCCTCCTATAACATAGGGAGAGACAACCTTGTTGGCACCGGCACGTTTTAGCTTTATGTCCGAGCCCTCCTCGCCGGAGCGGGCAAGAATATAAAGATCCGGATTAAGCCCCCTTGCTGTCAGGGTTATGTAGACATTTTCAGTGTCGGAAGTGACAACTGAAATAAGCCCTTTTGCTTTCAATATCCCTGCCCGAAGAAGTGTTTCATCTTCTGTGGCATCGCCCCGCAGATGAAGATACTCCTCGTGATGGAGTTTTTCATGGGCTTCAGGATGTTTTTCTATCACCAGAAAAGGGAGTGGTTTGGCTGCAAACTCTTTGCAAATCAGCTGTCCAATCCGTCCGAAACCGCAGATGATGTAGTGATCCTTTAACGAATCGATCTTTTTCTCCACCTTTTTCCTCCCGATAATTCGCTGGATCTGCCCTTCGAACATGATCTGCGTCAGACTCCCGACAATGTAGCCCAGAACACTTACCCCGACAATTATCAGGCAGATTGTGAACAGCTTTCCATATTGTGAGAGATCATGCACTTCTTTGAAGCCAACCGTGCCGAGGGTGATTATTGTCATGTAAAAGGCGTCAAGAAAAGGCCACCCTTCAATGAAAATGTAGCCGGTTATGCCGACTGAGACAAGAGCAAGGAGTACACATATAGATATTTTAAGATGACGAATAGGATCCATTGTCCAAAAAGATTACATTGCAGATGAGGAAAACGCAAGATGTTTGCAGGCATGGCAGGCTAAGCGAAAACAACTCTCTACAAGGGATAAAGGGGTTCAGCTTGACTTTAATTGTATACTGTATACAATGAAAGTATCCCAACTCGGAGTTTCAAATGAGAAAATCGATTGAAAAGCACCTTACCTTAAGAGAAAAAATACTTGAGACAATTCGTGACGCTATTTCAAACGGAACCCTAAAGCCTGGCGAAAAAGTTGTAGAGCCTGAACTGGCAGAGCGTTTCGGGATCAGCCGGACACCTATCAGAGAAGCGTTCCGGCAGCTTGAATCCGAAGGTTTTTTGACGGTGATACCTCGCAAGGGGGCAGTAGTTGTCTCCTTTTCTTCCAGGCAGGTTGAAGAGTTTTATGCAATCAAAAGCATACTGGAAGGGTATGCGGCTCATCTGGCATGTAAAAACCTGACAGCAAAGGAGATTGAAAAGCTCTGCCTTATAAATGAAAGACTGAAACAGTTGGCAGATGAAAGTGATATAAAGCACTTTTTCAAGATTCATAACGACTTCCATGAACTTTTCTGGAGAGCGGCGGATAATGAAAAACTTTATGAGATGATCAGCGGTCTTGTGGGGAAGTTTCAACGGCTGCGCTACGCTTCGCTGAATCTGCCCGGTCGTATGCTTATTTCAGTGCAGGAGCATGCAAAGATCATCGAAGCATTCAAGGCTCGTGATGCAGCTCTGGCAGAGCAGCTTGTGCGTAAAAACGCCGAGTATGGTGGCCGGGTGCTGATGGAAGGGAAAGAGGGCGCAGTCCCATTCAAACCGGCAGAGAAGCTTGCTGCGGCCCAGATTGATATCTGAAAAGATATTTAACGGACATCCTATGTTGTCTCTTGGTAAAATCCCCAAGGTAGATAAAATACTTGAGCACCCTTCTGCGCTTGTCTGGCTAAGGAGCACTCCACGCAAGGTGGTTGTTGGTGCCATACGGAGCGCACTGGAAAGTTTGCGAAGGGAGCTGCTTGGCGGCGAAACCTCGCTTTCAGGAGTTGAAATGTCTGCGGTGATAGAGAGAGTGGAGTTCGAATTAAAAAAACAGGCTGCTTTCAGCCTTCGCAGGGTAGTTAACGGAACCGGCGTAGTGATTCATACCAATCTGGGGCGCTCGCCTCTTCCTGAAAAAGTTTTGAAGCAGCTGGTCGATATCTCTTGCCACTACTCAAATCTGGAACTCAATCTCGAAACAGGGGAACGCGGAAGCCGTTACTCACATCTGGAACCGTTGATCTGCGAGCTTACCGGAGCAGAGGCTGCACTGGTGGTGAACAATAATGCCGCTGCTGTCTTGCTTGCGCTTTCATCTCTGACAACAGGCCGCGAAGTGATTGTCTCTCGTGGCGAACTGGTGGAGATAGGCGGTTCTTTCCGGATTCCGGACGTAATGAAGCTTAGCGGGGCGATGCTGCGCGAGGTCGGGACTACTAACCGGACTCATTTGCAGGATTACAGAGAGGCGCTCAGTGCAGATACCGGGCTGCTGCTGAAAGTCCATTGCAGTAATTTTGCCATGGTCGGTTTTACTGCCGAGGTAACTGCGCAAGAGTTGGCTCTTTTGGGGAGAGAGATAGGAATACCGGTCATGGCGGACGTTGGCAGCGGCAATCTCGTTGAGCTGGAGGGGTTACCTGGGCAACGGGAGGCAACCATTCAGGATTTTATCAAGGCTGGAGTCGATCTGGTTACATGTAGCGGTGATAAACTGCTTGGTGGCCCACAGATCGGTATAATAGCAGGTCGGAAAGCCCTTGTGGAACCAATGAAGAGGCACCCGCTTCTCAGGGCGCTAAGGGTAGACAAGATGACGCTTGCGGCTCTTGAAGGGGTAATGCGGCTTTACAGGGATGAGCGTCAGGCTCTGGTTGAAATTCCGACTCTCAGGATGTTGACTGCTTCAGCAGATGAGCTCAACCTTCGTGCCCGCAAAGCAGTCCGCTGGCTCAAGAGAAGGTTACCGACTGCGGTCTCGCTTTCGCTCGTAAAAGGTTTCTCGCAGGCTGGAGGGGGCGCATTGCCGCAGCTGGAGCTTCCAACAACCCTGATTGCAGTGACGGTCGTCAATATGTCGGCCAATGAAGTTGAAGAGAGATTACGGTGCGCTGCAACTCCGGTTATCGGGCGCATTGCCAAAGGGGCGTTTCTGCTGGATCTCAGGACTATCCTGGATGATGATCTTCCTCTGCTGTCTGAAGGGCTGAGTGAGCTCTGCCCCTGAACCTGGCTTGCCTCGATACCTTCTGAACTGAATCAAAAAAGAAGCGGCATGGGATTTTTCCCATGCCGCTTCTTTTGTTACAAATATTCCGGTTGGAAACTACATATATTTTGCCAAAAGCGGCACAAGCAGCAGGGAGACGATATTGATGATCTTGATCATCGGGTTCACTGCCGGGCCTGCGGTGTCCTTGTAAGGGTCGCCGACAGTGTCGCCGGTAACGGCTGCCTTGTGGGCGTCGCCACCTTTCCCGCCATGGTGGCCGTCTTCAATGTATTTTTTCGCATTATCCCAGGCGCCGCCGCCGGTAGTCATGGATATGGCGACAAAGATTCCGGTGACTATTGTCCCAACGATGACACCGCCGAGTGCTTTAGGCCCCAGGGTAAAGCCGACAACTATAGGTGCGAGAATAGGGATAAGCGCCGGGATGACCATCTCTTTAAGGGCGGTTTTGGTGACTATGTCGACGCAGGCGGCATAGTCCGGTTTACCGGTTCCTTCCATGATCCCCTTGATCTCGCGGAATTGGCGACGTACCTCAACAACAACAGCACCGCCTGCAGTTCCGACTGCTTCCATACACATGGCCGCAAAATAGTATGGGAGCATGCCGCCGATAAAGAGACCGACAATGATGTACGGATCTGAGAGGTCAAAAGTAATAACCTTTCCTGCCAGCTTGAGTTCGTCAACATAGGAGGTGAAGAGGATGACTGCAGCCAGTCCGGCAGAGCCGATTGCATACCCCTTGGTTACAGCCTTGGTCGTATTGCCGACAGCATCAAGAGGATCAGTTACGTCACGTACGGATTTGTCCAGTTCAGCCATTTCCGCGATGCCGCCTGCGTTGTCGGTAATTGGCCCGTAGGCGTCCATGGCGACAACGATGCCGGTCAGGGAGAGCATGGAAACAGCAGCAATGGCGATTCCGTAAACGCCTGCGCATTGAAATGCAACGATAATTCCGGCAGCAATAACGATCACTGGCGCGGCAGTCGATTTCATGGAGACGCCAAGGCCGGCGATGACGTTGGTGCCGTGACCGGTTGTGGAGGCCTGTGCAATATGTTTGACAGGAGCGTATTCAGTGGAGGTGTAGTATTCAGTAATCCAGAAAATTGCACCGGTCACCACCAGACCGACTAGTGCCGAGATGAAGATGTTTGTTGCTGAATATCCGGTTGGATTGCCTGCCGGGAACATCTGCACAGTAACGAAGAAAAACGCGATACTGGCGATTATTGCGGATGAAATCAGACCCTTATACAGGGCGCGCATGATTTTTTCACTTGCATCCAGCTTGACAAAGTAAGTGCCGATGATGGAGGCAATAATTGAGATGCCGCCAAGGATCAATGGGTAACTGACAGCTCCGGAGAAAGTAGGAAAGGCCATGGCGCCAAGCAGCATTGCGGCTATCAGGGTTACTGCATAGGTTTCGAAAAGGTCGGCAGCCATGCCTGCACAATCGCCGACATTATCGCCAACATTGTCTGCTATAACAGCAGGATTGCGCGGATCATCTTCAGGAATCCCTGCTTCTACCTTACCGACCAGGTCAGCGCCGACATCAGCACCTTTGGTGAAAATTCCACCACCAAGTCGGGCAAAAATGGAGATCAGGGAGCCGCCAAAGCCAAGACCGACCAGTTGACTGACTACATCTTTTATCGGTGCTCCCGGCATTAACAAGGTAAGAATCAGATAGTAACCAGCGACCCCCAGCAGGCCAAGCCCCACTACCAGCATGCCGGTGATGGCACCACCCTTGAAAGCAACGTCAAGGGCTTTCTTGATTCCGCTTTTAGCTGCCTCGGTGGTGCGAACATTCGCTCGTACTGAAACAAACATGCCGATAAAGCCTGTGAGCCCTGAAAAAAGAGCGCCGATGGCAAAACCGATCGCGGTTTTGGCCCCGAGCGGAGCCGGCAGAATGAGCAGGATCACGAAAATAATCGCTCCGACAACTGCGATGATCGTGTACTGACGCTTCATGTAGGCGCCTGCACCCTCCTGAATAGCTGCGGCAATCTGTTTCATGCGGTCATTTCCCTGCGGCAGAGCAAGAATCCAGTTTGCCGAAAAGAAACCGTAGGCAATAGCTCCTACTGCACAGACCAGAGCAAAGTAGACAGCGTACTGTTCCATATTAAAAATCCTCCTGTTTATATTGTGCCTTTAGAAAGGCTTGCAAGCAAAACGACAAATTGTTAAAGGAAAATGCCTTTTTTGTCAACATCTTAAATCCAGAAAGATTTTTTTCGCCTATATTTCATCCCGGAGCTTGAAAAGGTAATAAACCTGATTATAATCAGACAGTCGGCAGGCAAAATAAGTTGACACAACAACCTTTTTGCAATAATTTGGCAAAATGGATGAGAAAACTGAAATATTTGTTGCAGAGAAGCTGAGGCTGATGAAGGAGCGCTGTCGTATTCACAAGCTCTCACTTACTGCGCAGCGAAGGGCAATTCTGGAAAATCTTGCATCCCGGAAGGATCATCCGACCGCCGATCAGATTTACGGAGCCATTCAGGGTCGTGTCAACGGGCTTTCACGGACAACAGTATACAGGGTTCTCGAAACCTTTGTGCAGCTCGGGCTTGCCAGTAAGATATGCAGCCCTGAGGCAAAGTCCCGGTTTGAAGCAGATACAAAAAGGCATCATCATGCGGTTTGTAATCATTGTGAAGCGGTCGTGGATATCTATTCTGACTCGCTTGACAATATAGACATACCTGTGGACGGCACATGTTTTGATATTCACGATTTTTCGGTCAGCTTTACCGGCCTGTGCAGTAACTGCCGTGATACGGTAAAGAGAGTCCATATCTCGGATAAAGGAGAGGCATGATATGAAAAAATGGCGATGTGTTATTTGTGATTACATTCACGAAGGGGAAGAACCACCCGAAACATGTCCTGTCTGTGGCGCTGGCAGCGATCAGTTTGAAGAGGTAGTTGACTAGTCATTTTTCTATTTGTTTACCCGTTTTTGATTCCAAGTCAATACGCATTCAAATCTGCCAGTTCATGAGCAATGACGGCAGTTTTTGAACCAAATGGCTTGGAATTTATTCTTTTGGAGGTATTCCCGGATGAAGCCGGTTGCAATTAAGGAAGATATCTACTGGGTTGGAGCCCTTGACTGGGCAATACGCGATTTTCATGGCTATGAAACCCCGCGAGGAACTTCATACAACAATTTTCTTATTCTTGACAGGGATATTACCCTTGTTGATACAGTAAAGTATGATTTTTCAGATATTACGCTGAAAAATATTGCTACCCTTATTGACCCAGCCAGTATCAAGAACATAGTCATAAATCACATTGAAAACGATCATGTTACCAGTCTGGACAGAATCATGGCTCTGGCTCCGCAGGCTGTCATTCATATCAGCGAAAAGGGGAAGCGCGGACTTGATCGCTTCTATGATCTGAGCCAATGGGATGTCAAGGTTGTAAAATCCGGTGAGACACTTAATATCGGGAAGAGGACACTTCGTTTCATAGAAACACCGATGCTCCACTGGCCGGATTCAATGATTACTTATGTTGAAGAAGACAAACTCCTTTTCACTCAGGATGCTTTTGGCCAGCATATAGCATCAGTGGCGCGATTTGATGACGAGTATATAGCCGATTATTCAGAAGGTGAGCTGGATGATGCTGTAGTCGATTACTATGCCAATATTCTTATGCCTTTTGGTGCCTTGATCAAAAACAAGATTGCAGAGCTCCAGAAGCTGGGGCTTGAGATCGATATGGTAGCGCCGGATCATGGCATAATCTGGAGGAAGAGTCCCCAGAAGGTATTTGAGATGTATCTTGATATGGCCAACGGGAAAGCTGACCTTTCCGTTGCCATAATCTATGATACAATGTGGCATAGCACTGAGAAGATGATAGTGCCGATAGCCGAAGGGATAAAAGCTGCCGGAGTAGGGGTTAAGGTGATAAAACTGCGCGCCACACCGATGAGCGTTGCTATCAAGGAGTTCTGGAAAGCTCGCGGAACCTTGATAGGTTCACCGACACTTAACAATATCACTTATCCGTCAGTCGCAGAGTTTCTTACCCATCTGCGAGGACTTCGTCCCAAAAACAGGCTGGTAGGTGCTTTCGGAAGTTATGGCTGGGGTGGCGGAGCAGTAAAAGAGATCTATGATGAGTTCAAACGGATGTCACTGGAAGCGTTTGATCCGGGGATTCAGATACTTTATCAGCCTTCAAGAGCTGATGAGGTCAGCTGCTTCGAGTTTGGTGGTGACTTCGCACGTAGAGTCAAAGAGTACCATCAGAATTTCTGAAAAGGGGGAATAAGTCATGGCAAAGGTTCTGGAAGTATATAAATGCAATCTCTGCGGCAATATTGTCGAGCTGTTCATTTCAGGCGGTGGCCCGTTGGCCTGCTGCGGTGCACCAATGCAGCTTCTTGCCGAGAACAGTGTGGACGCTTCACAGGAAAAGCATGTTCCGGTTATTGAAAAAGGTGATGGCAAGGTGACGATAAAGGTCGGCTCTGTCCCTCATCCGATGGAAGATGCCCATTATATCCAGTGGATCGAAGTGATTGATGACGGCAAGATCTCCCGGCAGATGCTGAAACCGGGCCAGGCAGCAGAAGCTACTTTCTGCGTCAAATCGGACAAGGTGATTGCAAGGGAGTATTGCAACCTGCATGGCCACTGGAAAGCCGAAGGGTAGAGAACCGCGATATTTCCGCAATTTCGGCGTTGCCGTGCGAAATCGCCTTGACCTTGCGACAATTTCCTTGACGAAATTGGACAGCGTAGGCTGCCCGGAGGGCGAGGCCAAAGGCCGAGTCAAAATCTCACGGTTCTTATGAACGGTAAACTAAGGGGGGCTTTTGCCCCCCTTGCTTTTTTTGTCACATGAGGCCAGGATAAAGTATGAAACTGCAATACGGGGAAATGACATACACTCTGTCCTTGCCGGAGCGGCAAGTGGCCGGAGTTATTCGTGCTGAAGTCAGGCAGCCCGAAGAGACCCCGGAAGAGTTGATTTCTGCCGCACTTGACAGTTGCAGTGACGATTTCGGCAGGATTTCGCCTGGCAGCCGGATTGTTATAATCACCTCTGACATAACCCGTTACACCGGCAGCGAGCTTTACCTGCCCCTCCTTGTTGAACGTTTGAATTCTGCGGGTGTACGTGACGACCATATCACCGTGGTGATTGCGCTGGGGATTCACCGCAAACAGAGCGAATCCGAGCATCGTAGGATACTTGGGTCACTCTGCGGAAGGGTCAGGGTGATTGATCATGACTGTGATGATCCGGGAAAGCTGGTTACTCTCGGGTTTACCACCTCCGGTATTCCGGTGGAGATAAACCGCACAGTTGCAGAGGCTGATCAGGTCATCCTGACCGGGACAATCGGTTTTCACTACTTCGCCGGTTTCGGAGGCGGGCGCAAAAGCGTCCTGCCTGGCGTGGCGAGCAGAAAGAGCTGCATGGCAAGTCATTTTGCCGTTTTAAACCCTGGAGAGGGTGCGGGGAAGAACCGCCTGGCAACAACAGGAAATCTGGAAGGGAATCCGGTGCATCTTGCAATGGAAGAGGCATGCGCCATGCTCTCTCCTCTCCTGATCCTGAATACAGTACTTGCACCGGACAAGAGAATCATCGGGGTTTTCGCCGGAGAGTGGCGCTCTGCGCACAAGCAGGGCTGTAACTTCTATACGGAGCAGTTCTCCTTCCCTATAGAAGCAAGGGCGGATCTGGCAGTGGTCTCCTGCGGAGGTTTCCCAAAGGATATCAACCTGATCCAGGCGCACAAGGCAATGGAGCACGGCTGTCAGGCTCTGAAGGACGGAGGGGTTATGATCCTTCTGGCCGAGTGCCGTGACGGTTATGGTAATGCTACTTTTTTCAACTGGTTTCGCTTCAGGGAGCTGCAACCTTTTGAAGCCTGCCTGCGAAGCCATTACGAAATCAACGGCCAGACAGCCTATTCCCTATTGCAGAAGGCCCAGAGATGCAGAATCATCCTGGTATCCACCTTGCCGCCGGAAGAGGTTCGTACAATGCAGATGATTCCGGCAGCCACTCTTGATGAGGCCATGTCATTGGCAACGGATCTTCTTCCGGAAGATTTCACCGGATACGTCATTCCTGACGGTGGCACCGTGCTGCCGGTTTACAGAGGTAATTAAGAAGGATGAAGTATGAAATTATCAGGCTTTCGCCAGTTTATAACGTGAGGGATCTGTATGCTTAGACCAGAGGTTGTTGTACAGTTGAAAACAATTGTCGGTTCTGACCATGTCGCTACTGACCGGCAGGATCTGATCTGCTACGCCTATGATGCTACCCAGATGGAATTTCTTCCTGATGCGGTAGTTCATCCCGGCTCCACGGAAGAGGTAGCTGCGGTGCTGAAGCTTGCAAACAGAGAGCTTGTCCCGGTATTCCCCCGGGGTGCGGGGAGCGGTTTTACCGGTGGATCACTCCCAAAGGGGGGCGGAATTGTTCTGGTCATGACACGGCTCAACCGGATTCTGCGGATCGACACCGAAAACCTGATAGCAGAGGTTGAGCCGGGTGTAGTCACTGAGCAGTTCCAGATAGAGGTGGAGAAGCTTGGGCTCTTTTATCCGCCTGATCCGGCGTCGCTTAAATTCTCTACTCTAGGAGGGAATGTGGCGGAAAATGCCGGTGGCCCTCGCTGCGTCAAGTATGGCGTCACCCGCGATTTTGTCATGGGGCTGGAAGTGGTTCTCCCTTCGGGCGAGATCATCAGAACCGGCGGAGAGACCTACAAGGGGGTTGTCGGCTATGATCTTACCCGGCTGCTCTGTGGTTCCGAAGGGACACTTGGCGTAATTACCAAAATCATCTTCAAGCTGCTTCCGCTGCCTGACGCGAAGAAGACAATGCTTACAATCTTTGATTCCATAGATGGGGCAGCCAAGGCAGTCTCTACGATTATCGGCAGCAAGATAATCCCGACAACTCTTGAATTCATGGATTACGGGACATTGCAGTGCGTCAACAAACGCTTCAGCCTCGGCATTCCCGAAAATGGCCGGGCGGTACTTATCATAGAGGTCGATGGTGATCGCGATCTTATTGAGAAACAGGCAGAAAGAATCCAGGCTTTGATCAGACCCCTTGGTCTGGTAGAGTGCAAGGTAGCCAGTAATGCAGCAGAGTCAGAGGCTCTCTGGAAGGTAAGGCGGCTGGTGTCACCTTCACTTAGGGATGTGAATCCGGACAAGTTTAACGAAGATATAGTCGTGCCACGAAGCAAGGTTCCTGAAGTTATCCGGGCAGTCGAGAAAATTCAGCAGAAGTACAACATCCCGATTGTAAACTTTGGTCATGCCGGCGACGGCAATATCCATGTGAATATCATGATTGACAAAACTGTTCCGGGAGAAGAGGAGAAAGCTCACGCAGCCATTGCCGAGGTTTTTCAGGCAGCACTCGATCTGAACGGTACAATGTCAGGCGAACATGGCGTAGGTCTTGCCAAACAGCCATATATCCATCTGGAGCTGAAACCCGCGCAGGTTGCGGCCATGCAGTCGATCAAGAAGGCGCTTGATCCTGGTAACATACTGAACCCGGGCAAAATGTTCCCGGAAGAGTGAATCAGATGTTCGCTACGCTCACAGAAAGAGATAGAGATTCGTTCGCTACGCTCACAGAAAGAGATAGAGATTCGTTCGCTACGCTCACAGAAAGAGATAGAGAATAAAGTCAACTCTTTCTCTTTCTCTTTCTCTATCTCTATCTCTATCTCTATCTCTATCTGACTTTACAGAGGTTTTTTTGTGGACGCGCTAAAACGAATCGAACAGGAACTTAAAAAGTGCGTCAAGTGCGGCGCTTGCAGGGCTCATTGTCCGGCATTTGCCACCTTTGGCAAGGAGCCGGCGGTCGCCCGTGGCAAGATTGCTCTTTGCCAGCATCTTCTGAAAGGTGACATAGAGCTGGATGATGCAACTTACGCAGCCATGTCCAAATGTCTCCTTTGCGGCAGCTGCGTGGAAAAGTGCCCCAACAATGTTCCTACTGACGAGATAGTCATGGTGGCGCGAGAGGCTCTTTCCGGACGGCGTGGCCTTACAACCTTTCACTCGGCAGTCGGGCAGGTGATAAAAAACCGTTCCCTGATGAAGTTCGGCGCTGCTGCTGCACGGATTCTTGGCCCACTTTTTTTCAAGAAAGTGCCGGAGAGTTCCGGCCTGCGTCTTCGCTTTCCGCTCCCTTTTATTGGCGGCAAACGCAATATTCCCAATATTGCCAAAACTCCTTTCATAGACCGGCATCCGGAAGTAATTCAGGGAGAGCCGGGCAAGCCCCGGATTCTCTTCTTCGTCGGCTGCATGACCAACTTCTGTTACCCCCAGGTGGGTGAGGCAACACTTGCGCTATTCCGGCATCTCGGCTGTACCGTGATAATTCCGAAGAATCAGCAGTGTTGCGGTCTGCCAGGAATGTCAGGGGGCGACCTGGATACGGTGCGGGGGCTGGCGGAGCAAAATCTTCTTGAACTGGAACGTTATGAAGCTGACTACATTATGACCGCCTGTGCTACCTGCGGCGGAGCTCTGCACAAATTCTATCCGAATCTGGTGGGTAAAAGGCATCCGGAACTGGCTGCCAGGCTAAAGGCTGTTGCAGACAAGACCGTTGATGCGGCGCAGCTTCTGCAACAGCTTGGCCTTAATCCAGAGGATACGGGCGCAGGGCGGGATGTAAGGATAACCTATCATGACCCCTGTCATCTTCGAACCAGAGGGATAACCTCTCAGCCGCGTGAACTTATGAAAGGCACACCCGGAGTTGAGCTGGTCGAGATGGAGGGGGCTGACAGATGCTGCGGATTAGGGGGTACATTCAATGTGTACCATTACGAGTCATCCATGCAGATCAATGCCGCTAAAAGCGCGTCAATAATGAATACCGGCGCTGAAGCGGTTGTAACCGGTTGTCCGGGGTGCATGATGCAGCTCTCTGATGGGCTGAAACAGCATGGATCTGATGTTAAAGTCGTGCATACGGTTGAGGTGCTTGCCAGGAAACTGCTCAGCCGGAAGCGGAAATAGAGGTCTTGAAACATAAACTGCAATTGCCTTAGCTTTTGGAGAAGTCGATTTTATGAGTGATAAATTTTTTGTTACCTGTGCCCGTGGTCTGGAAGAGCTTGTTGCAGCAGAACTACTGGAGATCGGCATCTTCGGAGCAAAACAGGAGCGGGGTGGCGTTGCATTCAGTGGTGAACTTTCTGAAGGTTACCGCGCCTGCCTCTGGCTCAGAACTGCCAGTCGTGTTCTGCGGTTACTTGGCGAATTTCCCTGCACCTCCAATGAAGAGCTTTATAGCGGTGTTCGTGCCATCAAATGGGAGAAATACCTGAGGCCTGAGATGACTATGGCCGTAGACTCTGTTCTAAGGGACTCTGCACTTACGCACTCCGGGTTTGTCGCCTTGAAAAGCAAGGATGCCATTGTGGATGCAATGCGCGACAGATATGGCAACAGACCGAATGTTGACACCAAAAATCCTGACCTGCGAGTTAACGTACATCTGGTGAAAAACCGCTGCTCTGTAAGTCTTGACATGTCCGGTGATCCTCTGGATCGACGAGGCTATCGTCTGGACAAGAACAAGGCGCCACTCCGGGAGAATCTGGCAGCAGCACTGGTGGCTTTTTCCGGCTGGAAAGGTGAGATTCCGTTTTTTGACCCGATGTGCGGTTCCGGTACAATAGTACTGGAAGCAGCGCTGATCGCTTCGGATACAGCACCCGGCCTGTTGCGGGAGCGGTTCGGTTTTCAGTTCTGGCCGGATCATGATCCAGCCATCTGGCGAACAATGCTGAATGATGCGAAAGAGCGCCGCCTCCGGGAGCTGCCGGTAAAGTTGCGTGGGTTCGACCGCTCCCCCGGTGCAGTTGACATGGCTCGCCAGAATGCGACACGAGCCGGTGTCAGCCGACTGGTAACGTTTGCGCCGGGTGAATTCAGCACCTTTGCACCGGCCCAGTCACCTGCAATGATAATTTTCAACCCCCCTTACGGAGACAGGATGGGCGAAATCGAGGAGTTGATTCCGCTCTACCGTACCATGGGAGATGTTCTAAAACAGCGCTGTGCCGGTTCCACAGCATTCATCATCTGCGGAAACAGTGACCTGGCAAAGCACGTTGGGCTGAAAGCCACGCGCAGGATTCCGATCTGGAACGGGCCGATCGAGTGTCGTCTGCTGAAATATGAGATGTATTGAGAAGGGTAAGGGGATCGGTCGAGATGAGACCAACTAAGGTATCCGCTCCAGTTCCTTCTGAACGGAGCTTATGAAGATTCGCTTTTTTGTGTTCATGCGGACTGCCTCTGCTCCAGGCTTCTTCAGCGTTTGGTCAAAGTCAAATTTATATTCAGCTAGTTATGGCGCTTTAGTCAACAAATCAACAAGTTTATGATGACTCTTTGTAGGGAGTTGAGACACGACCCCTATGGGATTCCCGATTCAGCCCGTCCGTGGTGTTTGATGACCGTTTCACTGACGAAGTTGCGCTTGATGTAGTCCAGTGCATCGCGGGTCATACGCGGCAGCGGCCCTTTGAATATTTTCTCGGAGAATTTGTCGCCCCCCGGCTCTTCCTTGGGGAACCAGACAACGTCGATCTGCATGACCGGAAAGAACCGCCAGGGCTCCGAGCTGAACATCATCAGACCCAGCATTGTCCGGTTTGGTCTTTGCATTTAGCCTCCCCTCCCTTGACGGGAGGGGATTAAGGGGTGGGTGAAGCTGCCGTCAGCGTCAAATCTGGCAAGTTCCCCCACCCCCTGACCCCCTCCCGCCAGGGGAGGGGGAAT
>JANNRW010000215.1:0-10538 GCA_031401815.1 Geobacteraceae bacterium | reverse complement strand
GGAGCTGTCACTCCGTCAGCAAACGCCATGGAGCCGGCATGCAGCAGAATATGAAAAAGAGGGTCAAGACCGGCCAGCAGTTTCGGGTCGAGCTCAATGCCAAAAGCCCGGCCGACCGAAGGAACAGATTTCAGAAAACAGCCGTGGCGTGAGTAAACCCGGTCAGGTTTTCCAGGAGTGGGATCATAAACTTTTTCAACAGGAACTGACCATCTTCCGGAAGGAATTTCACGAGCAGCAGAGCGCCCTTCCCGGATATTTTCCCAGAATCTTCCAAGATCTGGCGCATCAGGAAATATCCCGCCAATCCCGACAATTGCGATCGACTTCATTTCAGGCGGCTCCGGAGCCGGTTTTACTCCCCTGTACAAGCTGGTTAAGCTGGAATGCCCTGCCAAGGGACGGATCGATAACGCATTCATAATCTTCCAGACGGGCAACCAGTTTTCCGGTATGGCAATCAAGGAACTCGATATCCGCATTCGCCCCGTGTCCCCGTTCAGCAGTTATCCTTATGACCACCTGAACCTCTTCTTTCGGGAATGACTCCTGAAATTGACGATAGCGGCCTGCAAAGCAGGGGAGAGATCCGGAGCCAAATCGCTCGAAACTCCAGAGGATCATCATCTGAAATGCAGAGTCGATAACCAGCGGATCGGTCAGCCAATTGCCGCGCAGCGGGTTTTTTATCCATACTGCAGGTTGTGGTGCCCTGGAAACAACTGCACTGATCCCTTTTTCGGAGCAGCCGTAGATCTGTTTGATCCCCTGAAGATCCGGGCCGTGAAAAAGGCGCTCCCGGTCATAAATCTGCCCGTTGTGAGGATTATATGTAGGGAGCTGCATCTCCTTGATCGATCTGATCCCTTCCGGCAGCCTTGAAGCAAGCACAATTTCAGCTCTGGCATGCAGGGTGATCCGGTTATCCGGAGCGGTACTGGTCAATTCAACCGGTACAAGGTAAAAAGATTCTCGCTTTTCAGCCCGGCCAGCCATCAGGTGGAGCCTGCAGGTTCTGCTCTGTTCAAATACAACCCCTTTGCAGATCCTGAGATCGTTGAAACCGTGAAATTTAAGCCCCGGATTGCCATGCAGGGCAGTATGTGCAAGCCACTCGACAATCACTGCCATTGGGAGCACAGCCTTGCTGTCGAGAACATGGGAACGGAGGAACGGATAATCGGATATGTTCAGAATCAATGAGTGCGCTTCTGTCAGACTCTTCTGACGGGATGGTGGCGGAGCCGCAGCCTCATTTGCAGACATTGCCAGAGCAATTACTTCGACCGGCCCCTCCTGCTGAGCAATCTCCCTGACCAGAAATTCACCGCCAGCAGCAAGAGAGATCAGCCCTATCCCTTCACCGGCAAAGACTTTTCTCAAGGCAGGGGTCACCATTCCACCATCCCACGGTCCCCAGTTGATGCTGACAGTCCGGCAGGAGAGTCTGCGTCTTGACTCAACCTGCGCCAGTTTATTGAGAACTTCATTGGCTACGGCATAATCAACCTGACCAGTCCTGCCAAAACGGCCGGAGGTCGAAGAGAAGAGAGCAATAAAACGGAGATCGTCATCCTCACAGGCAGTCAGCAGTGCTCGCAGGCCGGCTACTTTCGTACTGTAAACCGAAGCAAACTGCTCGCGCGACTTGTCGGTTATCAGTCGATCCGCCAATACCCCGGCACCATGCACTATCCCTCTTATCGGGCCACAGGTTGAGCGAATTTCTGACAACAGCGCAGCCACTGCCCCTGCATCCCTGATATCAACTGCCCGATAAATTGCTCTACCACCGGCAGCCTCTATGTCAGCCAGGGTGCTGCGAAGTTCACGACCGGCAATCACGGCCTGATAGCTCTCCTCTATTTCACGCGGATGCAGCTTCCCTCCTGCCTGTTCAAGAATAGCCCGCTTGATACGGGGCTCTTCCAGAAGAGGTTTCAGCCAGTCAGGCTCTTCCTCCGGTGCCGGACTTCTGCCTATCAAAAGAAGAAGTGGACTCCCTGCATCAGCAAGGGCAACCGCTGTTGCAGCGGTTACACCTCTTCCGCCACCAGTGATGATAATGACATCATCCATACCGATAAAGCCTGGCGACCTTTTCTCGTTATTTGGCAGGGTTTCAAGAGAGAGAACGATCCGCCCCTCAAAAGAGAGTCCGGTTTCAGTCTCTCCGCTCCTGAAAAGCTCATCTGCAACTGCTGAAGCAGCAGCAGATGACTCTTTGAACTTGCCAAGATCGAGCGCCTTGCAAACGACATCAGGCCACTCTCTTCCTGCCGTTTTTGCAAAACCCGCAAGTCCGCCTGAAAGGGGGTCAGCAATCTCTGAACCAGGAATAAAGCCAAAACCTCCATCAAGCCGGGAAACCGTCGCAAAGATCGCACCCCCCCCTTCCGCTCCTGCCAGCATCAGCGCCGGGGCAGCTTTTTTCATGATCAGGAAGGCGCTCTCCAGAAACTGATCATCAGTGCCATTTTCAGGTGCAGCCAGAACCAGCCCGGAGAGCATTGTTGCAGAGGTTATTTCAAGCCTGGTTACATCTGAAATCAGACGAGGCTTCAGACCCCGACTCTTCAAAATGGAGTATAGCTCCGCAGAAAACCGGGCACCATCATCGGTAATCCAGAACTCTCCATCTGCAACTGCAAGAGTTGACACAGTGGCGGATATTTTTGTCATAACCGGCACAATCGTACTGCGGGCAATGGATGACGAGCGCTCTGCCGCAGAGGGGCTGCTTGCCGCAACCCGAACTGCCGCAGCAATAGGGAGAGGGGTCAAATCAGGATTTTTGCCTTTACCAAGGAAAGAAGCAATATCTCCAAGAGTGCGCAAGGAACCGAGCTGCTCAGGGCCTATAACAGGTGCTCCGGGGAGCTTTTCCTGCAAGGCGGAGAGAATTTCGACCCGCTTGATGGAGTCAATACCAAGATCAGCATCCATCCCCATCTCAAGATCCAGCATCTCGACCGGATAGCCGGTTTTCTCGCTGACCACGGCCAGAAGAGTTGAGGCAATATCGACCGCAGGGACGCTGTTTGCCACGCTCTTTGTTGCTGAAGTGTGCGCAGCAAGCGGTGCCCCTGCTTTATTGCTGTGTGCAAGAAAAGCGGCAATATCACCAAGGGTACGCAGGCTCCCCATCTGGTCAGAACCTATAACCGGCGCTCCCGGAAGTTTTTCCTGTATTGCGGAGAGTATTTCAACCCGCTTGATGGAGTCGATACCAAGATCAGCATCCATCCCCATCTCAAGATCCAGCATCTCTGTCGGATAGCCGGTTTTCTCGCTGACTACGGCCAAGAGGATTGATGCAACATCGACCGCAGGGGCGCTGCTTCCCGCGCCCTTTGCTGCTGAAGTGGGCGCAGCAAGCGGCACCCCTGCATTATTGTCGTGGGCAAGGAAAGCGGCAATATCACCCAGTGTCCGCAACGAGCCGAGCTGTTCAGAGCCGATTAATGGTGCGCCAGGGAGTTTTTCCTGAAGAGCCGAAAGAATCTCTACCCGTTTTATGGAGTCAATCCCCAGATCAGCATCCATCCCCATCTCAAGATCCAGCATCTCGACCGGATAGCCGGTCTTCTCGCTGACTATTGCCAGGAGAGTTGCTGCAACATCGACTGTAGGGGCGCTGCTTGCCGCGCCCTTTGTTGCTGAAGTGGGTGCTACAATGGCAACGGGTTGAAGTAAGGAAGGGGCTATCCGAGTCGTTGCAGAAGCAACAGGGGCTGCTGTCCGAGTCCCAACCAGAGGCTGGGGCAAAGTGAATCCACCCCCCTGTAAAAGCCGGTTCTGATTCTCCAGCAAGCTCTGAAAAGTCCTTCCTGCAGCTTCCTGCCCCTCCAGAAATATCCGGTGCACTCTTGCAGTCTCTTCCTGCATCTTCTGGAGAATACTGATGCTCTCGCGAGTCGCCCGAAGCGATTCAGCAAGAGTATCACTGGATAGCGATTTACCCGTAATCCCGAATCCCTGTTCCCCGAGCCCCGAGCCCTGAGCCCCGAGCCCGAATCCCTGTTCCCCGAGCCCCGAACCCAGAGCCCCGAGCCCAGTTCCCTGAGCCCCGAGCCCGGTTTTCACAGGAGCTGAGGGCTCCCGGACAGGTCGCGGCTGCACATAGTTTGCTCCGCAAAGAGGTATGGTCATGGCCGGCTTCTTGCCTGGCAGCGTTACTTGAGGCTGAAATCCTGCATCCCAGAGTGACAGGTCGAGACCATATCCAAGAGCTGAGAGCTGGGCTATAAAGCGACCAAGATCGACAATCCCGGAGCGTTTCCCGTTTGATGAATCAAGCGCCAGAGTCTGATGAGGGCGATCACCGAGAATCGCCCTGACCAGTCCGGTCAGCCTTGCTCCAGGCCCTACTTCAGCAAAGGTGCGGATCCCGGTGCTATACATTGCTTCTATTACAGCAACAAATTCGACTGGTCTTGCAAGTTGACCAGCCAGCAGCTCTTTGGCCGCCTGCTGCTGCTCAGGGTATATATCGCCCGTACTGTTGGCGTAAACAGGTATTTCGCCAGGTTGCAGTTCAATTTTTGCAAGGGTCTCAAGAAACGGTGCTTCGGCATCAGCCACAAGAGCGCTGTGAAAAGCCGCAGAAACTGGTAGCTTTTTGCATGAAAGAGACCTTCCGGCAAAGCTGGCGACAGCGCGATCTATTTCCGTACTTCTGCCTGAAAGGACTGCCTGGGCAGGAGCATTCCTGTTGGCAATAACAAGATCAAGACCCTCTTCCATAACAATTCTCTCAACCGTCTCAAGAGGAGCCGGAACAGCCAGCATCCCCCCCTTGTCATCTGCTCCACTTGCCATCAGGGCACCGCGCAGCCTCGAAAGGGTATGCAGCGACGTCTCATCAATACGCCCGGCAGCGCAGAGAGCAGTCAGCTCGCCATAACTGTGACCCGCAACAGCAGCAGGATGAAAACCGAACTCCTCCAGTAATTTCAAAGCTCCGTAACTCACTGCCCCTATGGCAGGCTGGGCTGTTTCCGTAGCTCGAAGGAGAGCTTCGTCGCGCTCGTATGCTCCGGACGAAAAGTCCTGTTTCGGATAGATCCTGTCCGAGAGACATATGTCACTGGCAGCCTGACAACCGCTTTCTGCAGCTTCAAGAGCAGCGAGCATCTGTGGAAATGAACAGGCCAGGTCAAGCAGCATACCGGTATACTGTGAGCCCTGACCGGGAAAGAGAGCCCCCAGTTTCCCCTGATGTTCTCCTGAGCAGAAAAAGACGCCATCCGGACTGCTCCACTCTCCAGCCGGTCTGCTTTTGAGCATGGAGAGAGTGTTCCCAATCACAGCTGCAAGGTTTGTCCTCTCCTTTTCAATCACCATGGCGAGCCGGAACAGATCTTTAGAGTTGAATGCCGCTCGGGAGGATTTCGCAAATGCGCGAAGATCGTTCCATGAGAGAAGAGGATTCACCCGGGCAAGCTCTGCCTCCAGAGCAGCCGCGCTGACAGCCGAGAAGGCAAGGAGTTGTATGTTGCCGTCCCATTCCGCTTTTTCTCTTGTTGGACGGTACTCTTCAAGAACTGTATGAAAATTGGAACCCCCAAAGCCAAATGCGCTTACAGCGGCGCGGCGTGGCACCCCTTTCCTGCTTACCCAGGGACGTTTTCTTGTGGCGAGATAAAAGGGTGTTTTCCCACCGGTAACTTCATCCAGCGGCTGTTCGACCTTGATTGTCGGTGGAATGACCTTGTGATGCAGGGCAAACGCCGCCTTGATTATCCCTGCGGCACCAGCGGCAGCCTTGGTGTGCCCGATCTGCGACTTCACGGAGCCGAGTGCACACCAGGGGGCATCAGCATCTCCGTATACTTCCCTGAGAGCTGAAACCTCCACAGCATCTCCTACTTTGGTCCCTGTTCCATGCGCCTCGACAAGGCCGATACTCTCCGGAGTGACACCGGATCGCTGATAGGCGTCAAGAAGCGCCCGCTTCTGTCCACCGGCGTTCGGGGCATAAATGGCATCCCCCCTGCCATCACTGGAAGAGCCGACCCCTTTGATAACCGCATAAATCCTGTCATTGTCACGCTCTGCATCGGCAAGCCTTTTGATGACAATTATGCCAAGACCTTCACCCAGAATAGTACCGTCACCGGAAGAGTCAAACGGTCTGGCATTTCCGGTCGGAGAAAGTGCCGGAGTTTTACTGAAACACATATACATGAAGATATCGTTGAAGGTATCGATACCGCCGGTAACCACCAGATCGGATTTGCCCGAAGAGAGCTCCATTCCGGCAAGATGAAGTGCGCTGAAAGAGCTGGCGCAGGCCGCATCCACCACACAGTTGGTCCCCCCCAGATCGTACTGCTTGCTGATCCGACCGGCTACAACATTGCCGAGCAGGCCGGGAAAGGAGTTCTCCTGCCAGGGGACATAGCCATCGGCAATCCGCTGGACAACATCTTCGGCAATTTCGTCGTCAACTCCGGCATCTTTCAGCGCAGTGCGCCAGATGGGGTGGCCGAGGCGTGCGCCAAGCGGAATGACCAGTTCAAGAGTGCCGGTTACTCCGAGAATGACGCTGACCCGGCCACGGTCAAACTCCTTTTCCGGGCCATAGCCTGCATCTTTCAGAGCCTGTCCGGCAACAACAAGCCCCAGAAGTTGTGACGTATCAATCGCCTCAAGCGTGTTCGGGGGTATATTGTACTCCAGCGGATTAAACGGAATCGGAGAGATAAATCCTCCACGTCGGCCATATGTATGATCCGGAGATTTCGGGTCAGGATCATGGTACTCTGCAGTCTTCCAGTGCGTCGCGGGAATCTCGCTTATGGCGTCAACCCCTTCCCTGATGTTTGCCCAGTATGCTGACTGGTTTTCTGCTCCGGGGAAGAGACAACCTATGCCGATGATGGCAAGCGGAGTGCTGTCAGATTTTTCAACGGTTTTCAGATCTTCCGGTTTCACCTAGAAATACTCCTTGATCTCTTCTTCAGTAATTGGAAAAACGTTTGTTACTTCTGCAGGAAGTCGTGCGCCCTGAAGGCGAAGAGTGGCTACGCGCTGAAGGAGTGCTGCTCCGTACAGAATGTTTCTGGCGACATTTACAACCTTGCGATTTGCCGCAGTTGCCAGAAAACTTCCCGCGACCCATTCATTGAAAGCGCCCATGGCTGGCCCTGTCCATATCTGATAATCCATTTTACGAGTCTGCTCGCCATTTTTTGCCCAGTGTGCAGCCTGTCCCAGATACCAGCGAAATACCAGAGCCATTTTGTGCCTGGGGTCACGCTCGGCTCGTTCTACCTGTTTGGGATCACGTTGTTGAAAGTAAGCCCTGGTGTCCCGCCAGATTGTTTCCAGTGGTGCCATGAAAAGTGTCTTTTCCAGTTTTTCCCGCTCTGCAACTGGGAGCTCTTCGAGACTCGCAAAACTTTTGTACAACTCATAAAGCCTTGCTGCACGCATCGGGAACATGGTGCCACGTTTCAGAACCTGGACAGAGACCCCCATTTCGAACATGTCAGCCGCCGGAGCCATGGTAACATCGGCCTGCCTGGTTTCGGCCAGCATCTCCTTGACAGTTGTTGATGTGTCTGACTCGACACAAGCCTGGTTGACCGACCCTGTCATTATATAGGCGGCACCCATGGAAAAAGCGGCAGCAGCTGAAGCAGGCGTCGAAATTCCGCCACCCAGCCCGACCATAAGGTGACAGTCATAGCCGTACTCTTTCTCCATCCTTGTTGCAACTCCCTGAATCGTCGGGAAGAGAGCCAGAGCCGGACGATTGTCAGTATGCCCGCCAGAGTCTGCTTCAGCTGTAACATACTGTGCCATTGGAATCTTTTCGGCAAGTGCGGCCTGCTCACGGCTGATTTCACCGCAAGATACCAGTTCGCTGAGAAACCTTTCAGGGGGGGGGGAGAAGAATCTGGCAGCAAGCTCTTCACGGGAGACTTTTGCGATAATCCGGTTAGGTGTCATGATTCTGCCGTCAGGGAGGCGACAAATCCCGTGCACACGGAATCTGACAAGGGGGAGTGAAAGGGCGAGAAATGCAGACGCCTCTATGAGTCGTACCCCTTTTTTTATGTAAAGCCGCGCAAGGGCGTCTTCAAGCTCCGGCTCCTGTGGTGAATGGATCAGATTGAAGCCATACGGAGTATCTTTAAGCGAAGAGGCCAGCCGGTCAGCAGCAGCTTCAACTTCTGCAAAGTTGAGACCGGCCGCACCGAAAAAGCCGAGCATCCCTGCACGACCCAGCTCTTCCGCCATAAGGACAGAACTTATACCTTTGGCCATGGAGCCCCCGATATAGGGGAAACGGATCCCCATCTCGCGGCAAAAGAGTGGATTGCCAAGTTGCCGGGGGAGAACCGGAGGAGTATACCCCAAAAGAGGAAAAGCCCCCTCTTTGCAGCCATCTGTTCCCAGTATGGCAATGCCTGAAGTTTCCACCTTTACTCCGTCAGCTTTTTCTACCAGATAGAGAGGGAGCCCAAGGAGCCGGATTGCTTCACTTACAGTTTTGATAGATGCAGCTGCAACCTGATCAGACCCTTTCCACCATCCTGATCTGTTTAGCTCCAGTTGATCCTGCATAACATGGGTCATATTGTAACCTTAAGATTTAACTCTGGATCAAATAAATATATCTAGCTGAAATTGAACAAAATTGCAAGATAAAGGCAGGATAAATGGCTTGCCAGGAGACAAAAAAAGGGGAGCAAGTTGACAGCTCCCCTACAGTAATGCGCGAAATGAACCTAAAGTGATCAAGAATCCTCTTCTTCACTGATGGCGATCTCCCTGTAGACACGATCCTCTTCAAACCGCTTTGTCTGTGCCTGCAATTTCTCAAGGTCAGCCTTGCACTTCACACAGAGGCGGGCAAAAGGCATTGCTTTCAGACGTCCGAGAGGGATCTCTTCTTCACAATCCTCACATATTCCGTACTCACCTTCATCAAGCCTTGTGAGCGCTTCCTCTATATTACGGATCTTCTCCCTTTCACGATCTCCCAGCAGAAGCAGCAGTTCCCTGTCACGTTCGTTGGAAGCCTGGTCGTAAATATCACCGCTCGGTTCGTCATTTGAAGTTTCAGAGCCTGATCTGAGTGCTTTACCTATCTCTTCAAGAGCTTCATCTTTAAGCTTTAGCAGTACATCTCTCATTTCATCTATTTTTTCAACCATTTATTTATGCTCCAGATGTGACAATTTATAATAGTTGCCCGAAAGGCGATGGAATAATACAGTAAAGCGGTTTTTTGTCAAGAAAAAGCCCTCAGAAGTGTTTTCACATTCCGCGAAACGGCTGGTAAGGCGCAGCGGCGACGCGGCTTTAGTCGCGACGACCGTCTGCCGCCGATTGTTGGACATTTTTACCATAGTAGTAATTATAAGGGCCGTGAACCAACTCATAATTCTCCGAAGTTGAAACACGACCCTTTTTTTACTTCATTTGCTCAAGATTTCAGTTTGCATACATAAGAACGTCCGCAGCCCACTGGTTCAAACTCTTTCCATGAGCTTCTGCCATCATTGCGGCATGGGCATGGACTTCAGGTGGAACTCGTAACATCAGCTTGCCTGAATAGGGTTTTTGTGGTGATCTTCCCAGTTTTTCACAAGTAGCCAAATAGTCATCAACAGCCTCATAAAATGCCGCTCGCAACTCTTTTACAGAATCGGCGTGAAAACCAATGACGTCTTTAATTCCTGCTATGTGACCAATGAAGCATCCGTCCTCATCGCTGTACTCAATTCTTGCTGCATATCCTTTGAAAATCATTGTGTTCATGGTTTTACTCCTGCGTTTTCCAATAATGTTTTAGCGTCTCTGACTTGATATGGTTTTGCCTCTTTTGCTGGGTGAGGTCGGTGAAATGTGGCAATTATGCCGTTCAACACAAAGCGAACCCGTGAACCGGAACCCTCAATAGTTTCTGAGCCTAACGAGACAAAAAGCGATTCGATGCGGCGCCATTCTAATGTCGCTGGAGCTGGCTGCGAGAAAATATCATTCAGGGTTTTTCGATGCGATTTGTTCATATGGAGACTATACCCACGAAGTGATGATATTTGCAATCATAATTTGATAGCATATATTTGATTTTTATTATTGGTTCAACGGCTATGAGTGTGACCGGCGCGGCAGTTTTTTCGCCGCGACCGAGTCCACACGAGAGTTGGAACATTTCTTTTCTCAAATGTGAATATCCGAAGGGCGTCCCCCAAAGGTTCCGCCTCATATTTCTTGATAGGTGGCAATAGCTAATTAGTGAGCAATGTCCCCTATGTTGTTCGAAACGGGTTCGCTTGCGCTGGGCTCACGTCTTCGCCGTCGGGGAGGTTCTTCTCCCTTTCGCCCCAAGGATTGTTATCCCTGGAACCAGCCTACTTCCCACGGCAAGTTGCCCGGACATGGGAGACTGCGGCTACATACTGAACGGACAATTAGTATGCCTGACTCCTTTCAGTCAGGTAGATTCAGTCAGGCTTAGCCTGGCGTACCGGATAAAGCGGATAACTGCCGATAAAACATAAAAGTAACCTCCATGG
>JANNRW010000214.1:0-8538 GCA_031401815.1 Geobacteraceae bacterium | reverse complement strand
ATTTTACGGTTTTTTGATAATGACACCTGGAGCGCAACAAAAAATCTTGCGACCTAAAGCCGCATAGTAATAGAGATAGTACGTGAATTAATAAGTGTGCCATAAGTTTGACTCATACTTATCACTACATTGGACTGCGGTCAAACCGGAAATGGTCTTGGTAGCTGTCCAGACGTCTGCGTTTGGTTTTTTGTCTATATAAATCGACCCCCTTTAAAACCTCTTGAAAAACTACTCCCCCTCCCTTGAGGGGTGGGGTTTGGGGGGTGGGTGAAGATGCAACTTGCCTATTTCCTGGCAATCTCCCCCCCTCCCTGACCCTCCCCCGCCAGGGGGGAGGGGACTTTTTTGTTCTTTTGCACGAGTCAATATTTTCATCTCTTACCCCCGCAACACCAGCACCCACGCAGTGACCAGGATGTTGACCAGCGCAAGCGGCGTCAAAACCTTCCATCCAAGCTGCATCAACTGGTCATAGCGGAGCCTTGGCAGGGTTCCGCGTATCCAGATAAAGAGAAAGGCAAACGCAAACACCTTGCCGGTAAACCATACAATGGGGGGGAGGAACGGCCCGTGCCAGCCTCCGAGGAAGAATGTGGCTGCAAGCCCCCCCAGAACAATGACATTGATATACTCGCCAACAAAAAAGAGACCGAAACGCATCCCTGAATATTCGGCATGAAACCCTGCAACAAGCTCCCCCTCTGCTTCAGGCAGGTCAAAAGGGATCCGCTTGCATTCAGCGAGGATACTGATGAAAAAAATGGCGAAAGCTATCGGCTGGTAAAGAATAAACCAGATATCAGACTGGGCATTGACAATGTCGGAAAGACGGAAGGAGCGAGCCAGCATCACCACCGGCACTAGGGAGAGCCCCATGGATAACTCGTATGAGATCAGCTGGGCAAGGCCACGGATACTCCCCAGGAGGGCGTATTTCGAGTTGGAGGCCCACCCGCCGAGAGCAACCCCGTAGACAGCAATGGAAGAGAGCGCCATGAAGAGCAGGAGCCCCACATTCATATCAGCCACCTGCATTGATATATCCCGTCCAAAGAGCTGCAAGGGGGCGCTGAACGGTACAATGGCAAAAGTCATGATGGCGGGAATTGCAGCCATGGCAGGAGCAAGATAGAAGAGCCACTTGTCACCTGCAGGGGGACGGAAATCCTCTTTGGTCAGAAGCTTGATCAGGTCAGCCAGAGGCTGTAGAAGCCCTGCCGGGCCGACACGGTTAGGCCCTTTCCTGTCCTGTATCCACCCGAGAAGCCGCCGCTCGGCGAAGACCAGATAGGCGGCCAGGGTCAAAATGGCAAAAAGGACTATAGTTATCTTTACTATGACAAAGAAGATATCAAGCGGAAGGGGTGTCATGGAGGCGAAACCTTTACACCTGAGCCATCGGCATCAAGAGTAGCGAGACCCCTCCATCTGCCAGATAGCGGCTCGCGGATCAACTCCCCCCCACTCAATCTGACCAGCTCTGCCATAACCTGCCATGCAGGCCGAACATCTCCGCCAGGAACAAGTCTTGAGTGCGCCCGTGAAGGGTGCCCGCCTGGCTCAAGCCCATCCTTGAGCGGCAGGCCGGGGGTCATCACTCTGTTGAATCGCTGCCCCCTCCCTTCGAAATTGATGAAAGTCCCGTCCATTTCCACTATAGAGGTCGTCGGAAGGATAATCCGGGCAGATCTGACCGGATCGGTAACCCGCCAGTCAAGAGCCGCCACGAAAGGCATTTGCGCCAGAAGCTCAGCCGGAATATCAGCCTCGACTGCAATGACCCCTTTAATTTTGCCTGTAGAAATCGCTTTCTGGAAACTGATACCCGCTTGCTCTCTGGATAAAACTGCTGTCCCGTAGCTGTTTGCCCCTTTAAAGAGAAAAGCGAGCTTTGCTTCAGCAAGAGCAAGTATGGCAATATCGCTTACTGAGGAGTTTTTAGTGCCACAGATGATGACCGGGTTCGCAAATATACCGAGTGGCACCTCTTCGATGAATCCGAGCGCTATTACCTCAATGCCGACTGCTGTAGCCTGCTCCAGAGTAGCGGCTTTCCCCACGAGAAAGACCGGCGCACCCTGTTTCCATGCCTGGCGCACCGCCAGAAGCATCATCGGCCCCTCTTCACGCAGATCACTCTCCAGAATAACGACACAGTCCGCCTGTTCAACATCAGGCATGGATGCGCTGACAGCAGTTTCGAGCAGCGACACTGCCGCCAGAGTTACTGCTGCCTCATTCTCATCGACAAAATAGCAGAGAGCGGCTGCTGAAACTGCGGTTGCCAGCTCTGCCAACAGAATCCCGGATTCAAGTGAGTTAGCAGATGAGCCTACAAGAGCCAGACTCCCGGTGCCGTAGAGCTCCTCTATCTCCCCCAGACGGCGCAGCAGCGTCTCCAGCGCCTCGTCCCAGCCGACCTCCCGGCCTTCAACAAGCGGCAAACGGGGGCGGTCAGGAGCATTGACCCCAAGGTCACCAAAGCGCCCCTTGTCGCAGATAAACCAGCCATTCACTGCTTCATTATGGCGAGCTGTAACTTTAAGCAGTTCATGGTAGCGTGCCATCGGCGTAGTATTGCAGCCAAGCGAACAGATTGTACAGATTGATGACGCCATGTCATAATCCCAGTAACGTGCCCGGAAGCGAGCGGTCTTGTCGGTAAAAACCCCGGTCGGGCAGATATCGACCAGATTTCCGGAGAAGAGGGATTCTGGTTGACCATCCTTAAAACGGCCATAGTAGACACGTCCTGCGCTCCCCATGACGCCAAAATCGCCTCCTCCAGCATACTCCTGATAGAAGCGGACGCAGCGGTAACACTGGATGCAACGGTTCATCTCATGCTCGATAAAGGAACCAAGATCCTGATTCAGATGGGTGCGCTTGCTGCCGCTGTATCTCCGGATGCCATGACCCCCGGCAATGGTGAAGTCCTGTAGCTGACACTCCCCCCCCTCGTCGCAGACCGGACAGTCATGGGGATGATTGATCATCAGCCACTCGATTACAAGGCGGCGCAGCTCCATAGCCTCGGGATCATCAGTGGAGACCACCATCCCCTCCTGCACCGGGAGCATGCATGACATCTGGATCCCCTTGACCGGCCCTTCAAGCAGCTTCACCGCGCAGACCCGGCAAGCGCCCGCCTTCCCCAGCGCAGGGTGCCAGCAGAAATGAGGGATGGTAATGCCGATGGATCTTGCCGCCTCCAGCACGGTAGTCCCTTCAGGCGATACAACCTCGATGTTGTCGATAATCAGCTTTGGCATCGATGTATTATCCAAATGAATCATTCATTCAGCATTTGATTTAAACCTGATAATTGTACTTTATAACATCACAAGGTCAAACAGTTTGTGAACCCGCACAGAATGCTTCAGTTTACACTCCGTTTAAACTTGGGCTACAAAATCGTTCGGAAAACCCCTATAATTGCTTTGTCTCTCACTTATTTCGGATGACATTAACAAATCATGCGGATCGCCCTCATGTCAGACATTCACGCCAATCGTGAAGCATTCGAGGCATGCTTCAGGGATGTTCAGTCAAGAGGCTTCGACCGGCTGGTGTTTCTAGTACCGTGTAACTCATATTCTTTCGCAATAAATGCTTTTGTAGAGACGTACCGCTGGCACGTCTCAGACGCGCCAGCGGCGCGTCTCTACAGAAAACATTTGTGTTCCAAGGTACTCGGCGATTATGTCGGATACGGGGCTGATCCTGTCTGGGTAGTCGACAAGGTCATGGAACTTGTCGCAAAAGGAGCGATAGCTCCGGTCGGGCACTGGGGGGAGACACCTTTCTCGACTCACTTGAGATTTCTTGCAGCGACTGGTGAAACCGAGAAAAGCAGGACATAAGAAAAAGGACGATAAATAAGAATGGTGTCCCTGTATTTTAATAAGGATGGTGTCCCTGTATTTTTGTATTTTTAAAGCTCACACCTGCGAAACATCCTTTTGTCGTTCTGGCACCCTGATTACCGTCACCGAACAATTCGCCTCGGCCACAACCTTTGCAGAAATAGAGCCCAGAAAGCGGCGTGCCGCCGAATGGCCTCTTGCCCCCATAACGATATGACTAACGTGGTTTGCGGTGGCATAGTCAATAATCACCGACCCAGGATCAGACCCCTCCAAAACGGCAAAAGTTAACCGCTCCTCCGGTAAATCGATCCCGACAGCCCAGGCCCTTAGCGCCACAAGCCTCACCACATGCAGGTTATTGCCCTCGGCATCCGTGGTCTGGTCAATCCCCATCCGTTCGTGCTTCAGGACAGTGATGCAAGCAATCCGCGCATCCGGCTGGGTCACCAGCATCCGCTGGACAGACCAGCGAAGGATCTCAGCAAGTTGTTCGTTCTCGCGGGAAAGATCCACTGCCACGCAGATGATAGGCACAGATGCAAGCTGAGCCGCCACCGAATCGGGCGTCCCGAAACTCCGTATCTTGCGCATAGCGCGCCAGCGGTGGAAAACAGTCCCCATACTGTCCTGCCGCACCTTCATCGCCCGCTGTGTAAGCTTCACCTGTAGCGGATGCGACAGATCGAAGGCTATCTGTGCCGCTGTTTGATAGCGAAGCTTTGGGTCCACCTCCAGCGCGCGCAGAATGATCTCCTGCAGCCACTCCGGCACTTCGGGCCGCAGTGCGCGCGGCGGAACCGGATCGCGCCACAGGCGTTTGCGCACCCCTTTCAATTTTAATGGCATTCCAAAAGGCAAGGTTCCTGTGGCCAGCTCATAGATCATCACCCCCAATGCGAACAAATCCGACCGCAAGTCATCACGGCACCCCAGATACTGCTCGGGCGCGATGTACGGATACGTCCCCATCGGAATGGAAAACTCCTCCGAAAGAAGGTCTGGTAACTGGTCATGGCGACTAAGGCCAAAGTCGATTAGCACCATTTCACCGCGCGACTCCGGACAAAACGGTCGTAGCATCAAGTTTTCCGGTTTAAGATCCAGATGGATCACATGCTGGCGGTGTAGATCGGCCACTGCCAGCACTATTTGAGATGCCAGATCTATGAGATCTGACAGCGGCAGGGGCGCACGCTCGAACACGCTAAGCAGAGATCCGCCATCGATCTTTTCGGTCACGATATAAGGCATGTTCGAAAAATCTCCTACGCCAATCAAACGGGGCACATGAGGCCCGGACAGGCGTGCAATAATCATCTGCTCCACCTCGAAGCCCACAATGGTAGGGCCGTCAAATCCGTCCATGATGGTAGGAACCTTCATCACCATCGGAAAGAGATGATCGGGATGCGTCACCTCCCAGATCGTGGCGAAGGCACCTTTATGCAGTTTTTCGCCCAGGCGAAAGCTATCGATCTCCATACCAGGATACGGCAGTATCGGCATTTCATTTTCCTCTGATCAAACGAAGCGCAAAATGTTCGGGTAGTCCCGCCACCCGCATTTTTTGAACCGTTTTCGACGCGTCATAAGGTACCCGGCGAAAAGTCAGTTCGTTGGTCCCGGTGTCAAGCATCGCGTAACCCGCCTGCGCAACCCCGTCGCGTGGCTGACCCACCGCACCTACAACCGCAAGCCAGCGGCGCGAACGAATCAGAGGAATCGGCGTGGCCATGCGGAACTTTTGCACCCGCACCACTCCGGTCACATCACTACTGGCAAGCAGTGGTATATGCACATGCCCGCAGAGGATGATTCGCGCCTCGCAAGAGCGAAACGCCCCCCTGGCCATGCTGGCGGATGTTACATATATCCAGGACCCCGAATCATTGGCCGAGGCATGAACAAAAAGCACGTCCTCTACTTTTACCGTCAAGGGCAAACCAGCAAGAAACGCCCGGTGCAGATCGGTGAGACGGCTCTTGGTCCACTCCATAGCTACTCTGGCATTGGGGGTTAACGACTCGTTTCTGCCTGTAGCCGCACTGTCATGGTTGCCCTGGAGGCAGATCGCGCCGGCTGCAAGCAGACCGGCGGCCTTGTCAACGCACCACTCGGGGTCAGGGCCGTAACCGACCAGATCGCCCAGAAGCGCGATCCGGTCCACCCCGCGCGCGTCTGCATCGGCCAGAACAGCCTCAAAGGCCTCCCGGTTGGCGTGGATATCGGTCAGAACGGCAAACCTCATCGGAACCTCCTCCAATAAAGTAACACGGGTATTATCCTGCAAAAGCACCAACCCGGCCAACTGTCGGTTCAAGATGACATTGAGTCGCAAAAACAAGTTCAAGCATCACACCAGCACTCCCTTCAGCTGGTCATTTAAAGCGCCAGGTGAACAAAGACAGCCAGTGGCTGTCAGCGGCGTAGTCGTGCAACCAGCGCAGCAATGGCAAGAACCGGCCCAACTATAATAGTATTCGAGATCAGACCTGCAAGAATGGGATTGCCAACGGTTACCGCGCTGCTTGGCATGGTGGTGGGGAGAATCACGGCTATGAACAGCACACCCATGGCTAAAGGCAGGACGCGCCCGGTAACAGAGACTGTTCTGGACATCGTGATTACAAGGGCGATGATCAGACCGATGCGAAACGGGTCAGTCAGTTGTAAAAGCACAAGATCGGTCATACTAGGGTATCCTTTGCTTCATGTATCAGAGTTTGAAGTGAAGAGAGTGCAGGTATTGTTCCGGGCGGTTTCAATAAACCTGAAAGTTGCAAGGCAAAGATGCAAAAAATGCTATGAACGCAAAGTTGTATGAAGAACAACAGACTATCTTATATCAGCGCGACCATTTTCAATCATCAAAAAAGTGATTAATTAGAATAATGCAGCCGCTGGTTTCATCTGCGATCTTTGCGTCTTTGCGGTGTCGCTTTTGTATCAGTGAGGTGAATCTATTCAATGCTGAAATGGGCATATCAATTGCCCTTTTCTGTTGAACAAAAGCACGGACGGGGGCCCGAAAGCCCCTGTCCGGCAGTTGGTTTTATTTACGCATTGTCGTCAGCGAAAATATCCTTCTTGTGGGTGTCACCAGGCACGAACAGCGCGCCTATCACCACAGTCATGACAGCAACTATGATTACGTACCACAAACCCGAGTAAACGTTGCCGGTCTGAGCAGAGATCGCGAAAGCGGTCGCTGGCATCAGGCCGCCGAACCAGCCGTTGCCGATATGATAGGGGAGCGACAGGCCGGAGTAACGGATGCGGGTCGGGAACAGTTCGACCAACATAGCCGCCATCGGGCCGTAGACCATCGTAACCAGAATGACCATGTAGGTCAAGATGGCAATGATCGTTAACTTCTGAGCAGAGAAGATGTCTATGACGTTCTTAGACTTGACAACGGAGTTGTTGTCTTTAGCCACCAGCGGATACCCGGCCGACTTCAACGCAGCGTTCAGGCCGCCTTCGAAGGCTGCCTTCGCCTGTTTCAGATCGTCGCCGGTCAGTTTGCTTGCGTTATACGACGGGATCTCCGTTGCGCCAATCTTCACCACGGCCAAAGTGCCGAGTACGGCTCCCTCAACAGTGGTGTAGTTCACCGAAGTCCGTGCAAGCTGCGCCTTGGCGATATCGCAGGATGACGTGAACTTGACCGTTCCGGTAGGATTGAACTGGAACGAGCAGTCTTCCGACGACACCGTTACCGTTACCGGGGTCTGGTGTGCTGTGTAGAGCGCCGGATTGGCGGTCTGGGTCAGTAAATTGAAAGCCGGCATTAAGGTAAGGGCACCAAGAGCGCAGCCAGCCAGGATGATCGGCTTTCGGCCGATACGGTCAGACAGAGCACCGAACACAAGAAAACCAGCCGTGCCCAGAATCAGCGACCAGGCCACCATAACGTTGGCGGTAAAGCTGTCGACCTTGATGACGTTCTGCATGAAGAACAGCGCGTAGAACTGGCCGGTGTACCAGATAACGGCCTGACCAGCGACGAGGCCGAGCAGGGCGATGAGGGCAATTTTGCCGTTCTTCCAGTTGCCGAATGCTTCGCTCAGCGGTGCCTTGGAGGTGCGCCCCTCTTCCTTCATCTTCTTGAAGGCGGGGCTCTCGTTCATCTGCATCCGGATGTAGAGCGAGATCAGCAGCAGGCCGATCGAGCCGATAAATGGAATGCGCCAGCCCCAGGCATTGAACGCCTTGACCATTTGCGGAGTGCCGTCAGCCATCAATACAGCGACGCCGTTTTTCATCAGAGCCACATCGGGGTATGAGCCGTTGACGTAACCTTGCACCGACAGAATCACGATCAACGACAGCAAGAGGCCCAACGTCGCGGTGGTCTGGATGAAGGCGGTAAAGTAGCCGCGCTGATTGGCAGGTGCGTGTTCCGCCACATAGATAGCGGCCCCGCCATATTCGCCGCCCAGAGCCAGCCCTTGCGCCATACGAAGCAAGATCAGGATGATAGGAGCGGCAACGCCCCAGCTTTCGTAGTTGGGCAATATACCAACCAGGAAAGTCGACGCACCCATGATGACGATGGTCATCAGGAAAGTGTACTTGCGACCGATCATGTCGCCCAGCATTCCGAAGAACAGTGCGCCGAACGGACGCACGATGAAACCGGCTGCAAAGGCGAGCAGCGCAAAAA
>JANNRW010000213.1:0-3356 GCA_031401815.1 Geobacteraceae bacterium | reverse complement strand
ATCGTAAAGCATGGCAAATTACCCCACCCCCTAACCCCCTCCCGCAAGGGGAGGGGGGACTTATAAGGCAACTGCAAATACCAAACCGGACACTACTGCAAAATACCTGAATTTAAAACGAGAGAGATGATGAAAGAGATTAAAGTTGGACTCATAGGTTTTGGAACCGTAGGTACTGGTGTTGTGCGCCTTCTTGGCGAGAACGCCGATCTGATTTCCTCCAAGCTTGGCGCTTGTCTGTCCCTGAAGAAAATAGTTGATCTGGATACGACAACGGATCGCGGTGTTGTTCTGTCTGCCGGAATGCTTGCAACTGATGTGAGCGAAATTCTTGATGATCCCGAGATTGCTATTGTAATCGAACTCATTGGTGGTTACGAGCCTGCAAAATCTTTTGTCCTGAAGGCGATTGCCGCAGGCAAGCATATTGTTACTGCCAACAAGGCACTGCTTGCCATTCATGGCGACGAGATATACAGCAGAGCAGCAGAGAAAGGGGTCGAGGTTCTTTATGAAGCTGCCGTTGGTGGCGGGATTCCGATCCTTTCGGCAATCAAGGGGAATATGGCGGCTAACCGTTTCACGACCATACTCGGCATACTCAACGGCACCTGCAACTACATTCTTACCAGAATGACAAAAGAGGGGTCTGGTTTTGCCGAAGTTCTGAAAGATGCTCAGGCTCTTGGGTATGCCGAAGCTGATCCGACTTTTGATATAGAGGGGGTCGATACAGCCCACAAGCTGGCGCTCCTCCTCTCTCTCTGCTTTGGTGCCAAAGTTGCTTTTGCAGATATTTACACAGAAGGGATTACGGCTGTTTCGGCTATTGATATTAATTTTGCCAGCCAGTTCGGCTACAGAATAAAACTTCTGGCGATCGGGAAACGTGACGGAGACCGCCTGGAGGCAAGGGTGCACCCGACCATGATTCCGGTTCATTATCCGATGGCGGATGTTGACGGAGCTTTTAATGCAATCAGGCTTACCGGTGATTTTGTCGGCCCGGTCATGCTTTATGGACGCGGCGCAGGTATGGAGCCTACTGCAAGCGCTGTTGTCGGTGATCTGATGGATATCTCCCGAAATATTCTTTCAGGTGCTGGCAGCAGGGTATCTCCTCGTGGTTTTATGGAAGATAATGTTGTTACTCTTCCCATCAAGCCGGTTGGCGAAATCATCAGTCGCTACTATCTTCGCTTCAGCGCTGTAGATCAACCTGGAGTTCTTGCCGCCATAGCCGGAGCGCTGGGTAGAAACGGCATAAGTATAGAGTCGATGATCCAGACCGGTCGCAGCGGAGATTATGTGCCGATTGTAATCATAACCCATGAAGCGTCAGAGCATGAAATCAAAGCTGCTATTGCCGAAATTGACGGTTTTGAACTTATCCGCGAAAAGAGCTGCCTGATAAGGATAGAAGATAACCTGGAGTGATCTGTTATGAAATGGAGTATCGATCAGCTTATGAAGTCCGAATCAGTGGCAATCCTGGAAGCGATGGGGGATGCCATAAGTATTCAGGATCTTCAACTTAAAATCATCTACCAGAATCCCCGCCATATGCAACTGATGGGGAATCATCTGGGGAGACACTGCTTTGATGCTTATCAATGTCGTGATTCTGCCTGTCCCGGGTGCCATCTGCTCCTTGCCATCAATTCGGGTAATGTGCATCGCAGTGTCGGCTCTTTCAATCATACAGAGCGTGGCACTGTACATGTAGAGATAATCTCGTCCCCTGTAAGGGATGACAGCGGCGCCATAGTTGCGGGTATCGAATCCTTGAGGGACATTACCGAGCGCATGCTCAAGGATGAGAGACTCAATGCAATTACTTCAGATCTGGAGCAGAAAACCTGGAGTCTGATGGCAACCAACAAGGAGCTAGAGGCTTTCAGTTACACCCTTTCCCATGATGTGAAAAACTATCTCTCCAGAATTTCTGTTGCTGCAGATGCCCTGCTTGAATGTTCTGCATTGAAGTCTGAAAAAGAGTGCGATTTTATGGTCAGGAGCATTGCTGAAGCGTGCAGTGCCATGGAAGAGATGATTGATGCAATCCTGATTCTTTCAAGTACCGGAAGGGGTGGAATCGAGGAGGCAGAGGTCAGCCTTTCCGGCCTTGCGCAGGAGATAGTTGTCGAATTGCGCACTCTTTATCCGGATCACAGGGTCGAGTTTACAGTTGCTTCAGGGCTTGTTGCTGTCGGAGACAGACAGCTTCTGAAGGTCATGCTCAGAAACCTGCTCGGAAATGCCTGGAAGTATACAGAGCATACCCCTTTGGCCAGAGTCTCCTTTATTTCCGAGGATCATGACGGCCAGCCTGTTTTTGTAATACGTGATAATGGAGCAGGTTTCGACATGCAGGAGTCAGGCAGGCTTTTCAAGCCTTTCAGCAGGTTGAGCGGAGCAGCAGGAGTAAAGGGTACCGGGATAGGGCTTGCTACGGTCAGGCGCATTATCATCTGCCATGGTGGAGATGTCTGGGGTGAAGGGGCACCAGGAAAAGGGGCTTCCTTTTATTTTACCCTGCCGACAAAAAAGGGATGATTTCACCGAAAGAGCGGATGGAGCTGAACCGTGCTGATGGTTTGGGCGGTATTGATGAACTTGAGCCGCTTATAAAGATCAACCAGGCAATACCGTACTCATGAGCAGTAGACAGGTTGGTTTCCGAATCTTCTCCAAGCATTGTTCTGGCAGGGTCAAAAGGTATCTTTTTCTGTAACTCCCCCCAGAAATTAACATCTTCTTTAGGCAGCCCCAGATCGTGGGCAGAGACAATCGTATCAAAATAAGGCCCAAGGCGGGTCTTTTTCATTTTCAGGGTCAGGGTTTTACTGTGAGCATTGGTGACCAGATGCACCCCTTTACCTTCCAGTCTCAGAAACTGAAGGAATTCGGTGACATGGGGGTGAACGGCAATCAGATGATCGACCTCTTCCTTTAACAGCGGGATATCCAGACCCAGCTGCTCCGACCAGTAGTCGAGATCTGTCCAGTTCAAGGTGTTTTCCTGAGATCTGAAACGGGCGTAGAGCTCCTCCCTGACCGCTTCCACCGGGAGATTATGCATGGCTGCATACCGTTTAGGCACATGTTCCAGCCAGAAATGGTCGTCAAAATGGCGATCCAGCAGCGTACCGTCCATGTCGAGGAGGACTGTGTCTATGTTGTTCCAGTTGATGAGCATGTGCATTGAATCCTTTATCCTAAAAACGGCAGTTGAAACACAGAGGCACTGAGACACAGAGGAAATCATTGAGATTATTTGAAATCACCGTACAACCTGAAAGGTGAACACAAATGAAGCTGATATTTTATCTAAGTCTCTGTAATGATTATCTCAG
>JANNRW010000212.1:0-3600 GCA_031401815.1 Geobacteraceae bacterium | reverse complement strand
AGAACATAAAGAGAATGCTCGCATACTCCTCAATTGCGCATGCAGGATATGTTCTGGTCGGCTTTACCGCCGGCAATGCAGTTGGAACTGCAGGAATACTTTTCTATATGCTTTCATATGCATTCATGAACATTGGAGCTTTTGCCATAATCATCCTTGTAGGCAAAAAGGGTGAAGAGAACAGCAACGTATCCGATTACGCCGGCTTTGGCTATAAGCATCCGCTTCTTGGCATTGCGTTCTGCATTTTCCTTTTCTCTCTTGCCGGGATTCCGCCAGCAGCCGGTTTTATTGGTAAATTCTACCTCTTCTCAGGTGCTATTCAGGCCGGTTACATCTGGCTTGCAGTCATCGGAGTTCTTAACAGCGCGGCATCGGTTTACTATTACCTGAGAGTCATGGTCTTCATGTATTTCAAGGAGCCAACAGAAGAGTTCAATTGGGTGAAACTTACACCTGCATTTATCATCTGTCTTCTCATTGCAGTTGCCGGTGTGCTTATCCCTGGTGTCCTGCCCGGCGTTTTTCTCGAACTTGCCCAAAAGGCCATTTTCATGTAATTTGGAACATCGGCATCAATGTAGTAACAGTACCTCTCTGCCGATTGACAGAGGGGTATTGTTTTTTTAGTGGCCGGATTTGACAGGCTGTAATATAGGTATAAATTAATAATGCTATGACCGGATTTTTATGATGAGAGAAAACCCCTCACCTCAAAACAGCCTATTTTCAAAAAGTGATCCGATTACCCTGATGCTGGTGGGTGGCGGGAATCGTTATCCGGCTTTTATAGGCGCTTTGCATGCACTTGAGGAGCTGGGCATTAACATTGAGAAGATAGTTGCTTCTTCAACCGGTGCAATAATCGGATCCTTGTATGTCTGCGGCGCTACTCCGCAATCTCTTTTGGAAGAGGCGCTATGTACTGATTCCAGAGCTTTCAAGGATGTAAGTCTCAAGTCCCTTGTTTCCCGTTACGGTCTCTGTGCAGGAGACAGGCTTGAAAAATGGCTCGACCAAAGGCTTGACGGAAGGAAGATCTCGGACAAGCTGAAAATTCCGCTCGATATTGTGGCGACAGACATGAAAAGATACAGGCCGGTAATTTTCAGTGCAGAGAGATTTCCGGAGCTCAGACTCTCGACTCTTGCTACTGCTTCTGCGGCTATGCCGTTAGTCTTTGGCTACCGTAGCCTTTCCTATTCAGGGAAGAATTATGCGCTTGTAGACGGCTCACTCATGACCGGAGTTGTCGAAGGGAGATTCAATAATCCGAAAAAAACTCTTGTTATCAAGGTAATGTCCAAACGGACTGTGAAGAGACCTGATACCGGCAAACTGACTTTCAAGAAATATCTCCATGAAATGCTCACTTTCTCCTTGCATGCTCAGGAGAAGGAGTTTCTGAAAGGTGGAAAATGGAAAGATACAATTCTTATCTACTGTTCGGAAATATCGCCAGCAAGATTTGATATTTCGCCAGATGAAAAGAAATTTCTGTTCGAACAGGGATTTGAACAGACAAAAAAATATCTGGAGTACAAATGGGGAGCTTAAGCGAATGAGACTCAACTTTTTAGCATTAATCCTGGGGTTCGGTTCTCTTACTGCATGTACAATGTTTACAGCCTGGCGTTCGATACCCCCTCCAGGGGGGTGTGAGGAGTGTCATAAAGTACAGATAACGAGTAACTGGCAACTGTCATACAAGCCATCGACCCTTTCAGATGAGCGAGGCAATCTCTCATTTCAGACTGAAGCGGCTACCATGCCGCGACTTGACAAGCCTGCAACCAGTGTTGACCGGCAGAAAATGGAAGAGCTTTCTTGTTTTCAATGCCATAACGCTCCTGATCCCTCCCATAAGCCTTTGAGAGGCAAATTCCATCACTAAGGTGATTTCATGAACAGTCGCGGAAGAAAAACCAAGATAATTGCCACACTGGGGCCTTCAAGCTCAAAAAGGGAAGAGATCGTCAGGCTTGTTGATGCAGGGGTTGATATCTTCAGGCTCAATTTTTCTCATGGAGCCAATAAAGATAAAGCCAGAATTATCGACGTAATCAGGCAGGTAAGTGATCGAAAAGGGAAAGCAATTGCGATATTGGCTGACTTGCAGGGGCCCAAGATAAGAACCGGGCGTATGCAAAATGGTGCTCTGCCCCTCAGGAAAGGGGAACCTCTATCCATTACGACAGAAGAGATAAAAGGGCGTCAAGGGTTGATTTCGACTATCTACAAAGCCCTTCCAGGTGATGTGCGTCCAGGTTCGCGAATCCTCATGGATGACGGATTGATTGAACTGAAAGTAATATCTGTGAGCGGAGTAACGGTTGAGTGCATTGTCGTTGAAGGGGGCATTCTCAAGGATCTGAAAGGAATAAATCTACCGGGGGTAAATGTTTCTAGCCCTTCACTTACAACAAAAGATATCGTTGACCTTGAGTTCTGTCTAGACAAAAGGGTTGACTATATCGCCCTCTCCTTTGTCAGGAAAAAGGAGGATGTCGAGGATCTCAAAAAGATAATTGCTCAACATGGCTTGTCTATTCCGGTCATAGCAAAGATAGAAAAACCTGAGGCACTGAAAAACTTCAAATCAATACTAGAAGTTGCAGATGCGATCATGGTTGCTCGTGGTGATCTCGGTGTTGAAATAAAGGCGGAGAAAGTTCCGCTCATTCAGAAGGAGATCATCAACGCATGTAACATTGCAGGCAAGCCGGTCATAACAGCTACGCAGATGCTGGAGTCGATGATCCTTCACCCCCGGCCAACTCGGGCAGAAACTTCCGATGTTGCCAATGCAATTCTTGATGGCACCGACGCTGTGATGTTATCCGGTGAGACCGCATCAGGCGGATTCCCTAATGAGGCAGTTCGTACAATGGTGAAAATTGCCCTGGATGTTGAGCGTAGCGGCCTCTGGCGCATCACAAACAAACAGCCTCCTGCTGGGAGCAGCGAAATACCGGTTGCAGTTGCAGAAGCAGCCTGCCATGCAGCAGCTACAGTGAAAGCAAAGGCAATTGTTGTTTTTACGCAGTCAGGCGGGACAGCTGCCCGTATTGCCAGATTTCGCCCTCAAATGCCGATTATTGCCTTTACCTCTTCACAGGAGATAAGGCGTCGGCTGGCTCTGTTCTGGGGGGTAAGAGCGTTGCCGGTTGGCACTATGGACAACTCTGATCAGCAGATAAAGCTGGTGGAAGAGACGCTCCTTGAAACAGGTTTCCACAAAGGTGATGTTGTTGTAATCACTATGGGGGTGCCTCTTGGTAGCAGCGGCTCAACCAATCTGATGAAGGTTCACAAGCTGGGGGCAAAAGGCTTATAATGCCGCTCCCTGAGTTTCAGGTTCATTGCAGTCACAAGATAAATGAAAGGCCGCTTCAGAAATGAGGCGGCCTTTCATTTATCTGGGGTCATTTTTCTTTACTTCATTATTACGGAGAATTCATCCTAAAAACGGCAGTTGAAACACAGAGGCACTGAGACACAGAGGAAATCATTGAGATTATTTGAAATCACCGTACAACCTGAAAGGTGAACACAAATGAAGCTGATATTTTATCTAAGTCTCTGTAATGATTATCTCAG
>JANNRW010000211.1:0-8451 GCA_031401815.1 Geobacteraceae bacterium | reverse complement strand
CTGAGATAATCATTACAGAGACTTAGATAAAATATCAGCTTCATTTGTGTTCACCTTTCAGGTTGTACGGTGATTTCAAATAATCTCAATGATTTCCTCTGTGTCTCAGTGCCTCTGTGTTTCAACTGCCGTTTTTAGGTTCATTGGCTGAAATTTTTAAAGTGAGGCATGATATATGAAATCAATACTTGAAGAGCACTGGCATCATCTGCCGGAAGAAGAAGTTGTTGAATTTCTGGAAACATCGGTGGATAAGGGGCTGGATACCTTTGAGGTTGGGCACCGCCAGGAGCAGTTCGGCTCCAACAAGATTACCCAGAAAAAAGGCAAAAGCCCGCTGCTGCTTTTTCTGCTTCAATTCCACCAACCGCTTGTCTATATCCTGCTTGGCGCAGCAGCCGTTACCACCGCACTTCAGGAGTGGGTCGATGCCGGGGTTATTTTCGGAGTAGTGCTGGTCAACGCCATCATCGGCTTCATACAGGAGGCCAAGGCGGTAAAGGCAATTGAAGCCCTGTCACACTCCATGACCAGCACCGCAACAGTGCTGCGGGGCGGTGAAAGGCGACAGATTCCAGCCACAGAACTGGTGCCTGGCGATATTGTGCTCTTGCAGTCCGGCGACAAGGTTCCGGCTGATATACGGTTACTGACTTCACGTGAGCTACAGATTGACGAGTCGGCTCTTACCGGCGAATCAGTCCCGGTGCAGAAGCATAGCGGGGTAATGCTCCACGACACGCTGCTGGCCGACCGCTTGAACATGGCGTATTCCTCGACACTGGTTACTTATGGCATTGCAACCGGCGCTGTTGTGGCGACAGGTAACAGCACGGAAATCGGCCGTATAAACGAATTGATAGCTTCAGCCGATATTCTGACAACACCGCTCACCAAAAAGATCGCCATTTTCAGCGGCTTGCTGCTGTACGTCATTATCGGCCTGGCTGTTATAACTTTCATCGTCGGTGTGATTCGTGGAGAAAATTGGCTGGATATGTTCATGGCGGTGGTTGCTCTTGCTGTAGGAGCCATTCCCGAAGGGCTACCGGCGGCCGTAACGATAACGCTGGCCATCGGTGTCGCCAAGATGGCCAAACGCAACGCGATCATCCGCAAGCTTCCGGCGGTGGAAACCCTGGGAAGTACGACGGTCATCTGTTCCGACAAAACCGGCACCCTGACCCAGAACCAGATGACTGTCCAGGAGGCATATGCCGGAGGTGACTTTTTCCTGGTATCCGGCAGCGGTTACGCGCCCGCAGGGCACATTTCCCGTAACGGTGAAACCATAACCCTGTCAGAGAGTCCGGCGCTGAGTGAGTGTCTGATCTCCGGGCTGCTCTGCAACGATGCAGCCCTGGTCAAACTGGAAGGCGAGTGGCGGGTGGAAGGTGATCCGACTGAAGCCGCACTGGTTGTTAGCGCCCGGAAGGCTGGGCTTGAACGGGAACAATTTTCCGCAGATCTTCCCCGCCTTGACGCCATCCCCTTTGAATCGCAGTATCAGTACATGGCGACCCTGCATGGCAATCATGACACCCCTGTTGTTTATCTCAAAGGGGGCGTCGAAAGTATCCTGGCTCGTTGCAATCAGGCTCTTTCTCACTCAGGGGAGTTGATCCCTCTGCAATCTGACAACTGCCACCGGGCAGCTGCAGAGATGGCAGAGAAGGGGCTCAGGGTTCTGGCATTTGCCCGCATTGAACGGGAAATCACCACGGCTTCCCTGGAGCATGGCGATGTTGCCGGGGGGCTGACCTTTCTTGGCCTACAGGGGATGATTGATCCACCCAGGCTCGAAGCTATAGCCGCAGTGCGAGTCTGCCAGAGTGCCGGTATCCGGGTAGTAATGATTACCGGAGACCACGCCATTACCGCTACCGCCATTGCCCGGCAGGTCGGTCTGATTGGCGAAATCGGCAAGCCGGATCAGCCCTTGACGCTGAACGGCAGAGAACTGGCAGAGCTTTCCGACGAAGAGCTGATCGTGACGGTGGAACGAACAACAGTGTTTGCCAGAGTCGCGCCCGAGCAAAAGCTGCGGCTGGTTGAGGCGTTGCAGGCAACGGGTAATATCGTTGCCATGACCGGCGACGGGGTAAATGATGCGCCGGCTCTGAGGCAGGCCAATATCGGCGTAGCCATGGGGATTGCCGGCACCGAGGTTGCGAAGGAGGCGGCTGACATGGTGCTGACAGATGATAACTTTTCCTCCATCGAAGCGGCGGTCGAGGAGGGGCGGGGGGTCTACAACAATCTGATCAAGTTCATTACCTGGACTCTCCCCACCAATCTTGGCGAAGGGCTGGTAATTCTGGCAGCTGTCTTTGCAGGCGCTCAATTGCCAATTACTCCGGTGCAGATCCTATGGATTAATATGACCACTGCGGTACTGCTGGGGTTGATGCTCTCGTTCGAGCCGATGGAACCGGGGATAATGAAACGACCCCCTCTGGATCCCAAAAAACCGCTTTTGACCAGAGAGTTGATGATGAAAATCGGGATTGTCGGGTTTTTGTTGCTTTTAGGCTCATTCGGACTGTTCCAGTGGGAACTGCGACAAGGGAACAGCCTGGCTGCGGCGCGTACCTGCGCGGTCAACGTATTTGTTTTCGGTGAGATATCCTATCTTTTCAACTGCCGCTCCCTGAGCTATTCTCCGTTCAAGCTCGGCCTGTTCAGCAACCATTGGCTGCTGGTCGGCGTCTCCATAATGATTCTGCTACAGCTGCTGTTCACCTACCTTCCGGTAATGAACACCGCCTTCGGCAGCGAGCCGATTGGTCTGCGGGAGTGGGGGCTGATTATCAGCGCCTCCCTGGTAGTCTATATTGTAATCGAGTTTGAAAAATGGATTCATCGAGGCGTTCCTGTCGCGAAGGAGGAGTCATGATAGAGATTATCAAGAAATTCGAAAAGATGATCATTCTTGCGCTGGTAGCAATGATGGCGCTGGTTTTGTTCCTCAGCACCCTGGATGTGGCCTGGATCATCATAAAGGACATTATGACGCCGCCGGTTTTTCTGCTCGATATCGATGAGCTGCTGGAGATATTCGGGTTATTCATGCTGGTACTGATCGGAATCGAGCTATTGGAAACCATGGTCAAGACTTACCTGTCCCAATCGATCGATCACGCGCAGATAGTCATGTCGGTTGCCATCATTGCCATTGCTCGCAAGGTGATCATCCTCGACGTGAAGGAGCTCTCCGGTGTGGCGCTGTTGGGTATAGCGGCTATTATCCTGGCTCTATCCATAGGATATTACCTGATAAAGTTGAAGGCTAAACTTGAGGAGATAAAAACGGAGGAAAAGAGCTGAACTAAACCTGGAGTGCTCCTTGAACAAAAAGAACCATCACATACTCACCATTGTCACGCTTACAATACTGATCACCTACCTGCATTTTGAAACAATGCGGCAGTTTTCAGCGCTCGTTGTTTTTGAAGAACTTTACTACCTGCCGCTGCTTCTGGGGGCACTTCGTTTCGGCCTGAAAGGCGCTATTGTTACCTGGCTGTTCGTGTCGGCAGCCTATCTTCCATTTTTTTTCGGCGCTTGGGCAACGTCATTTCCGCAATTACTGGACAGGGTGCTGCACCTGGTGTTTACCGGGGTATTTGCTTCCGTCGCGTTTTTCCTGGCGGCGCGTGACAGGAAAAAACAGAAGCAGGCAGCGCTGGATCGCTATCTCGCCGGTGTCGGACAGGTTGCCACTGTCATTGCGCATGACTTAAAGAACCCCCTCGTATCCATCCTGGGTTTTGCCCGGCGGATTCGGGAGGGGAAGGGAGATATTACTCTTGGTGTCCAGACAATAGAGGATTCAGCGCAGAATATGCAGAGAATCGTCAACTCCGTGCTGGATTTTGCCAAACCGCTCCAACTGGAGTTCAAAGACGTCGATATCAGGGACTCGATCCGTCAAGCTGGTGAATCCTGTCGGGCAAAGGCAGAGGCGAGAAGTATCCCTTTGACGATCCATCTCCCCACAATTCCGGTAAACACACCCATTGACAGCTCCCACATCGAACGGGCACTGATTAATCTGATTGACAATGCTGTTGATGCCTCACAGCCTGGGTCGGTTGTAACGATAACAGCTGCCATTGACACTGATTACATTGCAATTACTATCAAAGACCAGGGCTCCGGAATGGATCGCGAAACCCTGGCAAACCTTTTCATGCCGTTTTACACGACGAAAAATGAAGGAACTGGTCTTGGTATGCCTATCTCAAGAAAAGTGATTGAGGCGCATGGCGGCACGCTTGGTATTAACAGCAGGCAGGGAGTTGGAACGGAGGCGACAATACGGTTGCCGCATAACAAATGAGTAATCGGAAACATTATCCATGCAGTATGAATCGCTCAAAGACATAGTGATCCTGTTTGGGCTGGCACTGGTAACGGTAGTCCTGTTCCGTCGTCTGAAACTCCCCTCCATCATCGGTTTTCTGGTTACTGGCATCCTTGCTGGCCCCTATGCCCTGGCCTTTATCAAGAATACCCACGAAGTTGAGCAGATGGCCGAGATCGGAGTGGTGCTGCTACTCTTCACCATCGGCATCGAACTCTCCGTGAAGGAGTTGATGCGGATCAAGCACCTGGTGTTGTGGGGTGGCGGACTACAGGTGCTGATTACTATTCTGGCGATAGCCTCTGTAGGTATGGCATTTGGCTATCCCGGTCGCCAATCGCTCTTTTTCGGTTTTCTGGTGGCGCTCTCCAGTACTGCGATCGTGATGAAGCTGCTGATGGACGGTGGCGAAGCGGATGCTCCGCACGGCAAGCTGGCAATGGGAATTCTGATCTTTCAGGATCTGTGCATAGTGCCGCTGATGCTGCTGACCCCCCTGCTTGCAGGAAACGGCGGCGGTCTGCAGGGTATTCTGGTGGTCATGGCAAAAACAATTACGGTGGTTTTGGCGGCGCATTACGGCGCCCGCTTCATGGTGCCGTGGATTTTCAATCAAATCGTCAAAACCAGAAGCCGCGAACTCTTCATCCTGACCATCATCTTCATCGTTTCAGGCACCGCCTGGCTGACCGCACTGGCCGGCCTTTCCCTGGCACTGGGTGCCTTCATCGCCGGCCTGGCGATTTCCGAATCCGAATACAGTCACCAGGCCTTGAGCGATATCATCCCCTTCCGGGAAGCGTTCATGAGCCTTTTCTTTATCTCCGTCGGGATGCTGCTTGACCCGGCCATTCTGGTCAAATACCCGCTGCTGATAACATCACTGGTGGTAACAATTCTGCTGATCAAAACGCTCATCAGTACCGGTGCGGCCATGGCACTGGGGGTGCCGATGAGGATTGCTGTCATTGCAGCGCTCTCCCTGGCCCAGATCGGTGAATTTTCCTTCGTTCTGTCACAGGCCGGGGTCAGGTTCGGACTGCTGACACCGGAGCTTTACCAGATATTTCTGGCGGCCTCCATCGCCACAATGGGATTGACACCGCTCTGCCTTAAAATCGCCGTCCCGGTTGCGGATTATCTCATACGCAATCTGCCCCATGGCTGGACCCGCGGCAGAGGCGTGCTCTCCAGTCATGAAAAACAGCTGACCTTGACAGATCATGTCATCATCGTCGGATACGGTGTGAATGGTAAAAATCTGGCGAGGGTGTTGAAGAGTCTCAAGATTCAACATATAGTTATTGAAACCAACCCTTTCACGGTTAAAAACGAGGGTAAGAAGGGTGAACATATATTGTTTGGCGACGCTTCCCAGCCCGAGGTACTGAAGCAGGCCCGGATCGATACGGCACGCAGTCTGGTGGTCGCCATCTCGGACGCCGCCACCAGTCGCAGGGTTGCCGCCCTGGCGCGGCAGATAAAGCCATCGCTGCACATCATTGTCAGAACCCGCTACATTTTGGAGGTAGAGCCTCTGTACAAACTGGGGGTCAATGAGGTCATTCCTGAAGAGTTCGAAACTTCCGTGGAGATTCTCTCCCGCGTCTTGAGAAATTATCTTGTGCCGCAGGACGACATCGAAAGGTGCGTAGCCGAAATTCGCAGCGATGGTTACGACATGCTCCGTTCCATGAGCAGACGACACAGTCACGCCGTTGGCATCAGTGGTTATCTGGCAGGAGCGGAGATCGGAACCTACCGCTTGAAAAAAGGTTCAAGGCTGGAAGGCCATGGTCTGGGGGAAGGCATTATCAGACGTCTGTCAGGTGCTACTGTACTGGTCATCAAGCGGGGTGAAGAGGTTGTTCCAAACCCTGACCCTGTCTGGGAGTTGCAGGATAGCGACGTAGTTCTTTTGCTCGGGACACCGGAGCAGCTTGCGGTAGCTGGGAGGCTGTTTGAACCGTCAACTGCATGATTAGCATCGCACGCCCCATTGCGGCGCTTTGTCCAAGAGTAAGTATCCAATCTCTAATGTGCATCGACAAGCTCAGAACGAACGGTAAAGCCGTTCACCCTGAGCTTGTCGAAGTATCCTATTTCAGGCACTCAGGTTAAACTTACTCAGAAGATGATAGTCATCGGGGTTAAGCATAGAACTAAAAGGAGTATCCCATGTCTGACGAAACGCAACTGCTCCAGGAAAAGATCGGGATTGATCTTCAGTTTATTCTTGACTGTTTGGCAGAGGTGCTTCTCGAACTGGGCGAAGGGGATGTGGCGGCCATTATCCCCTGGCGAATAGTGCAATTACCTGTTGTCAATGCAACTAATCAGGAATGCGTTCCCCTAGCCTTCGCGGTGCCAGCAAAATATAACTGTTGACACTAATTAAACACCGTTATAATGTGAGCGAAATTTGATGTGATGGAGTACATAATGACCAGGATGGGATGTCGATTAAACAGAAGCCACCTTGCCGGGATAACCGGAGGGTGGTTTTTTTGTTCTGGTTGCGAAATTTCAAAAGGCTCAATTGATATGAAAAACAAGCCGGCGATTTTTTAAAATTGTCCGTAGTCCCAAGGCCGAGCCGATCAACTCCAAACCGATCTCAAGCAACGCCGCAACGAACGCAACGGGAGGCAGAAAAAAGCTTTTGGGTTAAACAAGAAAGCGGTTCTCCGGTTTCAAGATTCTCGTCGCGTCGTTGCGCCGTCGCGTGAGTAAAGGGTTAGCTTAAAGCTTATTGAAATCAGTACAAAGAGAGACGGAATTGAGTAGAAGTAAATTGAGTCGCTGACACCTATGCATTCACAATAGAGTAGAACAGAGTTCGATAGAAGCATTAGATTAATTGACAGTAAAGATGAAAAGTGTAATAAATACGCGTTATTCACCTAAGGAGTATAACGAATGATCAGCGATATCGAGAAAGATATCATCCTGCAATGCGCGAAGAAATTTGAGGTCTCCACGGTCATTCTTTTCGGATCATCCCTCGGAGACGAACAGAATGCCAATGACATTGATCTTGGGGTAAAAGGGATTGATCCGAAGCGATTTTTTAAATTCTATGCCGAGCTGTTCAAAAAGCTGTCAAAGCCGGTTGACCTTGTAGACCTCACCAGGAAGTCGTTATTCAATGACCTTATCGAAGAAACCGGGATGCGAATTTATGGATAGCATGCCGCGGCAGATACTAGCGGAAATAGCGAATGTCGAGGTGGCGCTCCGCAATCTTGAGGAAGTGTCTGCCAGGCAGGAGAGGACGGTTGTGGAGCTGGCGGCCATTGGCGTGTTTCTCCATAATATCTACAACGGGATTGAGAATATTCTGAAACAAACCTTGAAACTGAAGAGTATTCAGATTACCAGGGCGGAAAACTGGCACAAGGATCTGCTCAATCTTTCGGTCGCCAATGAGGTGATTTCCGAAAGTTTGTCTGATGAGCTTTACGAATATCTGACCTTCAGACATTTCTTTGTGCATGCCTATGGCTTCATGCTTGAAGAGGCGCCCTTGGAAGTGCTGGCTGACAACATCCCCGGAATATGGCAACGATTTATGGCTGAAATTGATAGTTCCTTGCGGCACATAAATGCACCGCAAGAATGAGTAACATCGTATAAGGGCGTGAGGGGTATGGTCTTGTGGAATGTTTAGATGACCCCTTTTAATTCTGAAAAATTAAATAGTGTAGGTTTGACCGTACGCAGTAACAGTTGAATATCTAACGGGTTTAAGTCCCGTCTGAGGAGTTGTCCGTTCGCCTCGGTAGTTCAAGGGAGCGGCGTCTTGGCAACAAGGGGTCGTAAGTTCCCAATTGGCAAAACAGCAGGCCGTAACGAAAGTGAACCTACAGGTAGCCTCGTAAATTGCTTGAAGATGCCGACCCTGTGGTCAGAAGGGGAAGGCCGATGCTCTCTGGCTTTGATAACGGAATCAGCCAGAGTCATCTTCCGGGGTAGCAGGGATGGCATGTTGTGGCAGATACTCAACCCAGTGCTGGAGACCCGTTACAGCCCGACGCGATTTCGTTGCCTTATACGCGCCGGTTGATGCTCCTGATGCATCACCG
>JANNRW010000210.1:0-2333 GCA_031401815.1 Geobacteraceae bacterium | reverse complement strand
TTTGCTGCCAGCTCCTTTGCCTGCGGAAGCCATTCAGGCTGGCCAAGACTCTCGAAAGTGCTGATGAATTCATGGGAGAGCGCAACAGTGCAGGTTGGACAGGCGGAAATGACGTACTGCACCTCTTCTCGCAAAAGAGCCTTGATGTTATCTACGGCATTACCGGCGGCCACCTCATAAGCTCCACTGTATCGTGCCGGAGCGCCGCAACAGGTCTGCTCTTCAGGGAAAACCACCTCTATACCGGCTCTGTTGAGGATTTTCACCAGCGCCACCCCCATCTCCGGATATGCAAAATCGATCAGGCAGCCGGCATAAAAGGCTGCTTTTTCAGGTGATTTTGGCTGTTTGATCTTTTTGAAACGATCCCTGAAGGGCTCATCGGCGATGACAGGGAGACTGCGACCATCGGTCAGATCTGCAAGAAAGAGGGGGAGATGGCGGAGAAACTTGCCGGAGGCAAACGGTTTTCCGGCAATAGAGGCGGCACGGAGCATGCCGTGAAAAAGCCGACGGTTGTTCACCACGCTATAGATCGCTTTCTGTAGTAGCGGCAGCCCCTCTTTTTGCACGAGCCTGCGCCTGAGCTCCAGAATCAGTTCAGGAATATCGATCTTACCCGGACAGATCTCCTTGCAGTTGCCGCACTGGATACAGAGCCCCTGAATCTCTTCAGACTTTTTCAATTCATCGAACCAGGCAGTAAGAATTGTGCCTATGCCGCCGGTATAGATTTTCCCGAAGACGTGACCTCCGACCAGCCGAAAGACCGGGCAGACGTTCAGGCATGAGCCGCACCTGATGCACTGCAAGGCCTGCCGGAATTTGGGGTCATTCGCCATTTCAGTTCTGCGGTTGTCCATGAGGATAATGTGCAGCTCTTTGGTGGAACCATCCGTGTTGAGAGTTGGCCCGGTAATAATCGAGACATAGCTTGTCAGGAGCTGGGCAGTAGCGCTACGCGGGAGAGCATCCAGAATCGGGATGATATCGCTGAACTTTTCAACGAACTTTTCAATGCCGACCAGTGCAATATGAATTTTCGGCAGGGTGGTGACCATCCTGGCGTTCCCCTCGTTCGTAACAAGGACAATGCTCCCGGTCTCCGCCACTGCCAGATTCCCCCCGGTGATCCCCATGTCTGCTGCGAGGAATTTAGAGCGGAGTTCGTTGCGAGCCACTTCAACCAGTTGCGGGATGTCGGTGGAGAGGCGCTCATCAACCTCCTTGCTGAAGAGGTCTGAAACTTCCTCTTTGGTCATATGAATGGCCGGCATGACCATGTGAGAGGGGGTCTGTCCGGCAAGTTGTATGATCCATTCACCCAGATCTGTCTCCTTGACTGTAATCCCGGCCTCTTCCAGATATCGGTTCAGGTGAATCTCTTCCGTAGCCATGGATTTGGATTTGACTACGGTTTTAACGTTGTTGTCCCGGGCGACCTTGAGGATGTACTCTTTTACCTGCTCCGGATCATTTGTACGAAAGACCCTTGCACCGGCTGCCTCAGCATTGCGGGTAAACTCCGCCGCCATCCTGTAGAGATTTGCAGCTGCATTCGATTTACTTTGGGCAATTACCGTCCGGAGCGACTCGAAGTCGATCCCTTCGTATGCCTTTGCACGATTGACCTTGTAGGCTTCGGAAAATTTTCCGAGAGCACCGGTCAGGTTGGCATTGTTGACCGCCTTGTCTATCGATTCCCTGAAATCGCTTTTCATTTGTCAACCCCTTCCATCTCGTCAATAAAGAGTATTACAAGCCTTTTGGGGCCATGTACCCCAATGGTCAGAACACGCTCAATGTCGGCAGTCCGGCTGGGACCCGTGATAAAGGCGATGTACCTGCTTGTCTTCGGGGTGATCCTCTGGAAGAGGGCGGTTTTATCAGCAACTATCCTGTCTGTCCTTATAAGGGCGATATGTATGACAGGCAGTGTTGATGCCAGCCTCTGCTCTATAGCGCTCTGGTCAGCGACAAGAGAGCCGGTATCCGCAACTGCCCAATCCATTTCAGTGATCCCGACCAGGGCTTGAGCAGCAGCCTCGCAGTTGACATCAAAGCTTAAGCCCGGAATCCTCTCTGTTAGCTGTGCAAGGTCAATTCCGGCCAGAAAGGGGCAAGCTGCCCAGATTGCCGAAAATCCAGGCGCTCTGGTTACCCCCTCTTGCTGCATGAGCTGTAAGACAAATTCCAGTGACTCGTCCCTTGTCTTGAAACGATAGACTTCAGCCCCAACCCCGTTTGCCCTGGCTCTGAACTGTTCATACATCTCTTTAGTCTCCTTATTATCAGCGTTGTCCGCTTAGGTCTTTGCATTTAGCCTCCCCTCC
>JANNRW010000209.1:0-4918 GCA_031401815.1 Geobacteraceae bacterium | reverse complement strand
AAAAACTTTCCCCCCCCCCCCTGGGGGGGGGGGGCCGGGGGGGTGGCCCAAGTCTCAAGATACTGATATCATGGCACCTTCCCCCCCACCCTAGCCCTCCCCCGCCAGGGGGGAGGGGACTTTTTTTGAGATTTTGCGAATGCATCAAACCTGGTTTTCTCCGTGTACTCTGTGTGAGTATGCATTTCTGTTTTAAGCGGCCTGTCAAGTTTTCGCAGCTGTAAAACTATAAGCGATTGTGAAACTGCTGAAACTCGGTGGAAGTCTGATTTTGGCGTTGGATTTCAGGAAGAGCGGTATAGGTATTTGTGAAGTACGGATAGCTGTTTTGTCCTATAAAGGGGTAATAAAAGAGGCAAATTAGACACTTTGGAAAATGCTGATATATATTTGTGAAGAGTGAAGAGTGAAGGGTGAAAAAGACTTTATTCACGTTTCACGTTTCACTGGTTCTAAGGTGAATAGTGAAAAGGGGCGCTATGGGAATCAAGGAGGAGAAAAGCCTGTCGACTGCTGCTGAACTGCGGTCTGCGGCAATAGCCCAGCTGGAAGCTGAAGCTCCTAAAACCGCTTTACCTGGGACAATCGAACAGATGCAGAGACTTTTGCACGAGCTTCAGGTTCACGAGATAGAGCTGGACATGCAGAATGCTGAGCTTCGCCAGGTAAGAAACGAAACCGAGTTGTTACTGGAAAAATACACCGCACTTTATGATTTTGCTCCTTCAGGCCATCTGACCCTTGATCGCACTGGCACCATCTGTGAAGTTAACCTGTATTTCGCCCGACTTATAGAGATGGAACGCTCCCTTTTGCACGGCTGCTCCTTCGGGTTTTTTGTCGAGGGGAAAGATCGAAAGAGGTTTTCCGATTTTCTCGACAAACTGTTTGTCTCCCAGGCAAAGGAGACTTGCGAGCTCTCTCTCATCTCAAAGAGTCATTCGGAGCTTGTCGTGCAGCTTGATGCTCTGGCTGACCCCTCAGGAGAGGAGTGCCGCGTTGCAGTCACTGATATTACCGGGCGTAAATCTGCAGAAAAAGAGCTCGGTAAAAAGCGGCTTCAACTTGAAGAGTTGAACAGATCTCTTGAACTTCGGATTAACGAGGCTGTGGATGAGTTGCGTCAGCGAGACCAGTTGCTTATTCTTCGGGAACGTCAGGCTCTGATGGGCGAAATGATCGACAACATCGCCCATCAATGGAGGCAGCCGTTAAACAATCTCGGGCTGCTAATCCAGCAGGTGCCGTTCTTCCATGATTCGGGTGAATGCAGCAGCGAGTTTCTTGAAGAGAATTCCGCAAAGGCGATGGAGTTGATTCAGCAGATGTCGCGAACCATAAATGATTTTCGAAATTTCTTCAGATCGGACAAGCAGAAAATTCTTTTCAGCATTAACCAGGTGATTGCTCAAGTCCTCTCTCTTCTGGGGAGTAGCTTCAGTGATCAGGGTATCAGCATTTATTTTTCTCCGGAAAAAGAGCTGTATATAAATGGTTACCCAAATGAGTATTCCCAGGTTCTCATGAACATCCTCATGAACGCCAGGGACGAATTTTTCGAGCGAGAGACAGTTGATCCCAGGATTGATATCCGTTGTTTTGATGATGGTGAGCGTCCTGTTGTAACAGTAACTGATAACGCTGGCGGTGTTGCGTCAGGGATCATAGAGCGGCTTTTTGACCCTTTCTTCAGTACAAAGGGGCCTGACAAGGGGACCGGCATAGGACTTTACATGTCAAAGATCATTATTGAGAAGAACATGGGCGGACGACTCAGTGTGAGTAATACGGATAAAGGTGCGGAGTTAAGGATTGAGGTCTGAGCCGGAACAATAAAAGGGAGAGATAATGTCGAATGTAGCCGGAAACCGGATTTCCCTCCTCTACGTAGAGGATGAGCAGGGCACCCGGGAGACGCTGACAAAAATTATCAGTCATCGCTATCCTGAACTGGATATCTTTGTATGCAGGGACGGAAGGGAGGGTCTTGAGTCGTTCAGGCAGTATCATCAGCAGATAGTGCTTACTGATATCAATATGCCGTTAACAAACGGTATATTGATGGCAAGCGAGGTCAGGAAAATTTCTCGCGGAACAGAGATTATCGCCCTGACAGCTTTCGCCCATACTGACTATCTTCTGCAGGCAATCGAGATCGGGATCAGTCATTACATTCTGAAGCCTGTTGATGTCAAGCAGATATTCAAGGTTCTTGACAAAACCATTGCCTTTATCCGATCCGAACAGGAGTTGGCGCGTCAAAACAAAATCATCCACGAGTTGAATAAAGAGCTGTCCCAAAAGAAGATCGAACTTGAAACAGCAAACCTGGAGCTTGAGTCATTCAATTACACGGTAGCCCATGATCTTCGCACCCCTATGGTTGCTATCAGCGGTTTTGCACAGATTCTGCTCGAAAAGTATGATTCGACTCCGGCTGAAGTTTGCAAAGAGTATCTGCAGATAATAAACAAGGAGATCATCAGGATCAGCAGTCTCATCGATATCCTTCTGAAATTCTCCATGTACTCCCGAAAAAATGTGACAAAATCAATTACCGACTTGAGCGGGATTGCAAATGAAATCAGCGCCGATTTGATCTCCCAGGATCCTGGACGCAAAGTGGATTTTGACATAGAGGAAGAGGTCAAATGTTTTGCAGATCCGAACCTCATGCGGGTAGTCCTTGAGAATCTGCTTGGTAATGCCTGGAAATACACTGGAAATAAGCAGCGTGCCCGGATCGAGTTCGGCACTGTCAGCAAGGAAGAGGATCTGCTCTTTTTTGTGCGCGACAATGGAGATGGCTTTGATCCTGAAGAGGCAAAAAATCTTTTTACCCCCTTTCATCGTCTTGAATCTGCAGAAAAGATCGAAGGTTTCGGTATCGGCCTGGCAACCGTGGAGAGGATTATCCAGCGTCACGGCGGCAGAGTCTGGGCTGAAGGAGCAAAAGGGGAGGGGGCTGTATTCTTTTTTACCCTTTGATAAACATTCCGCAAGAGTAGGACATCATCGCATGACAATCTGAAAAACCCTTCATACTGCCGTCAGAAAATCCGATTAAAAATTCAGACATACACCCATCTTTACTGCAACTTAACGTTGCTATTATCTCTTGAACGATACTGTTTAAACTTTCAAGTTCAATATGAAAGGAGAAATTAATGGATCCCTTGCATCAAACAGCATTTGAAACTGCTATAGCCATCGAGACCAGGAGTCTGAGTTTTTATCGAGCTGTTACTGCTCTGGTCAAGGATCACAAAACCAGAGAGATATTTGAACTGTTGGCAAGGGAGGAGGCAAGTCATCTGGAATCATTCTGCAATCTGTACCAGGGGAGTGAAAGTGAACTTGTCAATATTCTGGGCAAAAGTTATACGAATATTTTTGCTGATCCGTACTACTGCATCCTGATCCACTCGGTCAACTGCAACACTGCCGAAAAAGAGGCGCTCAGGATTGCACTCGAGGAGGAGCAGGCCTGCATTGACAGCTATACGCTCTTTGTAGAAACCATTCGCGAGCCGTATGTTCAGGATCTTTTTGCCAGTATGCTCGAAGAAACCCGCAAACATTACGAAATAATCTCGGAGGAGTACATGCGTGTAATGAAAATGGTTGATAGAAACGATCAGGACACTTATGTACGCGAATAATTACAGACGAGGTAAGCCAGATGCCACAAAACCATTCGGTTAATAGAAGGATTGTTCTGCACTCACGGCCTATGGGGGCTCCCGTAGATGATAACTTTCGTCTTGAAGCTCTTGTTGTTCCGGTTCCGGAGTATGGACAGGTTTTGCTGAGAACTCTTTATCTTTCGCTTGATCCTTACATGCGCGGTCGGATGAGCGATGGCAAGTCATACGCTCCGCCAGTAGCAGTTGGGGATGTTATGGTTGGCGGTACGGTCTCTGTTGTCGAAGTCTCTTGTCATGATGGGTTCAAAAGTGGCGATATGATCCTCGGTTACTCCGGCTGGCAGGACTACTCAATATCTGACGGTACCGGTCTTTCCAGGCTTGATCCCCGGCTGGCCTCACCGACACTTGCACTGGGTGTACTCGGCATGCCCGGCTTCACGGCTTACATGGGGCTGCTCGATATCGGACAGCCGAAAGAGGGTGAGACTGTGGTTCTCGCTGCTGCAAGCGGAGCGGTCGGATCTGTGGCAGGTCAGATTGCCAGGCTCAAGGGTTGTCGTGTTGTCGGTATAACCGGCGCTGCGGAAAAATGCAGTTTTGTTATGGAAGAGCTTGGCTTTGACGCCTGTGTGAATCACCGCAGATTCGACTTTCCCCAGCAGTTGAAGGCAGCCTGTCCCAAGGGGATTGATGTCTACTTCGAAAGTGTCGGTGGCGCGGTCTTTGATGCTGTCCTACCTCTTTTGAACAGTTGCGCCCGTGTCCCGATCTGCGGTTTGATCGCTCACTACAATGATACCGGGCTGCCACAAGGCCCGGATCGACTTGGGCTTTTGACCAGTACACTGCTTGTGCGGCGGATCAGAATGCAGGGGTTCATCATTTTCGAGGATTACGGGAGCCGCTATGAGGAGTTCTACCAACAGATGAGCGCCTGGGTAAGGGAGGGGGTCATCAAATACCGGGAGGATATTGTCGAAGGGCTCGAAAACGCTCCGGAGGCATTCATCGGACTACTGCAAGGGAAGAACTTCGGCAAGCTGATCGTACATGTAGCAATGCCATGATATCGCCGATGGAGACGAAATTATGCTTCGAGCGGAGTAACATTCAGTACACGTCAAAATCCTTTTTTAAACAGGGATAAAGGCAGTAGTGTCCGGTTTGGTATTTGCAGTTGCCTTATAAGTCCCCCCTCCCCTTGCGGGAGGGGGTTAGGGGGTGGGGTAATTTGCCATGCTTTACGATGACGGCACCTTCACCCACCC
>JANNRW010000208.1:0-11644 GCA_031401815.1 Geobacteraceae bacterium | reverse complement strand
GACGATCTCTCCAAGCAGGCAGTTGCCTATCGTCAGCTCTCCCTGCTCCTTAGACGTCCGCCGGGACGAGAAGCCTATCCCGGTGACGTATTCTATCTTCACAGCCGTCTGCTTGAGCGTGCCTGCAAGCTCTCCGATGAGTGCGGGGCAGGGTCGCTTACTGCGCTTCCGATCATAGAGACCCAGGCAGGTGACGTTTCAGCCTACATTCCTACTAACGTCATCTCGATTACTGACGGACAGATTTTCCTTGAGTCAGATCTTTTCTACTCCGGCGTCCGTCCGGCCATCAACGTTGGTATCTCGGTTTCCAGGGTTGGAGGTTCCGCCCAGACCAAATCAATGAAACAGGTTGCAGGGACACTCCGTCTCGACCTGGCTCAATATCGCGAAATGGCCGCCTTTGCCCAGTTCGGTTCAGACCTTGACAAGGCGACCCAGATGCAGCTTGCACGGGGCGAGCGTCTTGTCGAGATCCTCAAGCAGCCCCAGTACCAGCCGCTTTCCAATGAAAAGCAGGTACTTATCATCTTTGCTGCTAACAATGGCTTTATTGACGCATATCCATCTTCCTTGCTCAAGCGTTACGAATCAGAGTTGTACAGTTTCTTTGACAGCCGCAAGAGCGACATCCTTGCCGAGATGAAAGAGAAAAAGGCTATTGATGATGGTCTGAAGGCCAAGATGATTGCTGCTCTGAATGAATTCAAGAAAGAGTTTACAGCCTAAGTCAAGGACGGTTTTTTGTTATGCCAAGTTTAAAGAGCATCAAAAAGCGGATCAGTTCGGTCAAGAGCACGCGACAGATAACCAAGGCCATGAAGATGGTCTCTGCCGCCAAACTGCGCCGCGCCCAGGAAAATGTTGTTGCTGCCAGGCCGTATGCAAGCAAGCTGGCTGAAGTATTGAACCGTCTGGCTGGTAATGCCGAGCTGGATTGCAGCCCTCTTTTGCAGCGCAGGGAAGGGGCAGACAAGGCGCTGCTTGTTGTGGTCACTTCTGACAGAGGGCTTTGTGGTGGTTTCAATGCCAATCTCTGCAAGGCTGCTGACCGTTTCATCAAGGAGAAGAAGAGCTCCTTTGCCGAACTCAAAGTCCTTGCCATAGGTCGCAAGGGGTACGATTTCCTCAAAAACCGGCACGGAGTATGGAAAAACTACGCCAATATCCAGTCCAACCTGAATTACCAGACTGCTGCGCTCCTGGCGCAGGAGATAATCGACGGATTCCTGGCTGAAGAGTATGACGAAGTCCATATTGTCTATAACGAATTCAGAAGTGTCATGTCCCAGGATATTACCTTCAAGCAGCTTCTGCCGGTAACTCCGGCAGCTTCATCTGACGATGAAGCAGTAACTCGCGAGTATATCTATGAGCCGGGTCAGACCGAGCTTCTTGCTGAACTTCTCCCGAAACATATCGAGGTGCAGATGTTCAAGGCACTGCTTGAGTCACTTGCAGGTGAACATGGCGCACGGATGACAGCCATGGACAGCGCCTCCAAGAATGCGACCGAAATGATCGGCAAGCTTACGCTGATTTATAATCGGGCGCGCCAGGCGGCCATCACCAAGGAGCTCATGGAGATCATATCAGGTGCCGAGTCGGTCAAGGGATAACAGAGGATTCATATCCATACTATAGAGGGCCGGCAGGCCACACGGAGGAAAGAAATACCATGAGTCAGAATATCGGTAAAATTACACAGGTTATCGGCGCTGTTATCAACGTCGAGTTTGAGCCGGGGAAACTCCCCCCGATCTATAACGCCCTGCGGGTCACAAACCCTGCCATTGATGATCGTGAGATGAACCTGGTACTCGAAGTCGCCCAGCACCTGGGTGAAAATGCTGTTCGCACCATTGCAATGGATGCAACGGACGGACTGGTGCGTGGTCAGCAGGTAATTGATACCGGCAAGCAGATTGTCATGCCGGTAGGGAGCAAGACACTCGGGCGAATCATGAATGTTATCGGCGAGCCGATTGACCAGATGGGCCCTATCGGCAACGAGAAAGAGTATGAAATACATCGTCCTGCCCCTTCCTTCCAGGATCAGTCAACAAAGGTCGAGTCATTCACAACCGGCATAAAAGTTGTTGATCTACTTGCACCTTATGCCCGAGGCGGCAAAATCGGTCTCTTTGGTGGCGCAGGGGTCGGCAAAACCGTTCTCATCATGGAGCTGATCAATAATATTGCCAAGCAGCATGGCGGCTACTCCGTATTTGCCGGGGTTGGCGAGCGTACCCGTGAAGGGAACGACCTCTGGCATGAGATGAAGGACTCCGGTGTTATTGACAAGGCAGCGCTTATTTACGGCCAGATGAACGAGCCGCCAGGGGCGCGCGCCAGGGTTGCACTCTCAGCTCTTTCAGTTGCAGAGTATTTCCGTGACGAAGAGGGGCAGAACGTTCTCCTCTTCATCGACAACATCTTCCGTTTCACCCAGGCAGGTTCGGAAGTTTCGGCTCTTCTTGGCCGAATCCCTTCAGCCGTTGGTTACCAGCCGACCCTTTCAACCGAAATGGGTGAGCTTCAGGAGCGGATTACCTCGACCAACAAAGGCTCCATTACCTCTGTCCAGGCAATCTACGTACCGGCCGACGACCTTACCGACCCGGCTCCTGCAACTGCTTTTGCGCACCTTGACGCCACCACGGTTCTCTCCCGTCAGATCGCAGAGCTCGGCATCTACCCGGCTGTTGATCCGCTCGACTCTACTTCACGAATTCTTGACCCGCAGGTTGTGGGCGAAGAGCATTATGCAGTCGCCCGTTCTGTACAGTACGTACTGCAGCGCTACAAGGATCTTCAGGACATCATCGCCATTCTCGGCATGGATGAACTTTCCGAAGAAGACAAACTCGTCGTCTCCCGCGCCCGTAAAATCCAGCGTTTCCTCTCCCAGCCGTTCCACGTTGCCGAGGCCTTTACCGGAACTCCAGGGGTTTACGTAGAGCTTAAAGACACCATCAGCGGCTTTAAGGAGATTGTTGCAGGAAAGTATGATGATCTTCCTGAACAGGCATTCTACATGGTTGGCACTATTGAAGAGGTTATCGAGAAGGCGAAGAAGCTGGCAGCATAATTAAGTACGGCAGGAGGCTCTAGGCATGAGGCTCTATAGGGGTAAACCCAGAGCCCAGAGCCCAGAGCCCAGAGCCTAGAGGTTTGCATATGGCTGAAAAACTCAAACTTGAACTTGTTACACCGTACAAGAAAATACTCTCCGAAGAGGTTGATGAGATATCGGCAACCGGAATACTTGGCGAATTTGGTGTTCTTCCGGGACATGCTCCGTTTCTGTCATCACTCAAAATAGGCGAATTCAGCTACAAACAGGATGGCGTCATTCATAACATGGCAGTCAACTGGGGTTATTTTGAAGTTGAGGACGACAAGGCGACTGTACTTGTACAGACAGCCGAGCGGGCGGACGATATTGACCTGGAGAGAGCAAAGGCTGCTCTTGGCAGGGCAGAGGAGATGCTTAAAAAACTGACACCTGAAGACAAGCAGTTCAAGGTTTACGAAGCTGCTCTTGAGCGGGCAGTTATCCGGATGCAGGTAGCAGGCAAGGGAGTCCGCAAGTAGAGGTCAACTTCATATGGATATTTTAAAGGAGCGGCAGTGATGCCGCTCCTTTTTTTATCAACTCTGCCAAACCTGCTCTGTATTTGCTAAACATGTAAAGGGGCAGTTTTATGGCCGCTGATAAACAGCCTTCGGCCAGAAAGGGATCCCTCCACGGGGGGTAAATTCACCGACAACTGTCAGGCTGACCGGTTCAAGCAGTCTTACAAGGTCATTACAGATCCTGTTGACCCCTGCCTCGTGAAATTCGCCGAACATCCTGAATGTGCCGAGATAAAGCTTAAGGCTCTTGCTTTCGACGCAGAGTTTGTCTGGCTGATAGTCTATTACTATCCGGGCAAAGTCGGGCTGACCTGTGAGAGGGCATAAGCAGGTAAATTCAGGACACTCTATATGCACGGTTCCTGTGGCATTACAGGGATTTCGCTCCGGCAGGGCAAAGGGGCTTGGAAAGGATTCGAGCAGGTTGCTGTCCGGCATGTCGTAACGGTAGATTGTTTTGCCTTGTCCAAGAGACTTCAGATTTTCATGCAGATCCATATAGACTCCTTTTGATAAATGCATTACTTTTCCAGCTTACCCTGTAGCATCCCCGAGAATCCGGTCATACACCCCCCGGATCTTTTCAGTTACCTGCTCATACTCTTTCATAAGTGCTTCACCGGGGTGGCGCAATTTCGGGTCATACCCAAGCCGCCTTGCAAGCATGTCTAGATACTCCCTGCTCCCGCCAAGATCATTTATGGAGTGATCATGCACGATTCTTAGCCTGTTTTCAAGTCGTCGCAGGAATTTGTAGCCTGAAAGCAGGTGGGTGGAGTCGTCACTGTCGAGAATGCCGAGAGAAGAGATTGTCTTGAGCGCGATAATTGTGCTTACGCTCCTGATATCAGGGGTATTGCAGCCATGCTTGAGCAGGAGATACTGGACGATGAACTCGACATCTACCATCCCCCCACGACCAGTCTTGATATTGTAATTACCATCCCCCTCTCTGGCGATTTCATTTTCCATCCGCATACGAAGGCGATGTATTTCAGCCCTGGCAGAATCATCTGCACTGAAGTCGTAAACAGAGTGACGGATGATGGAGTTGATCCCTTCTGCCAGCTCATTATTGCCGTAAACTACCCTTGCCTTGGTCAGCGACTGGCGCTCCCAGATCTGAGCTTCATCGCGGTGATAGGTCTTGAAGGATTCGAGCGAAGTTACCAGTGGGCCGGCATTTCCTGAAGGACGTAGTCTTGTGTCAAGTTTATAGACATAACCCTCTCTGGTTTGAGTAGTCAGGATCAGAATAATTTTCTGGCCAAGTTTGGCAAAGTATTCATGATTCGAGATTACCTTCCCCCCCCTGGTCTCGCCGGGAAAGTCGTAGATATAGATAATATCAAGGTCTGAGTGATAGTTTAGCTCATACCCACCCAGCTTCCCCATCCCTATGATGGCAAGGGTTGCCTCTTTCTCGCTCCCGTCAGGATCCTTGAAGGTTGGAGAGCCAAAACGGATCAACTCCTTTTTGGCAATAAGGCAGGCGGCTGCAAGTGAAACTTCGGCAAGATAGGTGAGTTGCAGGGCTATTTCAGTCTGTCCAAGTTTGCCGTAGATGTCATTCATTCCGATCCGGAGAAACTCTTCATGGCGGTATCTTCTGAGGGTGTCAAGCAGCTCTTCAAAATCAGTTGCGCGGGAGAGCAGGTCTGCAAGTTCCAGCTCCATGGCCTGCTTCTCCTTGAATGACGAGGCAAAGGTGCGGGCGACCATGCTGTCCAGCAGTTCGGGATGACCGATAAAAATCTTGGAGAGAAATTCTGACATGCCAAAGAGCGAAACGATCAGTTTGAGAACTTCCCGGTTCTCGCCCAGAAGAGCGTAAAAAGAGGAGCGGGAACCAAGCGCACAGAGAAAACGCTCAAGGTTTGTAAGCGCCATGTCCGGATCTGGCGAGGCAAAAATCTCCTGTAACAGAGCTGGCCCTATTTTCCCCAGAATCCTCCGGACACGCTCGGTAAGTTTTGCGCGAGGTGGCCCGTCCCGCAGAAGCAGAAGATGTGCATAGCCAGCTTCAACATCCCTGAAGCGGCGCTCTGCAAGCATATCTTTCAGAAGTTCGGGATCAGCGCTGCGGTCAAAGAAATGAGAAATTTCAGGTTCAATCTCCTCTTTCATCTTTTCGTCACTTGAGAGGAAAAGTGTTCCGTAGATTAATGATACTGCCATACGGTGCTCTTCAAGGGCGTTTCTGAAAATATCTGCAGCATCTCCATCGGTAAAACCGGCTCGTCTGGCCAATGCGAGGAATTCATCATCTTTTTGCGGGAGATTGTGAGTCTGGCGCTCCTGCACTACCTGAATCCTGTGCTCGACTGTCCGCAAGAAACGGTAGGCACGGCTCATGGCAAGATAATCCTGCTCGCTGATAAGGCTGGCCTGGAGCAGAATGGAGAGAGCCTTCAGTGAATTGCGCTCCCGAAGTTCCGGCCTTTTCCCTGCATAGACCAGCTGCAATGTCTGTATGAAAAACTCTATTTCGCGAATACCGCCGCGACCAAGCTTTATATTGTATTCACCTTCTCGCTCTCTGGCCAAAGAGGCATCTATCTTCTTCTTCATGGCCATCATGTCTTCAATCAGGGTGTAGTCGAGATATTTGCGGTGAATGAACGGCTCCAGCTGCCCAAGGAGAGTCTTTCCCAGCGGGATTGAACCTGCCACAGGTCTGGCCTTGAGCATGGCCGCTCGTTCCCACGACTGTCCCCACAGTTCGTAGTAGACCTCGGCAGAGCGAACCGATATGGCCATGTCGCCGCTTTTCCCCTCCGGTCGAAGGACAAGGTCTACCCGAAAGACAAAGCCATCCTCGGTTACCTGGGAAACAGCCCTCGTGATCATCTCCGCCTGTTTGACAAAAAAGGAGTGCAGGGAGATTTTCCCGGAAATATTGCCATTTACATCAGGTACCCCTACAGTTTCTCCCTGGTCTGAGGTGTAAAAGTAGATCAGGTCGATATCTGAGGAGAAATTCAGCTCCCTCCCCCCCAGTTTCCCCATTCCAAAGACAGTAAGCTCAGCTTCAGACAAGTCGCTTTCACCGGTCAGCAAAGGGGCTCCGTGCTCAAGGATCAGTAGTGAGCGTGTGACTTCGCAGGCAACTTGCAGTGAAGCAGCAGCTAAAGAGGAGAGCTCAGCTGTAACCTCTTCAAGAGGGGCAAGACCGCTGAGATCACGTGCCGCTATCCGGAGCATTTCGCGGTATTTGAATCTGCGCAGGAAAGAGAAGAGGGCAGCATAACCGAGCTCTGGCGGAAGCTGATGGTGCAGCGCGGCAAGCATCTCTGCTTCGCTGCGGCGGGTCGCGATCCTGTTTTTTGTAAAAAGTTCTGAAAAAGCTTCAGGATCACGACAGATTATGTTGGTGAGGAAGAGGGATGCGCCAAGAATCGTGCAGAGACGGTGTACAGAAGAGCTGTCTGTACAGGTAGAAAGAAGCTCTTCAGCTGGAACAACAGAGCTTATCCTCTCCAGATTGTTTAGTGCCATGTCAGGCATGGAGGAGGCGAGCGCCGCATCCAGCAGCAGAGGGAGCGAAGCTGCTGGCAGGCAGGCAGAGAGCAGGCGAATGTTGGTGGCTGAGCGGATCGGATAGGAAAAGCCGAGTTCCCCCAGAAACTCGGCAAGAATCCGCTCATTATCACCTTCCAGATCCATTAGAAGAGCAGCCTCAAGAATCGTACTGGTGTCAATGGAAGGGCTCATTGACCAACCAGTGCCTTGAGACTCGACTCATACTCTCCCCTTGCCAGACCTCTTTCAGTGATAATGGCAGTGATATATTTTGCCGGAGTTACGTCAAAAGCCGGATTACGAACCTTGACACCCTTTGGCGCAATGGGCAGGCCGGCCAGATGAGTGACTTCATCAGGATGGCGCTCTTCGATCGGGATAAGATCGCCACTTTGAAGTGAGAGGTCAAGAGTGGATATTGGCGCAGCAACATAGAACGGTATCCGGTTCTCTTTAGCCAGAACAGCAACAGAGTAAGTTCCTATCTTGTTTGCCGTGTCGCCGTTAGCGGCAATCCGGTCAGCACCGACTACGACACAATCGATCTCTCCCTTGCGCATCAGCCAGCCAGCCATGTTGTCGGTAATGAGTGTTACCGGAATGTTGTCCTGCATCAGCTCCCAGGCGGTCAGGCGCGCCCCCTGGAGCCATGGTCTGGTTTCATCGGCAAAAACAGTGATCTTTTTACCTGCATCATGGGCAGCACGGATTACTCCCAATGCTGTGCCATAACCGGCTGTGGCCAGCCCGCCGGCATTGCAGTGGGTCAGGACAGTCGCCCCTTCCCGGATGAGCGGAGCCCCATGCTGTCCGATTGCCCGGCATATCCGGAGATCTTCATTTTCAATGCTTATTGCCTCGGCCTTCAAGAGTGCCCGAATCGAATTGATATCCTTTTCGCTGTTGGCTGCTGCCACGCGCTTCATCCGTTCGATGGCCCAGAAGAGGTTGACTGCTGTCGGTCGGGTAGCAGCCAGAATGTTGCAGACATTTTCAAGCTGCCTGGAAAAAGATTCATGCGTATCTGCAATGATATCCTTTGCCCCCAGAGCAACACCCATTGCAGCTGCAACTCCGATTGCCGGTGCTCCACGGATGACCATGCCGCGAATCGCCTCTGCTACCCCCTGGAAATCTTCGTATTCATTGTAGATTACCTCACCCGGAAGGCGGGTCTGATCGATCATGATTACCTTGTTGTTGCGCCATTCAATTGTTCTGAAGGCCATCGGATACCTCTTGAGGGTTCATTTAGGCAGATACTTGAATATGCGCCCAATTTACACTGCGACTGCCTGGCTGTCAATGTCTCAGCGGTCTGTAACCAGGCATTCGGTACCCTTGACAGAGAGTATGTTTCTTGCCCGTTTCAACTGTTGGCGATATAATAATAATTAATATGACCGTAAAGGGGTGCCTGTCATGCGCAATACGATATTTTCACGTCTAATTACCTCTGTTGCTTCTCTTGCCGCACTTTTTCTGCTTGCTGCCTGTAGCAGCGGCGGATCTACAGCGCAAAACAGCACTCAGGAAATTTCGGTCAAGCTCGTAAAGCCCGCCGATAGCAGCGCTCTTGAAATCAGATTGAAGGCCGAGCTTGTAAAACGGTACAAGCGACAGGAGACTCAGTATTATTATGAAGGGTTAAGAGGTGGCGGGGTTATTACACCTTCTGTCATGACAAACGGAGCAATGGCTAATGACAGATCTTTGCAGACCTTGAGCGGCAGTTCTGCGGCACCCGCCTTTTCCGGAACAAACATTCAGGAGAAAGGAGTTGATGAAGGAGATCTGGTAAAGACCGACGGGAACTACATCTACCTGGCTCGCGGGAGCCGTTTTCTGGTATTGAATGCCCAGCCCCCGGAGCAGGCAGCTATTTTAAGCGACATTGACCTGCAAGAGCAGATCAGTGAGCTATACCTGGACAATGGTCATGTTACGCTTGTTACTACTCCGCTTTATCCCGCCGTAATTGTTACACCAGCCGTGGGGATGTTTGCCCCTGCGGGAAGGGGTGTCCGCCCCTTCACCCGTCTCTATCGGTATGATGTTGCTACTCCGGCAGCGCCGTTGCTCAAGACAAGATACGAATTCCCCGGAGCGATTCAGGGGAGCAGGCGAATCAACAGTACAATTTATCTCATTACCAACCACATGATTGACCTCCCGAACCCGGTTACACCCTGGGACTATCTCCCGCAGGGGGCAACCGGCTGGAGCGCATTTGAGGAGGCAAGCGCCAAAGCCACTACAGAGAATCTGAAAAGGATCGATGCGTTGACCATCAATGAGCTTCTTCCTGAGTACAGCCGGACAACCTATTTCGCTGGAGTTGCCGATGCACCGGTTACTGGTCGGCTTATAGAGAGTGCTGAACTCTTCTTCCCGGAAACAGGGAACGGTACGGATCTTTCACTGGTGATTGCCATTGATACCAGCCAGGCTTTGCCTCAGGTCACGAGTTCAGGGGTGCTAAGCGCCTGGTGCGGTATTTACATGTCTACAGAGGCGCTCTATCTGACTTCAGGGAACAGCTGGTTCTGGATTGAGCCGGTTGCCGGTGTTGCCGCGCCCCCTGCAAACCCTGAGCCCTGGACTGCCATCCACAAGTTCTCTGTTACTGGCAGTAGCGGAAAGCCAATCTACCGGGGGAGCGGTATTGTTGGTGGCTGGATAAATGATCAATTCAGTCTGGGAGAGTATAACGGCTATCTCCGTATCGGCTCAACCCGTGGCGGATGGTGGGGAGAAGGGATCAGCAACCAGTTGGCTGTTTTTTCCGAGCAGAGCGGAAAACTTGTTCAGACCGGAAAAGTTGAAGGAATTGCGCCTGGCGAGAGGATCTACTCCATGCGCTTTGACCGAGATCGAGGTTACATGGTTACGTTTCGCAGGGTCGATCCTCTTTTCACCTTTGATCTGAGTGATCCGCAAAACCCTCGCAAGTCTGGTGAAATCAAGGTGAGCGGCTTTGCCACCTATATTCATCTGATTGGACCAAACAACAGCCGACTCCTGACTGTCGGACAGTCTGCAGACCAAAACGGTCGGGTCACAGGCAACAAACTTCAGCTCTTCGATGTGTCGAATCTTGCAAACCCGCTGCTTCTGGGAGAGTATGAGCTTGGGAGCGGCTGGTCTACAGCTCTCTATGACTACCACTCTTTTCTCTACTACGAACCACTTGGGCTCCTTACTATCCCCTACTTTGACTACAGCAGCGGTTCAACAGGTTACAGTTCCGGACTAAGGGTATTCGAGGTGAACCCGGGGAGCATCATCCAACGCGGATACATATCGGCCGGGACAGTCAGCACAGGTTATGGCACCTACCCGGATACTGTTGACCGGGCAGTGATAATCGGAACCGATATCTACTCAGTTGCTCACCGGTCAGTAACCATTGCCGGAGCAGAACTCCTCAACATCAAAAAGCGGGTGCAACTTCCCGAAGGGTACTGGTATTACGCACTCATGTAAACACCCTGCATCAATCCACCCGATTTATAGACATTCAATCCTCTTGAACCTGCAAGTATATTTGGCTGTTGCCAAATTAGTGAACCCTGATATACATTGCACACATGAACAAAGTAAGCTGTTTCGGAATATCTTGTAAAATGGGAGACTAAATGGGCGAGCAGGACAGGGCACTCATAGAGGAATTCAAGCGGCGTTTGCCGACAGATATAGTCCCGCATATTCGTCATATGATCATGTATGGTTCACGTGCACGTGGCGATTTTGGACCTGATTCTGACCTCGATCTGGTAGCTCTGGTGGATGAAAACAGCTTGATACTGGAACAGAGACTTGATGAGATTGCTTATAATCTGATGTGGGAGCACGATTTCAAGCCGATTATCTCCCTCAAGGTATTTAGCGAGGAACGGTTCCGTAATGCAGCCGCAAAGGGTTACTCATATTACCGGGCAATTGAGCGGGAAGGAATTACGGTATGACCGACGAAATCAGGCGTTATCTGGATAAGGCGGATCATGCCCTTCTTGTAGCAGAGGATCTGATGCTGCACGGCCATGCGCCGGACGCTGCCAGCAAGATCTACTACGCCATGTTTTATGCAGCCAAAGCACTATTGGCAGCCGAAGGGATCGATCTGGTCAAGCATTCGGCAGTGGAATCGGCGTTTGGTTACTATTTTGCGAAACCGGGCAGGATTGAACCCAGATTCCATAAAATGTTGATGAATGCTCGTAAAGTCAGAGAAATAGCCGACTATGACATAGATGAGGAAATCATCGAACCGGTTGCCTCGCTGAAGATAGAAGAAGGGAGAGCTTTTATTGCAGCAATCAAACTGTTCCTTGGCAGCGAATAAGGACTCAAAGGATAAAAAAACAGATTGAGACCAGATGTCCTCTGCGAGAGTATTACACCATATCTGAATCAAGTAGTGTCCAAACTCTTCAATGGTTTTATGGTTTCATCCTGTCCATCCTGTTCATCCCTGTAAAAA